>NZ_CP166871.1:3047673-3352441 GCF_041379045.1 Thalassotalea ponticola
GGCGCAGGTGTTGCTAATACGGTCGTCATCAACAAATCATCCGCCATACCTGTCGCCATACGAGCAAGCGTATTTGCAGAAGCCGGAGCGATAAGCAATAAGTCGGCCCACTTCGCTAATTCTATGTGTCCCATCGCCGCTTCTGCCGCTGGGTCGAGTAAGCTGTCTGAAACGGGGTTTGCCGACACCGCTTGTAGGGTTAACGGAGTAATAAACGCTTTAGCGCCATCGGTCATAATCACTCTCACGTTAGCACCTTGCTCTTTTAAGCGGCGAATTAACTCAGCACACTTATAAGCGGCAATACCACCAGTGACACCTAAAACGATATTTTTATTCTGTAAAAACATCTTATCCTGCTAAAATTAACGACACGGTTGTCGCTGTATCTAATGATTGTGCCGATAAGATAGCACGTATTTAAATGGATATTAAATACTTATCCGACGATTAGTGGTCATTCACTCTGCCCAGACACACCGCTGAATCAGTATCCGGCAATGACAATGCAACAAAGCAAGGATCGCTAACATGTTACGAAATTGGCCAGAAAACGAACGCCCTCGCGAAAAACTTATCTCTCATGGTGTTGAACACCTAACAGACGCCGAGCTGCTCGCTATTTTTCTTGGTTCAGGAACCAAAAATCTCGATGCAGTAGCGCTTGGACGTCAGCTCCTTAGCAATTTTGGTTCGCTACACAATTTGTGTATTGCCGAGCGCGAGGCGTTTTGCCAACAACTCGGTGTTGGCAATGCCAAATACGCACAATTGCACGCGTGCTTGGAGATTTCTCGACGATTTCTCGCTAGTAAACTCGATGCGGGGGTTAGCTTGCGTTCGTCGAGCCATACCAAACAATACCTCATCAGTCAGTTAAAACACGAACCTCATGAAGTGTTCTCAATTTTGTTGTTGGATAGTCAACACAAAGTACTGGCTTATAAAAAGCTATTTTTTGGCACCATAGACTGCGCGAGTGTGTACCCGCGGGTGGTCGTTGAAACCACTTTAAAATATCGGGCTTGCGCACTGATTTTGTCGCACAACCATCCGTCGGGAATAGCCGAGCCCAGTTTAGCCGACAAACAAATTACCGAAAAATTGGTTAAGGCGTTGGCACTTATTGACGTAACGGTGTTAGATCACATTATTGTAGCAGGACATCTGGCTTGTTCGTTAGCAGAACGCGGCGACATGTAACGAGTGATAGTCGAGCCAATTGTTTTTGCGGCCGCTGGCATACCAATCCCCTGGGTTACACCGACCAGCATCTAGCTTGTCTGAGCAAGCTAGCTCGTGTCTATGGTCTTTTGGCTATAACCACTCATAACTAGTGCTATCTTGCAAAAATGCAAGGCAAAATCATTGCAACAACAAACGACAAAAGCCAACAGCCCCTAGATCACAAGGCGTTACTGTCAAAGGTATTGCACATGGTAAAGTCGCCGTTGTCGAAGCCGCGCTTAAACCAGCGCACTCGTTGCTCCGAGCTGCCATGGGTAAAGCTGTCAGGCGTTACTCTTCCTTGCGCCTGCTTTTGCAATCGATCGTCGCCAATCGCAGCCGCTGCGGTCAGAGCTTCCTCTAAATCACCGGCTTCGAGCATGTTTCGTTTGGTGTGTGCGTGATATCCCCATACGCCAGCAAAACAGTCGGCTTGTAACTCAAGGCGGACCGACAGTTGATTGGCCTCACTTTTGCCCAGGCTTTGCTGTGCTCTGTGTACCTTGTCGGTGGTACCAAATATCTTTTGTAAGTGATGCCCCACTTCGTGAGCGATAACGTAGGCTTGTGCAAAGTCACCCGGTGCACCATGGCGGTTTTTAAGGTCTTGGTAAAATGATAAGTCAATGTACAGTTTTTCATCAGCTGGGCAGTAAAACGGCCCAACGGCTGAGCTTGCCGTACCACATGCAGATTGCACAGCTTGAGTAAACAGCACCAATACAGGTTCGCGATAGCGCACTTGGTGTTGTTGTAACAACTGTGTCCACGTATCTTCGGTATCGGCCAAGACCACAGAAACAAATTCACCGAGCTGTTGTTGTTGAGGTGTTAGTTCAACACTGCCCTGGGTAGTGCCAGAACTCAAGTTGGGTGCCAAATTAAAGCCCAACATTTGGGCGCCAAAGTAGCCGACAACCCCGACGATTAAAACCATTCGTCCCAATTTACTCTTTAACAAGTAAGGAATAAACCTCACCACTCCAGCCAGTAATCCCGCCCCAGCGACAACTCGTTGCCCTCGTCTGTCTTCTACGTTCGTACTTTTTCGTTTACCTTGCCAACGCATAGCTCACCTCACATTGTGTTACGTTTAAAATTTAGCAGTGAACTGGCTTGAATCCCAATTTAACGACTTATTTAATTAACCTTTATTTACAAGATATCCCGCGAGTAAGCGCCTTATCAGCGTCGTTAATTAATTTCCCAGCTTATCAGCTGGCCGATAAACTAATGATTTGATCGCTATTTACGTGAAAAAAGCGACAATAGAGATGAAATTTTGTTGGGTTTTTCTACAAATACACGTATAATCGCGCCCATTAACAAACATCAGCTTAATTTGTAGCCGATAATGCTTGATCATTTAAAAGGACGTCTATATAATTTGCGACCTTTTTCAGGCTCCCATAGGCGACGGCCTGGGAGATTAAACAAGCTCGAGCTGAAATTAATTATTTGGAGTGACTCACATGTCTAAAGTTTGCCAAGTTACAGGCAAAAAACCGATGGTAGGTAACAACCGTTCACACGCTTTGAACGCTACTCGTCGTCGTTTTTTACCAAACCTACAAACTCACCGTTTTTGGGTTGAAAGTGAAAATCGTTTCGTAAAATTGCGCACTACTCCTAAAGGAATGCGTATCATCGATAAAAAAGGTATCGATGCTGTGTTAGCAGACATCCGTGCCCGTGGCGAAAATATCTAAGGAATTGAACAATGCGTGATAAAATTCGTTTAGTTTCATCTGCTGGTACTGGTCATTTTTATACTACTGACAAGAATAAAAAGACCATGCCTGAAAAGATGGAAATCAAAAAGTTTGATCCAAAAGCTCGCAAGCACGTGATCTACAAAGAAGCAAAAATCAAGTAATTGACTGCGCTTTCTTAAAAAACCCGGTATCGCACCGGGTTTTTTTATATCTAATGTTCAACCCCCCCTCGCCTTGGCTAACACAAGGCCCGCTCACCCGGCAAGCAGTGTCATTTACTACTTGCACCATTTAGCTACAACAGATAAATTAACATTTATCTAACATTCAGATCAGCAAACGGGAGCTCAGCATGGGTTTTTGGATATTTCTTGCGGTTGTCATTGTCGCCGTACTCTACTTTATTGGTATTTTTAATCAGCTTGTCGCATTAAAGAACCGTTACAAAAATGCCTTTGCCCAAATTGAAGTACAGCTAAAGCGGCGTTATGACTTAATACCGAACCTGGTTGAAACAGCTAAAGCGTATATGAGTCACGAACGAGAAACTCTCGAAGCGGTAATTACCGCCAGAAACAATGCCGCAAACGGACTGGCCGCCGCTGCCGCAAGCCCCGGCGACCCACAAGCGATGCAAGCGTTAATGGGCGCAGAGGGATCTCTAATGGGAGCGCTGAGCAAACTGAATGTGGTGATGGAAGACTACCCTGAGCTTAAAGCAAATGAAAATATGATGCAGCTCAATGAAGAGTTAGTAAGTACTGAAAATCGAGTCAGTTTTGCTCGCCAAGCCTTTAATGACCAGGTAATGAGTTACAACACCTATAAGCAAAGTTTTCCACAAAACATATTAGCAGGCATGTTTGGCCACGGTGTTGATGCCCAATTACTTGAATTTGAGGATTCAGAACAAATTCAAAAAGCGCCATCTGTATCGTTTAAATAATCCGTTTACAGAGTAGTATCCAATGGATTTTTTTCAGGCTCAACAAAACGCTCGACGCAAAACAGCGCAGTTAGTTTTCTTGTTTGTGGCCGCGGTAGTCAGTTTAATAGTCATGACCTACACAATGGTGATGGCATTGCAGGCGTTCTTGGTTAAAGATGCCAATCAGTATTTCAGTTGGCAGTTAGTGAGCGCCCAATTTGATTGGCACGCTGCTATTTTTGTCGCCTGTATCGTGAGTCTGATTATTTTTTCAGGTAGCGCCTACAAAAGTATCAGCTTGGGGGCCGGTGGTAAAAAAATTGCCGAGCTGTTAGGTGGTAAACGGATAACCCATGACACCCGAGATAGCAAAGAAAAACAATTGCTAAATGTCGTTGAGGAAATGGCTATCGCCTCGGGGACTCCTGTGCCTGGTGTGTATGTACTCGATGACGAACACGCGATTAACGCCTTTGCTGCTGGCTATCGCACGTCTGACGCTGTAATTGGCGTCACCCGAGGGTCACTTGATTTACTTTCGCGCCAAGAGTTACAAGGGGTTATTGCCCATGAGTTTAGTCACTTACTCAACGGTGACACACGCCTTAACATGCGCCTGATCGGTATATTACACGGTATCTTGATTATCGGTTATATCGGCTATTATTTGCTGCGCACGATTCGCGGCAATGACAAGAATGCTGGCGCGATTTTGGGATTGGGCCTCGCTTTAGTTGTTATCGGCTTTAGCGGTAATTTTTTTGGTGGGTTAATCAAAGCCGCAGTCAGTCGCCAGCGCGAGTACCTAGCTGATGCCAGCGCGGTTCAGTTTACCCGTAGTAAAGAGGGCATAGCCGGCGCGCTGTCCAAAATTCGTCAATCCCAGGTCGGCTCTCAATTGAGTTCACCCCTGGCGCCACAAATGAGTCATGCCTACTTCAGTCAAGGAGTAAGTACATTTGTCGACTCATTGTTTGCCACTCACCCGCCTCTCGCTCGGCGTATCAAGCGCATATCGCCACATTTTGAAATTCAGCAAAAAATCAACCGACAAAACAAGGCAGAACGTGCGCAGCCACAAACAGCTGAAAAAACTCAGGATCAAGCGACAGATAACAGGCAACGCGGTGAAACCTTGGTCAAAACCATCACCGCGGCTGCTGTTGCTCAACAAGCAATCGACAGCATAGGACAAATAAGCGATCAACAGCTTGATTACGCCCATCAATTATTATTGGAAATGCCGGTCAATGTACTTGACGCAGTGCGCAATCGAGTTGGTGCACAAGCGGTTATTTACGGCTTATTACTCGACTCCAAAAGCGACATTAAGCAACGCCAACTCAACTATTTGCAACAACACTGTTCCACCGAATTGACCTCTCAACTGCACGCTATCGATCACACCTTGGCGACACTACATCCGCGTTTTCGCTTGCCGTTGATTGATATGAGTATTCCTTTATTGCAAACACTGGCAGAGAATCAATATCGAGACATGCTAACACATATGCAAGTGTTGATTGATAGCGACCAACACGTTGCCCTGTCTGAGTGGGTATTACTGCGTATGATTCGCCGTCACGTCGGAGGGGCGTTTGAAAAAGCCAATCGCGTCGATAAGCAACACACGCCAAGTCAGTGCTATCACAGTGCCGAGGTATTATTTAGTGCTCTACTGCATCACTTGGTCGACGATCAACAAGAACAACAGCGCTTGCTACCGCTGATCAAACAAACGGCAGAAATGCCAGAGCTCAACTTGTTGAGCAAAACACAGTGCCAATTTAACCACCTTGATCAGGCGTTATCTCAATTAGTCAATTTACAAGTGCAAGCCAAGCCAAATATTTTAAAAGCGTGTTTGTTAATTGCGACTAGTGATAAACTGTTTACTCACCAAGAAATGGAGCTGGTTCGTGCGATTGCCGATACGCTTGACTGCCCTATGCCGCCGAATTTATCTGCAAATTAACCACGATCAGCCAGTAACCCAAAATCGATATAATGGCGTGATGCCAAAGCTGGAACGCCACATTTACATACTATGCCTGAATTACCTGAAGTAGAAACCTGTCGCCGCGGCATTGAACCGCACCTTTTAAATCAAACCGTGAGCCAAGTGATTGTGCGCAATTACAATATGCGCTGGCCTGTCAGTGACGACATCACTGAGCTCGAAGGGTTAACCATCAATAGCATCACTCGCCGAGCTAAATACTTGTTATTGGCGACTGAGAAAGGCACCTTATTATTGCATTTAGGTATGTCTGGTACATTACGCGTATTACCTAAGCAGGCCGCCGTTAATAAACACGATCACTTTGATTTGGTATTCGCCAACGACAAGATATTGCGCCTTAACGATCCGCGACGCTTTGGCGCCGTGCTCTGGCTGACCGGCGATGTGAGCCAACACCCGTTACTGGTAAAGCAAGGACCTGAGCCCTTGTCCGCTGATTTTGATGGTGACTATCTCTACCAAAAGTCTCGCAATAAAACCGTGGCGATTAAAACCTTTATTATGAATAACCTCATCGTCGTCGGCGTGGGGAATATTTACGCCAACGAAAGCTTGTTTAAGGCTGGCATTAAGCCCACATTAGCAGCGGGGAAGCTATCCAAAAAGCGCTGCCAAAACCTAGCCGATGAAATCAAATTGGTCCTTGAGAAGGCCATTGAGCAAGGCGGAACAACATTGAAGGACTTTACCCAAGCCGATGGCAAACCGGGTTATTTCGCTCAATCGCTGGCGGTATATGGTCGCAAGAATTTACCCTGTATCACTTGCCAAACGCCGCTGAAAGAAATCAAACAAAGCGGACGAGCTACAACCTTTTGTCCACAGTGCCAAGCCCGCTAACGGTGCTTGGCTTTATTGTATAGGGTTTGATCAAGCATCTGCTTCACATGCGGATGGACAAATTCAGATACATCGCCACCGTGCAGCGACACCTCTTTGACGAGGGAGGAAGAGATAAATGAGTTTTCTTCTGCTGGAGTTAAAAATACGCTTTCTAAATCCGGATATAAACGACGGTTCATATTCGCCAATTGGAATTCATATTCAAAATCTGAGACGGCGCGTAAGCCTCGTATTAACACACGAGCCTGCTGCTCCTTGGCAAAGTCAACCAACAATCCGGAAAAGCCCACGACGGTAACATTAGCTAAGCTATTAGTGACTTGTTCAATCATTGCCACTCGCTGATTCAGATCAAACACAGGTTGTTTACTCGGACTGGCGGCGACACCGACAACAACGTGTTCAAACAGTTGTGCCGCACGTGCAATCAAATCTAAATGACCATTGGTGACCGGGTCAAATGTACCCGGATATATCGCTTTGTTACTCATTTTTCACTACTTATATCTTGATGATTTTGCCATTTTAGCCTGTCTCGCTTACAAAGCAAATGCAGATACAAATTAAAGCATATACTCAAAAATGTTTCTTTTGTTAGTAAATTGGTAGTATGATGATATCACTGTGTAAACTTTCTTTCACCGCGACATTTATCAATGTCAGGCAGACAACAAGAGCTTTGCGAGAAATGAAAACAAGAGATAAAATTATTCACGCTAGCATCGAGCTATTCAATGAACAAGGTGAACGCAATATCACCACCAATCACATTGCCGCCCACCTCGGTATTAGTCCGGGTAATTTGTATTACCATTTTCGCAACAAAGAAGACATCATTGACACCATATACAGCGAATATGCCGACGACTTAATCTCGCAATTTGAAAACTTGAAAGATACCGAAGATCCGCTAGACAGCATTCTATTGTACATGGATATCGTGTTCCAATTGATTTCCAAGTTTCGCTTTTTCTATTCCAACTTACCGGTATTACTTGCCAAGAATCCGGCGTTGAAGAAGCGCTTTAGCGAAATACAGCGACAAATCAAACAACGCGTACTGAATATGCTGCACTCACTAAATGATGCCAACATATTAGACATTGCCGAAGATGAATACGAAGATTTAACGTGTTTATTGCGCTTAACCACCACATTTTGGTTAAGTTATTTGCAAACTCAAGTCGATGACGAACCTGAAATAAATGACCAACGCATTTATGAAGGCTTACTTAAAATATTTGCTCTGTTGAGCCCCTATGTCACCAACGATGCACGCGATGCCTTTGAAACCGCTCGAGGCAAATACAAAAACCTATTACAACAGGCGATGCAGGAAGAAAGCTAAAGCGTCCGCTTGTAGACTGTTTATGGCGTTCGTCGCCGCGCGTTAACGGCGCCCTTAGCGATGGCGCCAGCATCTGTTTTTGCGCAAGTAGTGGCGGTGACGTAGTCAACCTTGCTGATATCCCTGCACTAGCGATTGCCAATTTTGCTCGGTAAAATTAAAGTTGGTCAATTGCGAGCGCTCTTTGACAAACGATCGGTGCAAGCGATCCAGGTTTTGCTGCTGCCACGCCCCTTGCTCGGGCATTTGTTTGCCTTGGTCAAAATCAATCAACCAGACTTTAGCATTGTTGTCCAACATGATGTTGTGCGCATTCAAATCGTGATGATAGATACGCTGTTGATGAAAGCGCTTAATGCATTGGCCAATGCTGAGCCAAGTATCATGATCTAACGCTTGTTTACTTAGAATCGCAACCAAGTCTTGGGCATCTCTAATCAGCTCAATTAAAATATCTGCGCGATACGTCAACCCTTGCTGTTGTACTTTAATAGCCAGCGGTTTAGGCGCCGGCAAATGTAATGTTTGCAGTGTTTTTAGCAACACAAATTCGCGCGCTGCGCGGGTGTTCATTAACCCTGCAAACACATAGCTGTCGTTGACGAGCTTACCGATTAAACCGCCGCGATAATAATGGCGCAACACCATATTGACGTTCTGATGTTTAACAAACCAAGCAGTCCCCCTACCGGTGGACGAACCCAGAACTGCATCGCGCTGTTGCCAATACTCGGGATCAAACATGTCGACGCTAAAGTCACTGAGCAGTTCAGCATCATACAAACAGGTGATGTTGCCTTGTTGAGAAAGATTTATGCCTGAATGTTTTACAAATCTCGCTAGGTTCAAGATAATAAGCCTTTAAGTAAGCGCTTGCTGTTACGTGATATTCTCTAACGAGGGAAACACGCCGAGGTGCAAGCACGAGTTTTAACATTAATTGTGGTGAATCCTTTATGGCGGGTCAACTTCCAACTGAGCCAAAATCTCTGTGTATTTTAAGACTGTCAGCAATTGGCGATGTTTGCCATGCCGTTGCCATGGTACAACAAATTCAAAAGCAATATCCACAAACGCAAATCACTTGGGTCATCGGCAAAGTTGAGCATATGTTGCTAAGCGGCTTACCCGGCGTTGAGTTTATCGTATTTGACAAGTCTAAAGGTTGGCGTGGCTACCGACAATTGCAACAGCAGATGTCAGGCCGACGCTTTGATGTATTACTGCACATGCAAGTAGCGCTAAGAGCGAGTATCGCCAGTCTTTTTATACCTGCCAACGTCAAAATCGGCTTTGACAAAAGTCGCGCCAAAGAAGGGCAATGGTTGTTTACTAATCACCAAATAGACGCACAAAGTGAGCCCCATGTATTAGACGGCTTTCTCAATTTCGCCAAAGCCATTGGCGTCAAAACGAGCGAACCGAGTTGGTTGATGCCTTTTGGCGACGAAGAAAGGCAGTGGACTAAGCAGCATATCAGTCAAGACAAACTGTACTGTGTTATTGCGGCGGCGGCGAGTAAAGCTGAGCGAAATTGGCATGCTAAAGGCTACGCAGAAGCGGCTGATCACATGGCCAAGCAAGGCTATAACGTGGTGTTGTGTGGTGGGCCAGCAGAGTTGGAAAAACAGTTGGCGCGTGATATTGAAGCGTTAACTGAGTGCTCACCGATTAATCTCGTTGGCAAAACCAACCTCAAGCAAATGCTAGCGGTACTAGAGTCGGCCAAGTTGGTGATTGCTCCAGACACTGGCCCTGCACATATGGCAACGGCGGTGAACACCCCTGTTATTGGTCTGTATGCTCATTCTAATCCAAAGCGCACAGGTCCGTATTGCGATCAAAACTTAGTTGTTTCTGTTTATGAGCAATGTATCGAGCAACAACACGGCAAAACCAGTGCTCAATTGCCATGGGGAATACGCGCTAAAGGCAATTTAATGGATAACATACACATTGACATGGTTACTGATGCCATCGAGAAAGCTCTTTAGTTGACCTGCCTAACGTCTGTCGATGGCGCTATTTACCTCATCCAGTGCTCGCTCTGCGCACCTGCTTGCGCAGCGAGCTAAGTCACTGACTGAGTAGGTTAGCCAACACCTCGATACTTTGCTGCGTTGCCCCTTGATTCGCTGTCACCACGCGTTGTGCATTACGGCCTAAATCAGAGCGCAAATGTGTGTCGTTAAGCAAGTGAAATAAGGTACTCGCTAGTTCTTCGTTGTGAGCTAACTGAACAATACCACGCCCATCAATGAGCTGTTGATTAACCTCTTTGAAGTTGGCCATATTGGGGCCGACAACAATTGGTTTGGCAAACAACGCTGGCTCTAATGGATTGTGGCCTCCTATCGCACTAAAACTTCCGGCGACAACACATATATCGGCTAACGCGTAGCACGCAAATAACTCGCCTAAGGTATCAATTAGCCAAACGTCGTGCTCAACGTCGACCTGACTTTTATCACTGCGGCGCACACACTTGAAATGGTTGCGATCAATTAACGCGGCAACATCATCAAAGCGCTCAGGGTGACGAGGTACTACAATCAGCAACAAACCTGGCAACTTGTCTTTGAGTGCGGTTAAGGCTTTGAGCATTTGTGCTTCCTCACCCTGATGACTACTGCCAAACACAATAATGCGCCGAGTTGAGGGCGCCAGTGATTGTTTTAGTTCAGCGATCATTTGCTCAACATCGGTGGTCAAGCTGATATCGTACTTTAAGTTGCCACTGACAGAAACGATATCCGTCTTGGCTCCTAAGGCAATAAAATTATCCGCGTGATCACCGCTTTGGCATAGAATTTGGTCAAACTTATTTAGCGCGGGGCTGATCAACCAGGTTAACTTTTTATACTGCTTCATCGATTTATCAGACAAACGGGCATTAATCAGTAACAGTGCTATATCAGACTTAGCACAACGCTGAATCAGCGTAGGCCATAGTTCCGTTTCCATCAATACGACTGCTTTGGGGCGCAATAACTTAAAGAACAAGTGTACGCAAAAGGAGATATCTAGGGGTAAGTAGCAATGTTGTACTCGACCTTGAAACGATTTAACCACTTGAGCCGAGCCGGTCGGCGTAAACGTAGTCACTGTTATCGGTAACTCGGGGAAGCGCGCAATAACACCTTCGACAAACGGCTTAATGGCAATAACTTCGCCGACGCTTGCCGCATGAACAACAATTCCCCCGCTTTTCATCCCACTGCGCACCCAACCAAAACGCTCGCTTAATCGCTGTCGATATTCGCGATGGGTTACTGAACGCAGCAAAAAAAACACCACCAGCAATGGCGCTAATATAAAAATAACAAGTTGATAAAGGCGAAATGCTAAGCTATTGCGAGTCAAGTTATTGGCTGCCTAGTGATTAATAATACCCCCAGTATACTGATCCATTTGCGATTTTTAAATTGATTAACAGCGATGAGGTCGCTCCTAGCGCAATTTACTGGGCTATACTCTTGCATACCGGCAATTGGACGTTACATCAATTTCAACACCGTCGTGTGAGGTTCACCAATTTAGACTAGGCACTGAGCTCTTAAAAGCGTAGAATGAGCCGCAATTTCAACAGGGTACGAACTGCTTTTCACACCCTATTACAACAAGTAACTGAGGTTTAAATGTCTGCAAATTTCCTCAATCACCTGCAACAACAAATTGATCAGGTAAAAGAAGAAGGTTTATATAAATCCGAACGCGTTATCACCACGGCACAAAAGGCGAATATCGCGGTAAGCAGTGGCGAGCAAGTCATTAACTTTTGCGCCAATAACTATTTGGGCTTAGCCAATCACCCAAAACTAATCGACGCTGCTAAACAAGGTTTAGATCACCACGGTTTTGGCATGGCGTCGGTGCGTTTTATTTGTGGTACGCAAGATATTCACAAAACCTTAGAAAACAAACTTAGTGCATTTTTAGGCACCGAAGATACTATTTTGTACTCATCGTGTTTTGATGCCAACGCCGGTTTGTTTGAAACCATTTTGGGCCCTGAAGACGCGATTATCTCTGACGCTTTAAATCACGCATCAATTATTGACGGTGTGCGTTTGTGTAAAGCAAAGCGCTTTCGTTATGCCAACAATGACATGGCTGATTTAGAAGCTCAATTGATTGCCGCTAATGAAGCGGGTGCGCGTTATAAGTTGATCGCTACCGATGGCGTGTTTTCGATGGATGGTGTTATCGCCAACCTCAAAGGCATCTGTGATTTAGCTGACAAATACGATGCCTTGGTTATGGTTGATGACTCGCATGCTGTTGGCTTTGTTGGTGAACACGGCCGTGGTTCTCACGAGTATTGTGATGTTATCGACCGAGTTGACATCATCACTGGTACGCTTGGTAAAGCCATGGGTGGCGCTTCAGGGGGTTACACCTCAGGTAAAAAAGAAATCGTTGAATGGCTACGTCAACGCTCACGCCCGTATTTGTTCTCTAATTCACTAGCACCGGCTATTGTCAATGCGTCAATTTGCGTACTGGATATGCTTGCCGATGGCGGCCAATTGCGCGCCACGTTAAAAGACAATGCGGCATATTTTCGCACTAAAATGGAAGCCGCTGGCTTTACCTGTGCCGGTGCTGATCACGCCATTATTCCTGTTATGTTAGGCGACGCAAAAATTGCCGCTGACATGGCAGATAGACTATTAGCCAAAGGGATTTACGTCATTGGCTTTTCGTTCCCTGTCGTACCGAAAGGGCAAGCGCGTATACGAACCCAAATTTCGGCGGCCCACAGCAAAGCACAACTAGACCAAGCAATTAATGCCTTTATTGAAATTGGCAAAGACATGGGCATCATCTAACCGAAGGTAATGCAATGAAATCATTAGCTAAATTAAAACCACAAACCGGTATCTGGATGACCGATTCTCCAATGCCTGAAGTGGGTCCAAACGATCTGTTAATCAAAATTAAAAAAACGGCAATCTGTGGTACTGATATCCATATCTATAACTGGGATGAGTGGTCACAAAAGACCATCCCCGTACCTATGGTTGTCGGACACGAATATTCTGGTGTCGTTGTTGGCATGGGGAGTGAAGTTAAAGGCTTTACCGAAGGCGACCGCGTATCCGGTGAAGGCCATATCACCTGTGGACACTGCCGAAACTGCCGCGCTGGCCGAACCCATTTGTGTAATAACACGATAGGTGTTGGCGTCGACCGCACCGGTTGCTTCGCCGAATACTTAGTGATACCGGCGTTTAACGCGTTTAAACTGCCCGATGAAGTATCCGACGAATTAGCCAGTATCTTTGATCCGTTTGGCAATGCTGTACACACCGCTTTATCTTTTGATTTAGTCGGTGAAGACGTGCTTATAACAGGCGCTGGCCCTATTGGCATTATGGCCGCAGCCGTCGCTAAGCACGTAGGTGCTCGCCATGTTGTCATTACCGATATCAATGAATACCGCCTCGACTTGGCGCGTAAAATGGGCGCAACTCGGGCGGTAAATGTAGCTAACGAAAACCTCAACGATGTCATGAACGAGTTAGGTATGACCGAGGGCTTTGATGTTGGTCTGGAGATGTCCGGCGTGCCATCGGCATTTCACGCCATGCTCGACAGCATGAATAACGGCGGAAAAATAGCGATGTTAGGCATACCAGGCCAAGACATGGCCATTGACTGGTCTAAAGTCATTTTTAAAGGGCTGATCATCAAGGGTATTTACGGCCGTGAAATGTTTGAGACCTGGTATAAGATGGCGAGCTTAATCCAGTCTGGATTAGACATTAGTCCGATCATTACCCATCAGTTTAACATTGATGATTTCCAGCAAGGCTTCGATGCGATGTTATCTGGGAATTCAGGTAAAGTTATACTCAACTGGGATTAACGCCTAGGCTATCCAACAAGGCCAGAGCGATGCTTCTGGCCTTTTTTTATCCCTATTTCAACAATGCATAGCTGTGTTACAATCGCCATTAGATAGTGACTTTAACAACAGGCCGAGTACGAGCACCCATGAGTTTTAAACATCTACACGTCAATGACGTATATCAAAATTTAGAGCTGAATAAGTTTGTCATATTAGATATTCGCGACCCTCAATCATTTGCCAGCGGCAGGATTCCAGGTGCGATTCAATTGAGCAATGAAAATCTCGCCGACTTTTTACGCGAGGCTGATTTTGATGCACCAACCATTGTGTGCTGTTATCACGGTATATCAAGTCAACAAGCCGCCCAATTTTTAATTGGTCATGACTTTAGTGATGTCTATTCACTCGATGGTGGCTTCGACTTATGGTCTCGCACCTATCCCGATAAAATTGAACGATAACACCCGATGCAGCCGTTTGCCCATATCCAGCACAAATCTTTAGCGAAGATTTTTATCAGCTACCTCAACAGTTGTGGAATTCGAGCTAAGTTAACGACTGATACCGATAGCGATGCAGATAACGAGTCGCTCGTTCTCTGGTGTGACACCGAACACCTAGCACAAGCGCAGAGGGAATTTGAGCAATTCATCCAAAACCCAACCGCTGAGCGGTATCAGGCATCGGCGTGGCATAGTGGCGCATCTCTTGATTTATCCTCAACGGGCAGCTGGGCATCGCTAAAACAGAGTTTTATCAGCAATGCCGGCCCGTTTACACTGCTCATTTTTGCCCTGTGTTGGTTGGTGTTTATAGCCACGGTGCTAGTGTTGGGCGATAGCTTGTATCAACTGTTGCTGATCAATCAATATGGCGATTTGCAGCAAACGTTACAGCAACCGTGGCGCTTCATCACCCCGGCTGTTTTTCACTATTCACTGTTGCACATCGCCTTTAATACCATGTGGTGGTGGCAATTAGGTGGGCAAATAGAACGGCACGTCGGCAGTCGCTGGTTAATCGCGTTATTTTTGGTATCCGCCCTAATCTCCAACCTCAGTCAGTTTTTTGTCTCTGGCCCGAGCTTTGCTGGTCTGTCTGGGGTTGTCTATGCGGTATTTGGCTTTGTTTGGTGGTTTGGCTACTTAAACCCTGGTCGCGGTATCGGCTTATCACAGCCTATCATTGGCTTTATGCTGTTTTGGTTAGTGCTCGGCTTTACTGATTTTATGCCTATTAATGTTGCCAATACCGCTCACTTTATGGGCTTGCTTTGTGGCGTGGCTTTTGCTTTTATCTGTCATCAACGCAACGCCAAGGTTTAACAATATGGCAAGCTTACATTCTCAATTCCCAATCGGTCTAAATGTTAACTGGGTCAGCACGGTCGATACACCGGACGTACCCAGCCTGCAGGACTGGTTACTGGACGCCAGTTCGCTGACCGCTCGATTGCAACGACAATGCCAGAACTTTCGGGTCGAATTACTCGGTCAACGGGTCGAGCCTTGTCAAGCCCATGAAGCCAATGCAAAAATCCAACAAGGGGAACAAGTCTTGGTGCGTGAGGTAGTGCTATTTTGCGATCATCAGCCGACTGTTTTTGCTCGTAGTTTGTTGCCATTGGCCAGTTTAACCGGGCCTCAGCAACAACTAGCCGAACTCGGTGAGCGCCCTTTGGGACAAGTGCTTTTTAACGACCCGAATCTGCGCCGAGATATTGTCGAGATCGCTGAAATAGCTCCATCATTGAGGGTCTGTGAATTAGCTGCGCTACTCGATTTACAGGTAACCCACAGCCTCTGGGGACGTCGCAGTCTCTTTTACATTGGCGACAAGCCTCTTATGGTAGCCGAAGTTTTCTTACCGGGTTCAGCCGCTTATGAAAACCTAATGAAAAGCTAAAGCAAACCTCTTTATTTGTCGTTAACAATCTGAAAATAATAGTTATTTTAAAGTAAGCTGCATATTATGTTTGCATCATAAAGAATTGGTGATGGATACGTATACTCAATGATGGTTACCACATCGGAGAATATACTATGAGAGCGACCATCCCTATCTCAACCCTACTTTGCGGTTCGTTGCTGTGCTTTAACACCATTGCCGACACCCCTTCTTTTGTTGCTGGCGATGATTCGCTCGCCACTAAATTGTGTGTTTCTGCTGTCACCGACAATTTAAAAGCGACCAAAAGTCAGATTAAGCGATTGTACCGTGACATCAGTGCTCAATCACAGGTACAAACTCACCTTGCGATACAAAACATCAGTTGTAATGACGCCACATTGGTTGAGTTTACCGCGCAGTATGATGCCAACGATACATTCCGTTATCTCAACAACAAGGCGCGATCTAAATACCGCATCGACGACGTTGATATTATTGACTTAACACATGCATCAGACAGGGCTTCAGACAGAGGGGTGACCATTGTTGTTACCGCCAATTAAATACCTGCCTGACATTGCATAAGTTGGTGAGTTTGAGCATTGCACCACGCTCTATTCTCACCAAACTTGTTTACTGATGACGGTGCGCTCGTCACAGACTACCGCGATACTTTATTCAACGTAGCCGATAGGCTACTATAGCCAGCATAACAACATTTCGCTTTCACAATATCAGCACCGTTATGACTGACTTAATACCAAATTGGCACGCTATTAAACAACTTACTCGTATGGATAAGCCAATTGGCACCTATCTGTTACTTTGGCCTACATATTGGTCTCTCGTTGTTGCGGCTAACGGCTTTCCCGGCTGGCACCTTATTGCAGTTTTCACCCTCGGTGTGTTCATCATGCGCAGCGCAGGCTGTGTTATTAATGATTACGCCGATCGACGAGTTGATGGTCATGTGAAACGCACCGCCAACCGCCCACTGGTCAGTGGCATGGTTACAGAACGGCAAGCCTTAGCCTTGTTTACCGGGTTGATCACAATCGCATTTGTGTTGGTAATGACATTGTCTTGGTCGACGATCTTACTCTCACTCGTCGCTTTATTGCTGGCATTTTGTTACCCGTTTATGAAGCGTTACACACATTTTCCACAAGTGGTACTCGGTGCTGCGTTTAGTTGGGGTATGATCATGGCGTTTAATGAAATTAATGGCCAGATCACCACGGTCGCTTGGCTGTTGTTTTTCGCCAATTTAGCGTGGACTGTCGCTTACGATACGATTTATGCCATGGTCGACAGGGACGATGACATAAAGATTGGCATTAAGTCGACTGCCATTTTTTTTGCTCGCTTTGACAAACTTGCCATTGCCCTATTACAACTGTTAGCACTGACTATGTTAGTTAAAGTGGGACAATTAGAACAATTTGATGGCTGGTACTACATGGCGCTTGCTTTGGTCGCTGCAAGCTTTGTCTATCAACACCGGTTGATTGCCAATCGCGAACGCGATAAGTGCTTTAGCGCATTTCTCAATAATCACTGGGGGTTATTGATCATCCTGCTCGGTTTAATAAGTCAGTACATGTTTTAAGCGTTTTTAAAAATCTCTGCTAGGCTAATAATAATCATTCTATATTCACTATAGTGTTGTAATAAAAATAAAGAGATTATTCAAGCCATGGCGAAACTAACAATAATTCGACCTCTTATTTGTGTGCTATTTTGCCTGTCAGTTACCGCTTGCGGAGGCGGTGGTGGCGGCGGCGGTGGTGGTGGCGGCGGTAACAGTAATACCGGTAGCCTGAACATCGCCAACGATACTATCAGTGGCATATCTGGACGCAAAGGTGCATCCAACCTCAACATTATCAGTAACGACAAACTCGGTGGCAAAGCGTTAACGCTTGATGATGCCACGGTGAGAGTGAGCTCCTCACAAGCGCCTCTATCCTTAAACAGCGATGCAACGCTGAATGTCGCCCCGATGACGTCGGCAGGTAACTATGAGCTTGTTTACGAGGTGTGCTTAAAAAGCAATTCAAGTCAATGTGCTCGTGCAGTGGTCACGGTTCAAGTAGAAGCGGCGCAATTTACCCTGCGTTCAGATCAAGCGAGCGAGCTCGACGGTGCCTACCCTATTAGCAATATTGTCGATTTGCTTACCAATGACCTCATTGACGGAGAGGCCATTCCAGCAAACGAAGTGAATATGAGTATTGCTGCTCCGGAGTTTGTCGATTTTTTCTCTATTCAGGACAATGGCAAACTGGATTCTTTAGGTGATCTGCCACTGGGTAATCTCGATGTAAAATATCAGGTTTGTGAAAAAATAAACCCAGACAATTGCGCGGTGCAAAGCGTTAACTTAGGGGTAGACAAGGGCATCTTCATGGATGGCTTTGTACTGGGTATCTGCTATGAAAAATCGTTTGGTGAGACCGGTTGTTTTGACAATTCAGCGCGCTTCACCTGTAAACCAAATGAAACCATCCGCTTTTTTATTGGCAACGTACAACTGGGAGATGACATTCCTTGTGAAGGGCGAATTAGCCCCTACGATATGGCGCCTGAATCTTTTTTACCAGACGACCTTGTCAGCGTAAAGCGCTTCTGGAACGAATATTCAAACAGTAGCTTTCCTGGTCGTGGCTTTAATATTGCCGCCCTCATTTACGCAAGCGATGTCGATCAAGATGCAAGTAACGGCATTGTTATCGACAAGCTTCAGCATGACAGTTGGCGCAACATTGACATCGACTTTTACCAAACTCTCAATAATTTTTACGGTGATAATGGTTGGCTAAACGCGCGACAAAAATTGGTTGATGACAATATTTTGAACGATGCTGAACCAATCCACTACATGCGCGCTTTGGATATTCTTATTGCTAGTGAATCAGTGGACAGTCAAAACTATGCAGCCACCAAGATAGAGCAAGATCGCGATGGCGATAACATTATAGATTCTCGAATCACTTACGCTCTCGATAATCAAAAGCGCTTTGTCGGTTTTACTGCTGAGACGCTAGAGTCAGGACGTGTGGCTAGCAAAAATGTTGAAACGGTTAGTTTCAACAACAACGGTGAGCTATTGAGCGCTACCTATACCAACAACGAAGCACAAGGCAAAATCCTCGAGCGCATTGATGCGACCTACAATGTCAATGGCAGCTTGACCAAACTCGTGAGCAAAGAGAACGATGTCACCTTTACCAAGCGCTTTGAATACAACAACAAGGGCTACTTAACCAAAGCGGTCGAAGATGTGGATACCGATGGTGTCAATGATTACCAAGAGGTGTACCAAAGAGATAGCGTTGGCAATGAATTGTCGCTCACAGCCTCATTTATCAACAATGGCAATGTTGTTGATTACACCAAAGTCTCTCGTTATGACAATAACGGACGGTTAATTGAACAGGTCTTTGATCACAAATTTTTAGACGAACGCGATTATACCGCAACGTATCGCTACAACAGCCAAGGCTTGTTGTCGTTTTATCAGGTCGACCAACAAAATGACGGTACTATTGATGATGGACGAGCACAAATTGTCTACGATTCTCGTCGGCGTATTATCGAAGAGCTAAAAACCCATGTCGACCCCGATGTGCGGACTATTTATAGATATGACGGCAATTTATTGGTGTCGATTAGAGAAGACATAAACAACGACGGTTCTATTGAATTAGACACCCAATTTAGCTATGACGACAACGGTTTTATTACCGGTTTTAACTCATTTGACAACGGCGACTTGGTCAGTCTGGCAATATACCAAAATGACCAATTTGGTAACGCCATTATTGCTGACTTAGATATCCAAGGTGATGGTATTTTTGACCGTCGTTACAGCACCGCCAATGAGATAGGGTTAGTCACTAAAACCGAAGTCGATTTTGGTGCCGATGACACCATTGACTCGACAGTCTTCAACAGTTATCAAAAAGTCAGTTTCATGACTCGCTATTTAATGCAGACTTATCGGTCGCTGGCTAATTAGCGCAAACCTTGATGCTCTTCAATTAACTCGATAAAGGCGCGCCCATAGCGCGCCAACTTCGTTTCGCCAACGCCACTAATCGCCAAAAATTGCTGACTATTGGTGGGTTTATACTTGGCTATTTCTATCAGCGTTGCATCGTTAAAGACAATAAACGGAGCAATGTCCTCGCTATCAGCAATCTCTTTGCGCAATATACGCAGTTTGCTAAACAGCGCCTTGTCATAGTGGACACTGCTCTTACTTTGATGCCAATAGCTTTGGTTTTGTAATCGCGGGCGCGCCATCATCAAGGCATATTCGCCTTTTAACACGGCTCGCGCGGCAACGGTCAGCAGCAGTGCCGATTGCTTCTCAATATTTTGTTGCAAGTAACCCATGTGAATTAATTGCCGAATCACCGAAAACCAATAGCCTCGTGTTTTATCTTTGCCCAAGCCAAACGTCGACACTTTGTGGTGCTCATTGGCGACGATTTGTGGACTTTCTTTACCGCGCAGGGCATCAATAACGTACTGGATATCGCCCTTTTGCTCGGTGCGATAAACACAGCTTAGTACTTTTTGCGCATCAACTGTTCCGTCATAAGTACTTGGCGGATCGAGGCAGATATCACAATTATTACAACCTTGTTTGGTGTATTCAGCAAAGTAGTTAAGCAGCACTTGACGACGACAAGTTTGCGCTTCCGCAAACCCCGCCATCGCTGCAAATCGCTGTAATTCAACGTTGGCGCGCTGCTCGTTTTCATTTTGTGAAATCCGCTTTTTCACCTTTTCGATATCTTGAGGATCAAAGAGGAATAACGCTTCAGCCGCTAAACCATCGCGCCCCGCTCGCCCCGTCTCTTGATAAAAAGCCTCTAACGTGCGCGGCATGTCGTAATGGATGACAAAGCGAACATTTGGCTTGTTAATACCAAGACCAAAGGCCACCGTGGCAACCACGACTTGAATGTTGTCTTTGGTAAAACCATCCTGAATGATCGCTCGCATATCGGCTTCAAGACCGGCGTGATAACCTGCACAATTAATACCTTGCTGTGCTAGCGACTTGCTTAGCTTATCGACTTGCCATCGGCTCGAACAATAGATGATGCCACTGTCATCGGGATTTTGTCGCAAGTATTCAATCACTTGACGCTCAGCGTTATAGCGCTCTGTCAGAGTGTAGCGAATGTTGGGCCGATCGAAGCTATCAAGGTGAATATACGGTGTATTTAGCCTCAATTGATTAAGGATATCCCGGCGAGTGGTGACGTCGGCCGTAGCGGTGAGTGCCACTATCGGTGTGTAAGGGAAGTACTCTTTAATTGCACCAAGGCGAGTATACGACGGACGAAAATCGTGTCCCCACTGAGAAATACAGTGCGCTTCATCGATAGCAAAAAAGCTAATTTTCATCGTCGCTAACGACTGTAAAAAGTACGGGCTTAGCAAGCGTTCCGGAGCTATATATAGCAATTTAATGTTGCCGTTTGCAATATTAACCATGGTTTGGTTAATGTCTTGCTGTGACAAACTCGAGTTGATAAAGGCAGCGCTAATACCTTGGCGAGTCAGACCGTCAACTTGATCTTTCATCAGGGCAATGAGCGGTGACACAACAATAGTTAAACCATCAAGTACCGCAGCTGGGAGCTGATAACACAATGACTTCCCTCCACCCGTCGGCATCAGCACGAGACAGTCACGTCCGTTGATTAATTCTGATATCACCTGCTTTTGGCCTGCTCTAAAACTGTCAAAGCCAAAATGTTGACGCAACAAATGGTGTAATTGTTGGTCGTCGATTGGGTGATGATTATCCGTGGGTGTAGGTAAGGACATGGAAACTCATGTTGTTATCAATTGCCCTGTTATTTTACTGACTCATGCGATGCATAGGTAGTACTTTTTTATCGGTTGGCGAAAAACATCGCCCTGTGCTGTGCACTGCAAACGCCTTGCAAATTTCTCCTGTGGCACTAGGACGAGTTAGGTGCTACACTCGCGCCACTTTTCTAACGCTCATATTTTTTCGCCATGCAACAAAACACCGATACCAAAGTTGGAATTATCAACGCCCTGTGTGCCTACACTATTTGGGGGCTTGCGCCGATATACTTTAAATTGTTAACGCACATTGACGCCAGTGAGATACTGGTACATCGCATGGTCTGGTCTTTGGTATTACTACTGACAATCGTACTTGGCTTAGGTCACTGGCATAAAGTGAAATCCATTTTTCGCTCGACCAAGACACTCTTGATGCTTGGCTGCACTAGCTTGATACTGGCAACTAATTGGCTGATCTTTATTTGGTCGGTTACCAACGACCATATTTTAGAAGCAAGCCTGGGCTACTACATCAACCCGTTGTTTAGTGTTGCTTTAGCCATGTTATTTTTAGGCGAGCGTTTGTCAAAGTGGCAAATAGTCGCTGTTGTACTGGCGTTATTAGGAGTATTAATTCAAGTGATAAGTCTGGGCACTGTGCCTATTATCGCCATCAGTTTGGCTACCACGTTTGGCTTATACGGCTTATTGCGCAAAAAAATGGCAGTAGACTCTTTTCCTGGATTAACCATTGAGGCCGCTTGGATGTTTCCTCTTGCCGTCCTTTACTGGACGTTTTTTATAGACTCACCAAGCTCAAATATGTTTGAAAACACATTTCAAATAAATATGCTGTTAGTACTATCCGGATTAATTACTACCGCGCCATTATTGTTTTTTACCGCGGCAGCTAAACGCTTGCCGTTAACCACGATGGGCTTTTTTCAATACCTCGGGCCGAGTATTATGTTTTTATTGGCTGTTTTCATCTTTGATGAACCCATCGTCGGAGAAAAGCTGCTGACCTTTGCCTTTATTTGGGCAGCCTTGGCCATTTACACCACCGACTCACTTGTCAAACATAAAAAGCGTCGCCAACTCGCGAAAAAGCAACGTTCCTAGCGCTGCTTTTTTCGCCGATAATAACGCGTCGAGACGTTCGCTATGCCACCGCCACAGTGCAGTTATTGCTGTCGGCGGTAATTGACAACACAGCCCGATGTTGACCATATTTATGGGCGTCTATAAATCAACGGTTTAATCTGGCGGCGACTGGTTTGGCTTTGCGCTGTGACATTATTGACCAGCTTTGCTCTACGCGCACCTGTTGATTATGGCGTCGAATAACCAATATATCGCCTAACGCGAGTAATTGTGCGTCAATTTTTTTAGGACGGAAAAAGACAAAATCATCAACCTCTAGCGGCCTATCGCTATCGATTAACATTTGTTGTTGATTGCTACTCAGACCGTATAAGCAGTTACTGATAAGTTTCGGGTAAGCACATTTGACAGGCCAGCGGCCACCGTATAAGTAAACGCTGTGTTTAAAGTTTTTAGTCCACTGTTGAATTTTGTTTGGCATCAATGGCATTTGAATGCCGGGTATGCGCTTAAGCACCTGCGTGGCGATAAAGCACGCCCCTCGATACATCGCCAAATTAGCCGATTCCAGACAGGTTGGCTTTAACAATATCGAACCAACCGATACCTCATTTATACACGAATACTGATGATAAGTGTGAGTCGCGCTACCACCACCGTTAAAAATGAAGTCGTCGGCAGTGGGTGTCAGTGCATCAACAAACTGCTGATAGCGATGCTGACTTTGCTGAAATACGCGTTCACGAGAGACAAAAGGTGTCGGGGCTTTGGTTACATGGCCGTCATACCCCATTAATCCATTGAGTTTTAGATGCTTTTTATTTTGACAAATGAACTGCTGTAAATTTTTTAATTGCTCAACATCACTCACACCGCCGCGCTTCATACCGATATCAATTTCTATTGCCACCTTAAAACAGATATTGTATTTGCGCCCCAAGGTGAGTAACTGTCGCGCCCGTGACTGATCGTCAACAAGCCAATGTATTTGCCCAATCTTAGCCTGCTGCTGTTGCTTAATTAGATATTTAATAATGTGCTCGACGCTATTGGTGGGCAGTGGTTTGCCCATCAAAATATCTGCCTCGTCAAAATGTTCTAACAACTCGAGGATAAACGGCGTGTGAAAACACATAAAGCGCGAACAATTCAGGCGCTCGCTGATATAGGACAACAGTTGTAAACTGGGGAGTGACGGCACCACCAAACGCAAGGCTTTATTTGCCACTTGTGCCTGTAATTGCTGAATATTATGGTCGAGTCTGTCTAAGTCAATAAATAAGCTCGGGCTGTTAATACCGGCTATTTTTAGGCATTTTTCATATTGTTGATAAGATTCTGTCATTGCCATATTCCCTGTTTAGTGTCGCCAATGTAAAACAGCCAACCTCTGTTTATATAATGCTTAACCAACAAACGCAATATCCACACAATTTCTTTAAAAACAACAACCTAAAAATAGTAACAGATGAATAAAAACCACGCTTATCACAGTGCTTTGGCGATAAAGGTTGCCAAAACGACCTGTTTAGATAACAAAAGCCATCGATAGTTCAAACTATCGATGGCTGTTCCACACTGCGTTGACCTTTGCCGTATATTTTTACCGCACGTTATTACAACGCCTGCAAATTGGCATAAGCGACAACTAGCCACTTACTGCCAACGTCAGTGAAGTTAACCTGAACGCGCGCCTGCTTACCTGCCCCTTCAAAATTGAGCACCACACCTTCACCAAACTTATTGTGCATTACCCGTTGACCTAATTTAAATCCACTATCGGCAAACGTATCTAAGCTGATGGTATTGCTAAACCGCCCCGTTGTTTTTGGTTTGCTGACTTGGTTGCGCATGCGAATTTCTTCCAAGTATTGGTCGGGAATTTCTTTTAAAAAGCGGCTTGGGCGATGGTATTTTTCTTGACCGTAAAGACGTCGCGTTTCTGCGTGGCTCAAATACAGTTTTTTCATTGCTCGGGTCATGCCTACGTAACACAATCGACGCTCTTCTTCTAAACGAACTAAGTCTTCGCTCGACTGTTGCGACGGAAACATGCCCTCTTCCATACCAACCATAAACACCAATGAAAACTCTAAGCCTTTGGCCGAATGCAGGGTCATGAGTTGCACCGCCGCTTCATAATCGTCGGCTTGCGACTCACCTGCTTCTAGTGCGGCATGAGTTAAGAATGCGGTCAATGGTGACATTTGTTCTTCTTGCTCGTCGACTTCAAAGGTTGAACAGGCGGTGACAAGCTCGTTTAAGTTTTCAATACGCGCTGCTGCGCGCTCGCCTTTCTCCGCTTGATACATAGCGTGCAAGCCTGAATGATGAATTACCTTTTTCGCTTGCTCGTCCAAATTTAGATCACAAATATCGTCATCTAATTGCTCGATCAATTCGATGAAGCCCTTAATCGCATTACTGGCACGACCGCTAAGTTCATTGTGTTTAAGCATATAGCGACACGCGTCCCACAATGTACAACCGTGGCTGCGCGCCGCATCGCGAATGTGGGCCAGTGTTTGATTGCCAACGCCACGGGTTGGCGTATTAATGATGCGCTCAAACGAGGCATCGTCATTGCGGTTGTTGATCAAGCGCAAATAGGCCAAGGCATCTTTAATTTCTTGTCGTTCGAAAAAGCGCAAACCGCCGTATATCCGATAGGGAATTTGTCCTTGTAGCAATGCTTCTTCCAGTAAGCGCGATTGCGCGTTGGAGCGATACAACAGCGCGACGTCGTCTAAGCTGTTGCCATCATCCAGCCACTGCTTGATTCGCGAAGCAATAAAACGCGCTTCGTCCAGTTCGTTAAAGGCGGTGTATACCGATATTTTTTCACCGTCACCATCTGTGGTCCACAGATCTTTGCCCAATCGATTGCTGTTGTTGGCAATAAGCGCATTGGCGGCGTTCAAAATATTGGCCGTTGAGCGATAATTTTGCTCTAGGCGAATAGTCTTCGCGTTAAAGTCCTTGTTAAAGTTTTGAATATTTTCGATTCGAGCACCGCGCCAGCCGTATATCGACTGGTCATCATCACCGACAATCATAATATTGCCGTTTTTTTGCGCCAGTAAATTTAGCCACGCGTATTGAATGGCGTTGGTATCTTGAAATTCGTCAACCAAAATATGACTAAACCGTTGCTGGTAGTGTTCGAGTAACAACGGGTTATTCAGCCACAATTCGTGCGCTCTTAACAATAATTCGGCAAAGTCCACCAAGCCTGCGCGATCACATGTTTCCTGATACACCTGGTAAATTTTAATGTAGGTTGCCTCAGTTGGATCAAATTGGTTGTCGATGTGTTTAGGACGTAAGCCTTCGTCTTTTTTGCCATTGATGTACCACATTGCCTGTTTCGCTGGCCATTTTTTTTCATCTAGGTTAAGCGAGCGAACCACGCGTTTAATCAGTCGCAGTTGGTCATCCGAATCAAGTACTTGAAAGCTTTGTGGTAAATTCGCCTCTTGAAAGTGCATGCGCAACAAACGATGGGCCAAACCGTGGAATGTACCAACCCACATACCATGGACATTACCATTGACCGCTTGCTCGACACGCGCCCGCATTTCTGCCGCTGCTTTATTGGTAAACGTTACCGCAAGAATACTGTGAGCTGATACTTGTTCAACTTGCATCAACCACGCAATGCGATGTACCAGTACTCTTGTCTTGCCTGATCCCGCACCGGCGAGTACCAATAGGTTTTCATTATCGGCGCCCACCGCTTCGCGTTGTTTATCATTTAATGAATCAAGTAATTCAGAGACATCCATAGTATTGTGATCTTGCTAGTAAATAAAAGTGAAAGTTAGTATACAACAAGCACTGTATAAAAATACAGCCCAGCAAGTACACTAACTGATAGGTGTGTTAAGCACGTTCAAAGTATACACCAGCGGCTAACGAATATCGCTTGGCAACGCGGTACACTGTAGCGACATTGCTCTTGGCTGTGCGCAGCTAACGAGGGTATCGCGCCGGCTCGTCAGCGGCAGGTATTGTGGCGTTGATGAACTCGCGAATGTGTTGATTTGAGGTTTTTAAATCGTCGCGACGCAAATACATCATATGGCCACTTCGATAACCCTCAAATCGCAAGCGAGATTTCATCAACCCACTTGGATCGAGCTGCCACATGGTGTACTTGGCATCAAAATAATTGGTTGCGCCATCAAAATATCCGGCTTGGATCATAACATTGAGATACGGATTTTGCGCCATCGCTTGACGCAGTTGTTCACCGCTGTTGTTATTGCTGCGATCCCACGGGTGAACGTTGCCAAACATATTGTATTTGACATCAGTTTTGTAGTTCAGTTGCTCGCGCAGATAGTAATTAATCGCCGGCGTAAATGAATGCAACCAAGACGTGAGCTCTGGCCAATAATCTTGTCGATCGCCGCTGTTGCGCTTATCAATACCCAAGTAGCGAGAATCCAAGCGACCTAAGGTTTTGCGGTCGCCTTTAAGCAAATTTTTCCAGAAGTATTGGTTGCTGACGTCGAGGTTATTATCCAATATTTGCTGTTTAGACAAGCCCGAGTATTGTGCCATTCGCGTGGCAATTTGGTCTTTTTGTTGCGGCTCGATAAAGCCCCCCAAAGCCAAAGCCGGAATCAGTTCATTGATAGTAAACTGCTCTACTTCCTCGACAAATTGCTCCAACGGCTGCGCTTGGTATTGTGGATCAAGCACCTTGTGATGCCATGCCGTGGCCGCGAAATACGGCAGTCTATTGGCTGCTTTAACCGGTCCGTCGCGTTCGATACCAATATCTGTTGGCGAGACTAAAATAACACCGTTGAGATACATCCACTGACGATTTTGCAATTCCAACGCTAACCCTGCAACGCGGGTTGTACCGTAACTTTCGCCAATGAGGTACTTCGGCGATTGCCAGCGATTATGGCGAGAGACAAAGGTATTGATCCACTCAGCTAGGTATTTAATGTCGGCGTTAACCCCAAAAAACAACTTTTGTTTTTCTGGCTCGGTTAGCGGCGCTTGTCCATCGGCGCTGACAATGCGTGAAAACCCGGTGTTCACCGGATTGACATATAAAATATCACTGACATCGAGTACCGAATAAGGATTGCTTTTAACACCATAAGGTTGCAGGGGATAACCTTCATCGTCGACGTTGATAACTTTCGGCCCAGTATACGCTAAGTGCATCCATACCGAAGCACTGCCTGGGCCGCCGTTAAACGAGATCAACAACGGACGGCTTGCTCTGTCTTTTACCTTATCGCGAGTGTAATAGGTATAGTGTAGAGATGCGATCACTCGATCTTTATCGTCCCAAACTGGCTGGGTACCCGTGGTCGCGGTGTATGCAAACGAAGTACCGTTTACCTTTGTCGTGTGTTGAGTTATCACCTTCGACTCCGCCTCTAGTGTGCGGGTTATCGCAGGCGCCTTGCCCTGACTATCGGCCGAGGCTGAGCTCAGAGGTAGCAGCGCAGTGGTAAACAGTATCAGCGCAATGGAAAAAATGTGTACTAAAAGCTTCATGGTTAATAACCTTTTTACTTATTCGTGTGATCGCCAAAGACAGTTAACGAAGACGCTAGAAAACTGAAGATAACTGTCTTGTTGAAACAGTTCGCTAAATGAGCAAGCCAAGTTGCTCAACGGAATCAAATTCTGCATTAGGTAAAATCTTTAACGGCTTTTTACGGATTCCAAACTGCGAATTATTAATCCAAATGGTTTGACAGCCTGCCGCCTGCGCCCCGTAAATATCGGCGTGTGTGCAGTCACCCACGTGCAACAATTCTGCTCGGTTAATGGCTAATGCAGCTGATGCTTGCGCAAACATATCGGCTTCGGGTTTTTGTAAATTGCCATTGCCAGCAAAAAAGCTAGCAGTAAAGTAGTCGCTAAGACCAATATCATCGATATTGACGTTACCATTTGAAATCGCCACTAACGGATAGCGCTGCGACAGTTTGAGCAATAACGCTTTAACGCTGTGCGGAACCTGAAAATCATTGCGGTGTTGTAAAAAGTGATCAAATGCCTGTTGTGATTTAGCCTTTGCATCGCGCTGATCACAGCCGAGTTGTTCCATACCAAGCTGAATGTAAGCTAAGCGCAAGGCACTGACATCGTGGGCGAGCGAAGGTTGTTCGGCGATAATGCGCTGGCGTTGCTGTTGCCAAAACTCAGGTCCAAGTGACGCGCACTGTGGCGCTAATTGTTGCAGACACAACTGCAGCTGGTGCTCTGCTTTAGTGATCACCGGATGGTTGTCATAGAGCGTGTCATCAAGATCAAAACTAATCGCTTTAAAGTTAGCGAGTCTTTTATAAAATCGCACATCCCTACCTTAGCTTTGCCAGCTGCTGTAACAACAATTTTGCCACTAACGTGCGAAACTGCTCGAGTAACAGTGTATCGACGGTCGGATTGAAATGATCGGCATCAACCGAACTGAATGCCAAAAAGCCCAACACTCTATCAGCATCGGTTAATTTTACTAAGGCCACGGACGCAGCCTCAGTCGAATCAAATAACTGTGACTTCTCAACGTTATCAAGACGTCCAAAGTAATAATCATCGTGACTTAGGCGTTTACTGATGATTGCCGAGCAATCGGTACTCAGCATACACGGGTGTTCGCTATCGACCTCTGCATCGAGCAGATACAGCTTAACCCGAGCTAAATTTAAATATTGCATGGTTTGTTCGATGTGATCTAAAAATTCATTCAAATCAGCACTGTCGAGTAACCTCAGATACAACGCATTGTACACCGAAAACAATTGTTCATTGTGATGCGCCGTCTGCAGTAATTGAGTGATTTCATCCTCGAGCGCATAAATTTTTTGTCGTTGAAGTTGCTGTTGACGCTCCACTAACGAGACGACGCCCCGCGACGTATCGGTCAGCTTCAGTGATTGCAATACGCTGGGGTTGCGCTGAAAAAAATCGGTATTTTCGCGTAGGTAGGCACTCACTAACTCATCGTTAACAAGGGAGAGTTCATCGTCTAAATTTAAGTTATTACTGTCGTTATTCAAACTACATCCAAATTTTGTTCGCTGCTTCTATATATGCAGGTGCCCGTCAAACACGTGTTCTGCAGGTCCTGTCATTTTTACGGGGTGTCCTGGCCCTTTCCAAAATATCTTCAGTTTACCACCGGGTAGCTCCACGGTCACATTATTGGCCAGTTTCTGTTGATTCATGGCCACCACCACGGCTGCACATGCTCCGCTACCACAAGCCAGTGTTTCGCCCGTTCCTCGCTCGTAAACTCTCAGCTTAATGTATTTGTCTGAGACCCGCTCCATAAAGCCGATATTAGCGCCTTCGGGAAAGCGTTCATGTTGGGCAAGCTCTTTGCCTAAAGTCTCTACCTCAGCTCTGCTTACATCATCAACGCTGATCACACAATGGGGATTGCCCATTGATACCACACCGCAAAAAACGGTTTGAGTATCAGTGCGTAAAATGTAGGTGCCTTCTACCTTTTGTGCGGTAAATGGAACTTTTGCCGGTTCAAATACGGGCACCGGCATGGTAACTGTCACCTGTCCGTCGCGCTCTATATGCAAGGTCATTTTACCCGATGCGGTCGAAACCTTAACCTTATTCTTATTGGTTAGACCTTTCATTTTAACAAAGCGGGCAAAGCAACGAGCACCATTACCGCATTGATTGACTTCACTGCCATCCGCGTTGAATATGCGGTAGTGAAAATCCAAGTCGGGATCGTATGGCGGTTCGACAATGAGCAACTGATCAAAACCTATACCAAAGTGTCTATCAGCGAGTTTACTGATTTGATCTTTTGACAAAAAGACGTTTTGGGTGACGTTATCAAGCACTAAAAAATCATTGCCTAAGCCGTGCATTTTCGAAAAATTCATCAACATTGAGTGTCTACTCATAACTTACGGTAATACCTGTTCACCTGACCACAAAGAATCAAGTGTTTCACGTTTGCGAATCAGGTAATGCTGCTCAGCATCCACCATGACTTCGGCTGCGCGAGGGCGCGAATTGTAATTAGAGCTCATGGCAAAGCCATAAGCGCCCGCTCCTCGAATGGCGAGCAAATCGCCGGTTGCTACCGCCAACTCTCGTTGCTTACCTAAAAAGTCGCCTGTTTCACACACCGGTCCGACAACATCGTAAACTTGAGCGGGAACTTTGTGATTGTGTTCCACGGCGATGATATCTTGCCATGCGTTATACAGCGACGGACGAAGGAGGTCATTCATTGCAGCATCAACAATGGCAAAGTGTTTTTGCTGGTTAGTTTTTAAGTATTCCACTTGCGTCACTAAAATACCGGCATTAGCCATAATTGCCCGACCCGGTTCATAAATCAGGGTCAAGTCGACCCCTTTGAGCTTGTCGGCTATCGCTTTGGCATACACACTTGGGTGAGGCGGTTGTTCACCTTGATACGGTACGCCAAGACCGCCACCAATATCAAGGTGCGATAACTCGATGCCTAAAGCTTTGAGTCGTTCGACTAACACCAGCACTCGATCCAATGCATCTAAAAACGGTTGCACTTCGGTTAATTGTGAACCGATGTGACAGTCGACCCCTTTGATCTCGATATGAGACAATTGATGCGCTTGCTGATACACCTCTAATGCGCGCTCAATTTCAATGCCAAATTTATTGTCTTTTAGACCGGTAGATATGTATGGGTGCGTGCCCGCATCCACATCAGGGTTGACCCGAATTGAAATAGGCGCTTTGACATTGAGCGATGCTGCTACCTCATTGATGCGTGCGAGCTCGGCTTGTGACTCCACATTAAAACAGTAAATTCCCTGTTCAAGCGCATAGCCAATTTCATCGGTTGTTTTGCCAACGCCAGAGAAAACGACTTTACCCGGATCGCCACCGGCTTGAATCACGCGAGCCAGCTCACCTTTTGAGACAATGTCAAAACCACTACCTAAACGCGCCAACACGTTGAGTACCGCCAAATTTGAATTGGCTTTCACCGCATAACAAATCATGTGATTTCGACCTTTGGCGGCATCGGCAAAAGCGTACCAATGGCGTTCAATAGTCGCGCGAGAATAAATGTAAAGTGGCGTGCCATAGCGTCTGGCCAACGCCTGAACGTCGCATTGTTCAGCGAATAAATGATCACCTTTGCGATTAAAAAAATCCATACGTCTCCCAGCTCAACTAATGCCGATTAACTACCGCTTACCGGTATTATTTGGGTTCGCCTGACCAGCTTCGTTTGGCGCTTCTACCGCCGATTTACTCTGCTCGTTAGTGTCTGTTGGCGCCGCTTCATATAAAGGGCCTTTTTGACCACAAGCTGCTAACAGCGATAAAGCAACACAGAACCACGGTAGTAAACGTAATTTATTAACCATTTTATTGATCGCATTGATGAGGTAATAGCATTATAATCGCACTTAACGAACAAAATACCAAGCCAAAAAAACGTTAAAAATTGCCCTTTTAGCGTTCAATAGACAAATTTTTGGCCGACGTCGTATGAACTGTATCCAAATTGACAAAATAAGGTTTTCGCATGAATGACAGCCAATATAACTTAATGGCCGACGAGTTGTTACTCGCGGTAGAAGAAGCGATTGATGACTGTGATGTTGATATTGATTATGAGTCTGCAGGAGGCTTACTTACCTTGATGTTCACCACCGGTGAGCACCGCGGTTCTAAAATTATTATCAATAAACAAGCGCCTTTACATGAAATTTGGGTTGCGACTAAATTCAACGGTCACCACTTTACTTATCAGAGTGAGCAATGGATCGATAAGCGAGGCGGTGGCGAGTTTTGGCAATTTTTATCGCAAGCGGTCAGCCTACAGGCAGGACAAGACATTACCCTAAGCGAACAATAGCGCTCTTTAATCGAAAGCAGAGATGATGAAACAGACATTAAAAATTGCCACCCGTAAAAGTGCTTTGGCCCTGTGGCAGGCCGAATATGTGAAAGCACGACTTGAACACTACCATCCCGACTTAATCGTAGAGCTGCTACCTATGGTGACTAAGGGTGACATCATACTCGATTCACCGTTGTCGAAAGTTGGCGGGAAAGGCCTATTTGTAAAAGAGCTGGAAGTCGCGATGCTCGAAGGCAAGGCCGATATTGCTGTGCACTCGATGAAAGATGTACCAGTCGACTTTCCCGATGGGCTGGGGCTGCACGTTATTTGTGAGCGAGAAGACCCTCGCGATGCCTTTGTCTCAAATCACATAGCGAGCTTTGAGCAACTACCACAAGGCGCGATAGTGGGTACTTCGAGCCTGCGTCGCCAGTGTCAAATAAAAGCGATGCGTCCAGATCTCGATGTTCGAGACTTGCGCGGTAATGTCAATACCCGCTTGGCGAAGCTTGACGACGGCCAATACGATGCGATTATTTTAGCCGCGGCAGGCTTAATTCGCTTGGAAATGGCAGAGCGTATTCGCCAATACATTGAACCAGAGATCATGCTTCCGGCAAATGGTCAAGGTGCTGTTGGTATTGAGTGTCGCACCGACGACGAGCGCGTCAAGGCTTTATTAGCACCGCTGGAGCACAGTGAAACACGTCATCGCGTATTAGCTGAACGCGCAATGAATCGCGCCCTGCAAGGCGGTTGCCAGGTCCCGATTGGCAGCTATGCAACTATGGATGGCGAGACCCTTTATTTGCGCGGTTTAGTCGGTGCTATCGACGGTAGCCGCATTCTAGAGGCCGAGATCAGCGGCGGTGTTAACGACGCAGAGGCACTTGGTGAACAGCTGGCTCAACAACTGCTTGATCTAGGAGCAGATACTATATTAAAACAGGTGTATGGCGAACAATAATCTCAACATCCTGATCACTCGGCCTCAGCCAAAATCACAGGAGCTAGCAACCGTGCTCGCTCCTGTTGCCAACCTCATTGAAATCTGTCCTTTACTACACATACAACCTTTGCCTATCGATCAACATCAATGGCATTCACTGAGCCAGCAACCGCCAGATATCCTAATTTTTATCAGTCCTGCGGCAGCTCAATTTGGCGTCGACCTATTACCTCGACACATTTTTAACCATGCCAAAGTAATCAGTGTCGGTGCAGCAACGGCCAAGCAGTTAAGCGATGCGGGAATCAGCGACATTGAGACGCCTTTGGTGGAGACTAGTGAAGGTCTGCTCGAACTCACATCACTGCATCACGTAGCGCAAAAACGCATTGTCATTGTACGCGGCAACGGCGGTCGCGAATTGTTACACGAGCAGTTAACCGATCGGGGCGCAAATGTCACCTATACTGAAGTGTACCAACGTCAATGGTTAACATTATCAGAACAACAAACGATTGATAAATGGCGTAAACAGAAAATTAATTGTATTGTAGTGACATCAAGCCAACTACTTGAAAAGACACTATCTTTAATAGATGACTTGGCATTTGCCAATCAGTGCAGTTGGATAGTCGTAAGCCAGCGCTGCAAACAGCGGGCAGAGCAGTTAGGTTTGAAGAAGGTTATCAATAGCCAAGGGGCAAGCCATACCAGTATATTGGCGAGCATAACCGAACAGCTAACGGAAAATACGCATGACAAGTAAAGACAACGACAAGCCGTCACCATCAGCCGACAACGACAACAAAAAAGTAAGTGCTGCCGATGCGGCGAAAATGGCGGCTCAAGCAAAATCAAATATTTCACCGCAATCAGGTCCATCAACCGAATCATCGACCAAGCAACCGAGTCGCGGCCAGGAAAAAACCAACAAAAAAAACCTGAGTGTAGAGGCAAATGATAGCGTTCGTGCTGCAACTAATAAGGCCAGTAATCAATCAACCACCTCAAAAACGGCGATATTGGCATTGCTGTTAGCGTTATCTGCCATTGGTGGTGTCGGTGGCCTGTACTATTTTCAAAATCAGCAACTCACACAAACACAGCAACAAGTGAGCAGTGCAAGTCAGCAGCGCATTGAACAATTAACGCAAACGGTGGAACAACAGCTAGCGACGATGAAAAAGGCACAACAGCAGCAAGTTAGTGACGTTATTAGCGATGTTGAACAACGCAACAAAAATCGCCTCGCCGAGCTCGAAGCACAAATTAGTCAATTACTTGAGCGCCAACCGCAAAATTGGCAAATTACCGAGGCGGAGTATCTCGCACGCATGGCCGGCCGCGTACTGTGGCTAGAAAAAGATACCGCCACGGCAATTAGCCTGTTAAAAGATGCCAATGCGCGCCTTGTAGAACTGAAAGATCCGCGTTTGTACTCTATTCGGGAATTACTGCACAAGGACATTGAATCACTGGCAACGTTACCGGCATTGGATAGAGGTGATTTGATCCTGGCGTTAATGGCATTAAGCGAACAAGTTGATCAATTACCTCTGTCGTCTGCGCAGGTTCCGCAATCGATCGAAACCACAACCAGTAATGCACTGAGTGAAGACGTCAGTGACTGGCGAGAGAACTTGGCCAAGAGTTGGCGTAAATTCAAGCGTGAATTTATCACCATTAGCTACCGCCAAGGCAATGTTGAGCCGTTGTTGGCGGCTGATCAAAGTCAAAACTTGATCCAAAATATGCAGCTGAAGTTTCAACTTGCGCAGTGGGCGGCTGCAAAAGGTGAAACTGAACTGTATCAGCAAACCATGCAAAGTATCAGTCAATGGCTAAGTGATTATTTCGATATGACCGAGGCTAAGACACAGCGCTTTAACGCCCGCTTAATTGAGTTAAGTGTCAAACCAGTGACCGTTGACTACCCTCAACAACTGCAATCGCAACAAGCATTGAGAAAACTATTGGACGGTAACGGCCTCAAGCAAACGCCAGCAGCAAAAGAAAAGCAGGCCGAGTCATTGCCGTCTGCATCATCTGAGGGCGATAGTTAATGAAAAAAATATTACTTGTCCTCGCTCTGCTAACGGCTATTGCCGTCGCGCCATTTTTGATCGATGAAAAAGGCTACATCCTAATAGCCATGGGTAATTTAACCATTGAAATGACCGTGGTTAGCGCTTTGTTGATGTTAGTTATCGGTACTATCGTTGGGTTATTATTAATTTCAATCATTCGCTTTGGTTGGAAGATGACTTCATCGACATGGCGCAAGCTGTTGTTTTCAAACGAAGCGAAAGCGAACAAAGCGTTTCAACAAGGTCTTGGTGCATATCTTCTTGGCGATTATCAAAATGCTGAAACACTGCTTGCTAACAGCGCTGAAAAGGTACAATTTAGCAATACCGCTTGGCTATTCGCGGCAAAATCAAGTGATGCGTTAAACAACAATGCCAATACACAAAACTACTTGCAATTATTGGTTGAGCACCCTGATGCCAAGCAAGATTTTAGCATCGAAAGCTTGTTGCTAACGGCCAAATTACAAATGCAGTTAGGCTATTTTGACAAAGCACGACAGTTACTCAACGATAACCACACACTAATTGGTCACGATACTCGGTTGATTGCCCTGGACATTGACATTAACACCGCTCTGGACAACTACAATGCGGCACTCGATGGTTTAAAGCGTCTGAGAAAACGCAAAGATATCTCAACTGAGACTTTGTACGAACTTGAATATGCCGCCTATAAAGGGCTCTATGACCAACTTACTCGCGACAAGAGCATTGATGCCGTCAGTTCACATTATCAAAGCTTATCGCGCAAGGAAAAACAAAGTGAAGGCGTGGTATTAGCCTACGCTGATACCTTAATTGCCAACGGACTGAGTAAAGACTTTGAAGGGTTGGTGCTACCTCACATCAATCGCAAGTCTTCAACTCACTTTATCAACGCCTTGAAAACGTTACCAGTGCGTCACGCCCAGCACGTTATTGATAGTATTCAAAAGCTGTTGCAAAAGAATCCCGATAACCCGGTGTGGTTAAGTGCGCTTGCCCACCTGTGCTATGCCGACAAGCAAATTGACAAAGCGCAAAAGGCATTTGTTAGTTTATTTAAAATTAGGCGAGACAAAGCCGATTTACTCACCTACGCGCGTTTACTTGAAGAGCAAGGCGAACACCAGCAAGCCAATCGAATCTATCGGGAATTAAATTAAGTGTTAAAGCAATCAGTATTGATGCTAGCGATTGCTAGCATCAGCTTTTTAGGTTGGGCCAATGGCCCTCGATTTGAACTAGAAAACAACCCAGACATTGGCCAGATGACGCTACAAAAAGTCAGTGACCTGTGCTTTGTTGCCGATAATACCAATGCCTATCTGCAAAACCCTGAATTGGCCAGCAGAGACAAACAAAGCGTACATCAGGGACATGTATTTGACCAAGGTGTAACCCTTGCTCGAGTACAACGCACACTGCAATTTATTTGCGATACCTATCGCTTTGATGTGCGCAATAACCAACCGAGTCGCTTACACGATGTCAACTTTATCAAGCAGCACTTTGACTTTTATCGTTGGTACCCAGATAAGACAACCGCTTCTCACATTGCCAGCAAAAGCCTCAATGACGCGAAGCAACGCATGCTAAACGATATTCCGAGCGACCAATTATTTATAACTAAATATTACACCAAGCGGTTAACCGCCAGTGAACAAAAATCAAAACAGTACCCACAGGCACTGTATGCCTTGCCGTTTGATGAGCAAGGTTTGAGTAAGCAACAAGCGCTCGCTCAGTCTAACTCGCTAACTCGCTTTAAATATACTCGTCAGCAAATTATCGATGGAGCTTTGTTGGCAAATAAGCTTGCGCAACCCTTGGTATGGCTAAGCGAAGAAGCCTTACACGACGTATTGTTACAAGGTACCGGGGTGCTTGATGTCAATGGCCGTACCCGCTACTTTAACGTACACCGTAACAATGGCATTGAATACGATTACGCGCTGGGTAAACGCGAACAACAACGCTATTGGTATTTTGCTGAAGTACCCGGCATCATGGGCTACGGCGATAGGTTAGAAGATAAAATTGAAGTGCGCCCGCATGTCACCTTTGCCGGTAATGTCACTCAACTTGGTTTGGGCAAATTAATCATGATTAATTACCAAGCAAACGGCCGTTCAACCAGCCAAATGGCTGTTTTGGCCGATACCGGTGGAGCGTTCGACAATAATTTATTTCAATTGGATTTGTTAGTCGATAGTTACGCTGGATGGAGTGATTATCACGAGGCAAACAAGCACCTCCCCGATTACGCCAAGGCATGGGTTATGCTGATCAAACAACCAGAAAAATAATGCCGTCATCCCATCATGTTTTTCGACTGCAAGGATGCTGGAGTTAGAGCAACGCATGGAGCAGTTGCCGAAGATGGGATCTCTATTCATTTTAATGTGGCTTTGATAGGCAGCTTTGTGCCAGTCAGAGTCGCTCAAATAATTACAAACAATTCAGCGTCATCCCATCATGCTTTTGGATGGGATCTCCTTCAGTTTCGATGTAGCTTGACCGGCCGAAAAGTGCCATTTTCTGCCCGTTAGCAATTGCTAATATACGCTGGTTTCGAGGTAATAACACCTCAATAAGTGGCGCAAAATAGTTGGCTAAAATAAGCGAGGCACGAGCGCAGCCAACTGTTTTGCGTCCATGACTTTATTGCCTTGTTATGGGGATCTGCGCAACTTAAAAAGCTTAAATAAAAAGGCTAAACCAAAACAAATTAAACAAAGGGTTATAAAGCGATCAAAATTTGCTATATGAGTATTGTCAATATTCTCAGGAGATGAAAAAGCGCCTAAGAAATATAAGCCGATTGTCCATCCGACCAAAATCGGGCTGAATTTGTCAAACGCAAAATGAAAAGCATTCTTGACGTCCTCTAACACTCTTTTGATCCTCATAACAGTTGCAATAAGTGGAAATATCCATGAAACACGGAATTATTCCACGTTTTATTAAATGATAATTATCGGTATTACTAAACCGACCGTTGATCGCTCGCAACAGCCGTTCGTCAGTGCATGTATTAATCAATAACTTACGCTCTAACTACGACCGATGCAAACCTACCAACAGCGGTCAGCTATGAAAGATGTCGAACGTTATTACAACGAAAGAACATTTAGCTTGACTGAATGGTTAAACATCAGAAACATAGATGCTCGATAGAGTTTAAACTGCGTTTTTAACTATCTAAGTAGTTAAAAATTATACGTTGCTCCGATAGATAGTGAATCTACTTCATCACCGTCTACATCAAATAACTCATACTCAACCCGCAGTGAAATCCTATTCCATTCATAAGAAACCCCTGCTCCATAAAATAAATCAGAACCGTCATTTGAATCTGACAAAGAATAACTTTGACTTGGTATCTCAGGATTATTAGATATTTGATTTAATGTACTATTGAAGTCAGTGTCCCACATAAAAACACCTGCTTTGGCATACAGCGAAAACTTATCTAAAACAGGATAAGAAACAACAGCATTAAGGATGTATCCATCAACTTCTAAGGAGCCACTTATTTGATTATCAAACGTTTCAATTGGTACTCCAGGATAACTTGGGATAGCTAGACTATATAACTCGGAAAACTTTAATTCTCCTAAACTTAAATAACCGCCTTCTAACCCTAAATATTGATTGTATTTATAACCTACAATTGCTTTAAATGAAGTATCTGAATCGTCTTCACCATCAGCCAAAAACTCATGAGTAGGTAAATCATAATTAGCTTGACCAATTAATCCACCTAAATAGAAATTACTTGTCTGTGAATTTGCTGTAGTTGAAAAAATACACGTGGATAAAACTAAAATTGGTAAGCTCAATGATTTCATTTATATTCCTTTATGATCATATTGTTTTTATTAAATTTTGAGTGTCTGTTTCACGCTCACGGATTTTGCCCCAATAAAATCGACAGTTAATTAACGCCAATTGAGCCAAACACACACAACAAAGGTCAACAGGGCCTAGAGTAACTTATGGTTGTTTGGTCGCTGGCTCTGTTTTTTTCACGACCGAGATAATCGGCTCTGGCTGCGACATACTCCATTCCCATAACCAAGACGCTTGCTTTTGAACTCTAGGGAGATCGCGAGCTAAAAGCCAACCCTGTTTCACACTTTGTTGCGCAATCAGATTTATATGGCTGATGTATGCTTGGCGATTTTGATAACGGGTAATGATCTTATCCTTAGGCCAACGTCGGGTAGCGCCTCTAAAATCACTCATCTCTTCACTGGCAAACAAGCCGTAACGCAAGCTCCAAGGAATAAACGTGGCAATGGGAGCCTCAATAAGTGGATGGCGAATACCGCCCAACTCGTGTCCATTGGTATCGACCTTGGCTACACTTGGCACAATTTCTGCGAGCACCATAGGCGGCTGATTGGTAATAATCCCTTTAGACCAGTCTTTGCCGTAGTCCAGTGCGTAAGCCGTGTGTGGTTTGAACGGTTTTTGCACGCCTAACCAAGCCGGTAATTGGTAATGAGAGAATGGCGTCAAGGTGTGATCAGCGTACTTGGGGTAAGCGCTGTTAGGCGGCAGTTTTGAGTCAATAACCCAATCACTTAAATGAGTTAACAATGCCCTGAGTTGTACGCGAAAATCAATTGGATTACCTTGGAATAGGTTATCGCTTTGCTCTATTGGCGTTAGCGCTTGTTGGTCTTCTACATAATGCTGCGTCGATGCCAAGTGATAAATGCGCTCGTTGTCTAATGGCTCCACATCGTGGACACCTTTAGTGTGAATAAGGGCAGCAGCGCGTCCCCAGTACTCATATCCCGTATTGGTATAAAAGATATTCGGATAAAACGGATCGTGATGTTGTTTTAGCAGACCGTCTTTCTTGTTGGTGATTGGCGAACGAGTTCGCTCACTGGTAAATGGAAAAATATCAGTGGGATAGAAAAATGCTGACATCCGATGGCCATCGCGAGATGGCTGTGCAAAGCGGTGATTAAAACTGCCGCGTCCCGCACCAGCCGTATGAATTAACATGCCATCGAACGCTTTACTGCCGGTTTCAGTTTCGTTGAAGCCTTGATAGAGAAACTGACGTAAAAAGCGACCTGTTTGCGAGACCCCAAAAGCAATGGTTTTATCGACCTTAAACGGGCTACTCGCTTGCTTTAAATAGTCCGCCGTGTCGCGGATAATTGCCAATCCAATTCCGGCAACTAGAGGATCTTTGGCAGGGTAAATCAACTCGTAAATACCTGGCTCAAAACGCCCAGCTATCGACTTGCCGTCAGAGCTAAACTGCCAATCTTCTCTAGAGACAATGCTCTTTAGACCATCTCGACTGACCCGATAAGTTAACCAAGCTTCTTGCTGTTGCGCAAAATCAACGGGGTAAACGGTTTCGATTACATTGGGGCGGTGAGCGAGAGACAGCAGAGATTTGGCGCTATCGACCGTCCAGTCACTGCGCACCCAACCAGTTTGTCCAGTAACACGAGGCAATTGCGCGCGCATGATATGTTTATCCGATGCTTTAACATCGCCTTGCCAACCAACCCAAACAAGCGACAAACCAAGTTCTTGAATTAAACCATCGCCAAGGTGCATTGACGACGATGGTATATCGCTGCTAGAGGCAAAGTTAAAGTAACGCAGGGATGCCTTGGAGCCTCGATTAGAGACTTCAACTAAGGCGCCTTTGCGCTGCTCAGGGTTCTTATTTTGGATAATTAAATAATTGGCGCTCGCGGTTACAAACCCACTGGCATTCGTCTTAGCCAACGACAAGTCTACAATCGCTTGGTTAGCATGGTGCTTTGGGTCTAAGCCCAATTCAAATTGACCGGCGATAACTTCGTACTGTTGGCCTTTAAAACTGTATTCGTATTTTTTATCAACCGTATTGCCAATAATTTTGGCGTCAACTGCATGTGGCATCAATAACCACATGCTACAGCAAAACGTCAATATCAGCTTAGAGAGCCCACTTTTGCCGATTATTAACTTCTGTAACCACATAACCATATACATCCTTTTATTATTATAAAACAGATATTAACCGCGTCAGTTGAAAATGCAAGACGTAGCGAGCAACGCAAGCGATAAACTTAACAGTTATTGCGCTATGGTGATCTACTATTGCGTAAATTGACTGAAATAGTAACTAATACTTTGTTATATATTAAAAATTTTTAGTTTTAGTCGCTAACTAACGAGAGGGATTGGTCAGCGCGGCTCGAGCGGAATGCGTCAATAGCCACGCTAATAATTGAGCTGATAATTGAAGTTTTGCCCGCTAATTGTTAGCTATCGGCACTGACTTTGCTCATAAAAAAGTAAACGTAAAAACTACAAATGGCGAGCACTGTCAGCAAACCGCCGAAGGCAAACCAAATAACCGGATCGTTAAGTAAAAAGCCTATATTATTCATAACTTATTCCACACTTCTAACAATGGTTTATTCGCTTACAGCATAGAAAAACTGGCGACTAAAGACTCTGATCCAGATCAACAATCACCGCAAAAACAAAAAAAGGAGCAATATCAATTGCTCCTTTTTGATCAACTCGAATGATATGCACTGTATTAAGAATGCAAAATGCTTTGCAGTACTCTTGGTTCGATTAAGTGCTCTATGGTCTCATTGAGCTCAGCCAATTTACTGGTGCCGATGAAATTGCCCTGTTCATTCGATTCGATGTATTCGTAGTTGCGCAGCGCATTAACCACCGCAGTCTGGGCTTTTTTATCAATAAATTCTGGCGCGTTGATATTGTGTAGAGTCGACATCCGCTCAGCCAACGCAGTCGCGTCACTTTCTAAGTTAGAACGCGGAATGGGCGAAGAGCTATTGATAATTTTTAGTACCACGGCATATCGCTGTACCGTTTCACTAATCGTGGCCGCCATAATGTTCAAGGTGTGAATCGCCTTGTTGTCATTGTTTAAGCTCCAGTAGCCTGCTTTCGACTGCTTGATATACTGTTGTTGCTCAAAGTAATGCAGTAAAGCTTCTGTTTGGGCCACAATATCATCATGGCTTTGCCATAAGAACAACTCGGCTTTGATTAACTGCATGAGTTGCTCAACCTTGTTATCGATTTCAGCCGTAGTCAGTTTGTCGTAGGTTTTCAATAAACGGCACACCACGCCCGGTAGCATGTAGGTGTGTAAAATGTTGTTGCGATAATAACTCATTTCCAAACACGCCTGTTCAGAAAGTGAAATAATTTGCCCCATTTTATCGTCTATCACATCGACTTTATTCAGCGTGATCACCGAATCAACCAGCTCGCGTCCGCTTTCTTCTGGAATGTAGATTTGATCGCTAAACGGAACCGCTTTTTGCACCGCGATAAAGAAATCCAGCTGCGATTCCAACTCGCTGCGAGTCAGCGCTTTATTTTCGGATGTCAGCAAAATCAACGCAGTTAACGTGACCGAGTTAAGAGCCGCTGCCTTATTGATTTCAACCATCACTTGGTCAGCAATGTTGTTGACCACGGGCGACAACCACTGAGGTTTGGGTGGGTTTACCGGATCAATACTTTGCTTCCAATCCGGTTGATGCTCTGATAAATAGCTGTTGAGGTTGATCGGTTCGCCAAAGTTTACATACCCTTTACCGTAATTGCGCAGTTTGCGAATCGCCTTAACCACGCCAAATGCCGATTCCTTTTGCTTGCCACTGCCCTTGAGTTCTTTGTGGTAACTGGCAACTTCCATCACGTGCTCATAGCCCAAATACACAGGCACAAGCGTCAATGGGCGTTCAATGCCTTTAAGCATGCTTTGCACGGTCATCGCTATCATTCCGGTCTTTGGTTGCAATAAGCGCCCGGTGCGGCTGCGTCCACCTTCGGTGTAGTATTTCACTGGATAGCCCAAGCTGAACAGTAGTCCCAGATATTCGCGAAAAATTGTCGAGTACAAGCGATTACCGCGAAAGCTGCGGCGAATGAAAAATGCTCCCGCTTTTCTAAAAATGGGACCTGCAGGCCAAAAGTTTAAATTGATACCTGCGGCAATTCGTGGTGTTGCTAGCCCTTGTTGGTAAATCACATAGGTTAGCAATAAGTAATCCATATGTGAGCGATGACACGGCACATAAATAATTTCATGCCCGGCTTGTGACAATTCGCGCAAGCGGTCGCCATTTTTGACTTCAATCCCACTGTATAAACGATTCCAAAGCCAAGTTAATACGCGATCGCCTAAACGAATAACAACCGGACGGTAATCAGCGGCGATTTCTTCCATTATATCCCGCGCCTGTTGTTTTATTTGTTGCTCGCTTTTGCCTTTCGCTTTGGCTTCGTCTTTGATCAGCTGCTTAATCGCAGGATTGGCAAACAAGGCGGTAAATTTTTGGTCTAGGTCTAATAAACGCGGACCGGTCGCGGCAACAGATTGACGGAAAAAGTGAATGCGCGACATGCGAAGTAACTTGCGCGCAGCCACCTCATCTGCACCTTGCGTATCGGTCAGCTCGCGCAGCGAGACCGCCTGGCTAAAACGCACCAGTGCATCACGACCTAAAAACAGCACAATAAAAAATTTGCGCAAAAAGTTTGGCGACGCTTCATCGGCGATCACATCGCTGACGTTGACCTTTGCCTTACCAGGCTTACGCCCCCACAACAAGTTGGCCGGGATAAGTGTCGCGTCGCGGTTGGTATCTTTTAAATGAGCCTGTAACAGCGCTAAAGACGAAGGTAATGCACGGGTTTTTGCCGGCTTGACCCAAGGAAAGATAGAGCTTGGTCGCTCCAAGCAAATACAGCGTTCCATCACTTGACCGTTAACGTCCACTTTTTCCAACGGATCGGGTAAGTTCAACGACTTACAGGCCATTTTCAGGGTCAGTAAGTCACTAGCTGATTGATGGCGAATAACGTAAAAAACATCTTGGCTATCACCTAACTGAAGCGCGTCTGCGGTATCGGGAATCACCTTACATTTAACCAATAAACGCACAGGTAGTGATAATAAAAAATAAAGCAAAGATCTCATGGTAAACGGTGTATCCTCGACAAACCAACGCGCTAACTAGATGCGCACTTTATAATCGCAATTCTATCACTATTATAGTGGCTGTTGCCACATTAGACTGCAGCCTTGTTTGGCCAGCACAGTTGTTTTACGTCAGCCCTATATACGTCAAATCACCACCGATTAATCACGTTAACGCTATCTGCGCACTAGCGACATTGCCAGTTAATCCGTTTGGGGTAGGTATTTGTAACGCCCGATGATTACATTAAAGATCAGTTAGATCTCGCTACCCTGGCAGGTTGATTACCAGCGCTAGCCAGATTGCGAGTAGCAGATAAAGGGGTATTTATGAAAATTCTGGTCCCAGTAAAACGGGTGATCGATTACAACGTCAAGGTTAAAGTAAAAGCCGATAAATCCGGGGTTGATTTAACCAATGTCAAAATGGCACTTAACCCATTTTGTGAGATTGCTATTGAAGAAGCGGTGCGACTTAAAGAACGCGGTATTGCCACTGATATTGTGGCGGTATCTATTGGTGATAAAGCATGCCAAGAGCAGTTGCGAACCGCGCTGGCCTTGGGTGCCGACCGAGCCATTCACGTCGAAGCGAACAACGACTTAGAGTCACTTCACATTGCCAAAATATTAACTAAATTGGTGGCCAAAGAATCACCGGATTTGATTATTCTCGGTAAACAAGCGATCGACTCTGATAACAATCAGACAGGACAAATGTTGGCAGCATTGTGTGATCTGCCACAGGGAACATTTGCCTCAAACGTCGATATTGATCAACAAACGGTCACCGTCACTCGTGAGGTCGATGGTGGCTTGCAGCGAGTTAATCTCGACTTACCTGCCGTGGTCACCACCGACTTGCGCCTCAATGAACCTCGTTACGCATCACTGCCCAATATTATGAAGGCCAAGCGAAAACCGCTTGAGCACATTCACGTCGATGAATTGGGCTTAACGCTATCACCAACGCTTACTATCGTTGAAGTTGATAACCCACCTACACGAGATGCCGGTGTCAAAGTAGCTGATGTGGCTGAACTGGTGGCAAAATTAAAAAATCAAGCAAAGGTGATTTCATGAGTACATTAGTTATTGCAGAGCATCAGCAAGGTGCGTTGAAAATTGACACATACAAAGCGATTAACGCCGCATCACAAATCGGCGCAGACATCGATGTATTAGTTTGCGGTGAACTGCTTAACGCAATTGCCGACGAAATCTGCACAATCTCAGGCGTTAAGCGAGTTTTGGTTTTAGACCACAGCGATTATGCACATCAATTAGCTGAAACCACCGCAGAGGTGGTGCTATCAATTGCGGAAAATTATCAACACATCATCACCCCAGCAACGACCACAGGTAAAAACTTCATGCCACGAGTGGCGGCGCGTCTTGACGTCTGCCAAATCTCAGATATCTGCGCCGTTATCGATAGCAATACCTTTAAACGCCCGATCTATGCGGGTAATGTGATTGCCACGGTTAAATCGTCAGATCAAATTAAAGTTATCACCGTGCGCAGTTCGGCTTTTGATGCTGCCGAGCACGGCAACCAAGCGCCACAAGTTGTCGTTGAGCCAGTGACGGCTAGCAGTAAAGCGCGTTTTATTGACCAGCAGTTTAATCAATCTGAACGCCCTGAGCTGAATGCGGCCAACGTTATTGTTTCAGGTGGCCGAGGTATGCAAAACGGAGAAAACTTTAGCTTGTTAGAGGGGGTTGCCGACAAACTCGGTGCTGCCATTGGTGCCTCACGCGCAGCAGTTGACGCAGGCTTTGTTGCCAACGATATGCAAGTAGGCCAAACCGGTAAGATTGTTGCCCCTGATTTGTACATCGCCGTTGGTATTTCGGGCGCGATACAACACTTAGCGGGGATGAAAGACTCGAAAGTGATCGTCGCCATCAACAAAGATGAAGAAGCGCCGATATTTCAGGTTGCAGATTACGGTTTAGTGGATGACTTATTTACGGTACTACCTGAGTTGGAAAACGCCCTGTAAGTAGGATACAGACACAATAAAAAAAGCGAGCCAGGGAGTAATTGGCTCGCTTTTTTTATTTATTATTTTCGGTTACCGAGAGGCTATTAACACACTTCAAATAAACCGGCGGCGCCCATGCCACCACCGATACACATGGTAACCACAACATATTTCGCATTGCGGCGCTTACCTTCTAACAACGCATGCCCCACCATGCGCGAACCCGACATGCCAAATGGATGACCAATAGCAATCGCACCGCCATTGACATTTAATTTTTCAAGCGGGATGTTGAGCTCTTTTTGGCAATAAAGAACTTGGCAGGCAAACGCTTCGTTAAGCTCCCAAAGGTCTATATCATCTACCGTTAAACCGTGGCGCTCTAGCAGTTTTGGCACGGCGTAAACTGGGCCAATACCCATTTCATCCGCATCGCAACCGGCAACCGCAATACCGCGATAAATGCCAAGCGGTTGAATACCGCGTTTTTCCGCTTCTTCACGCGCCATTACCACACAGGCTGAAGCGCCATCGGATAATTGTGAGGCATTACCCGCTGTGATATATTCGCCCTGCTTAACGACGTTACCATCGCGCCACACAGGTTCTAATTGCGCCAAACTTTGCTCGCTGGTGTTCGGTCGATTACACTCGTCTTTGTCTAACGTTACCGTCTGATACGATGTGGTTTTTGTTTCCTTGTCAAACACCGCTTGACGAGTCGTAAATGGTGCAATTTCAGCCTCAAACAAACCGGCTTGCTGAGCGTTTGCTGTTCGCTGCTGGCTGAGCAAGCTATACGCATCTTGTTCTTGGCGGCTAATTGCGTAGCGCTTAGCAACAATCTCAGCAGTTTCAATCATCGGCATGTAGGCGTGTGGGTCCTGTTCCTTTACGCATTCTGCTTGATTGCGATATACATTTTTGTGTTTGTTCTGAACCAGCGAAATAGACTCTAGACCACCGGCAACCGCAATGTCGTATTCATTGCACATAATACTTTTCGCCGCGGTGGCAATTGCCATCAGACCTGATGAACACTGACGTTCAATGGCCATACCCGCAACGCTATTTGGCAAGCCAGCTGCAACCGCACACAAACGACCTAAATTGTATGACTGAGTGCCTTGCTGCGCTGCCGCGCCCATGATCACATCATCGACCTCATTGCCTTTAATGCCGACTTTTTCAAGTGCATGCTTAACCACATGACCACCCATTGCAGGGGCTTCGGTATCATTTAACGAGCCTCGAAAGGCCTTGCCTATCGCCGTTCGCGCGGTGGCGACAATAACAGCTTCTCTCATTTTTATATCCTGTTTTTTCTCATTGGCTTAAGGGTAGTAGCGCGATATTGTGTCAACGACACAAGCGGGACGCTGCTCACCTTCAATTAACACACTGACTCGTATGGTGACTTGAATAGCACCTTTTATTTCAACGACGTCGACGATTTGGCCGTGCCCACAAATACGCGAACCAACCGGTACCGAATTTGGAAAGCGAACTTTGTCACAACCGTAGTTAACGCCCATGCTGATATTTTGTACATCGACCAACTGCGGTAAAAAGTAATTTACCAACGACAACGTTAAGTAGCCGTGCGCAATACAAGCGCCAAAAGGTCCTTTCGCTGCCTTTTCAGGATCAACGTGAATCCATTGATGGTCGCCCGTTGCTTCAGCGAATAAATCAATACGGCTTTGCTCTATCTCAATCCACGGCGTTTGGCCTAAGTCTTTACCCTTGGCCGATAACAATTCATTGGGATGGGAAAATACGGTACTCATCGCTATGCTCTCTGACTGCTTACCGAAACGACTTCACCGGTCATATAACTGCTGTAATCACTGGCGAGGAACATCATTACATTGGCAATTTCCCACACTTCAGCAGCTCGACCGAACGCTTCTTTTTCACTCAAATGTTTGAGTAGCGTTTCAGGCGCCGATTTCTTCAAAAAGTCGTGCATTGCAATACTCGGGCTTACTGCATTAATACGCACATTACTCTCGGCAGCTTCCATCGCGACGCATCGAGTTAACGCCATTACGCCTGCTTTTGCCGCCGCGTAGTGACTTTGCTCTTGTTGTGCGCGCCATCCCAACACCGAGGCATTGTTAATGATCACGCCAGTTTGGCGTTCACTCATATGTGGCAGAATCGCCCGCATCATTCGCATCGTACCGGTGAGCGAAACATCAATCACCTTGTGCCATTGCTGATCGGTCATTTCCACCAGTTTAGTGCTACCGCCTAAGCCCGCGTTGTTAATCAATACATCAACCCCACCCGTGGTGCGAATTGCATAGTCAATCAGTTCATCAACCTGATCTTGCTGAGTGACGTCACAGCTGAAACCAAATACCGATTGCAATGGTGTTTCTTGTTTAATACGAGCAACAGCCTCTTCAATTCGCTGCGGATGAATATCACTGATAATTAAATGCTTACAGCCCTCTTCTGCTGCCTTTTTCGCTGCTGCGAAACCGATTCCTGAGCCTGCGGCTGCGGTGATCAACACGGTCTTATTAGTCAACAGACCATGACCTTTTACATAATGTGGGGTTTGCATAACTACTCCTTTTTTGATGCACCATTATTGCCTCAGCAATAAGGTCAACTCATCGTCAACTCGGACTAAATACACGATTCGCGGCGATATTAGCTGCCCCTGCGAACAACTGTCGGTGAGTTAGCAGATGTTAATGCAATGGTGTCAAATCAAGGTCATTGACCAACATATGCTGTGTGTCGTAACGCTTTGTATATCCATGCACTTTGGCTTATGCTAACCAACGGGGATGGCGTTTTGGTGCGAGGTGTCGCAACCCAAGTGAAGCGCCATGCCATCGAACGTATTACCGGTATTGAGGAGCGTTATGGAATATATACAGTGGACTGACTTTGCCAAAGTCGACCTTCGCGTTGGTACCATAGTTGAGGTCACCGATTTCGCCGAAGCGCGTAAACCCGCGTATAAATTACGAGTCGATTTTGGCGAACAGATAGGGATCAAAAAGTCGAGTGCTCAAATTACTGATCTTTACAGCAAGGAGACACTGCTTGGCAAACAGGTACTTGCTGTGGTTAATTTTGAGGCCAAACAAATAGGCCCGTTTATGTCAGAGTGCTTGATTACCGGCTGTCATCGCCCTGATGGTTCGGTTGTACTCGCCACTGTAGATTTGCCATTGCCCAATGGTGCTAAACTCGCTTAACAGGTTGGCTTATAAGGGGCGATAAAAAAGGCCAAATGCGACTGCACTTGGCCTTTCGATATTATCTAAAATATTGGCTAGATTAGGATTCTTCGCTATAGGCAACGGCACCTTTCGGTACGTAGACTCCTTCACACTTGTCCAAAAACTCTTGCTGACGCGCACGCGGGTTATAAAATTGCTTATACCAAATGCGGGCTTTCATAAATGGACCATCGCTTGGTAAAAACATACCGTTTAAGCACGCTTCTTTATTTGTCCAAACTTCAAAGTCCTGTGCAAATGCCAGGCGACTTGCTTCTTGGAATTGTGCGGCAAAAATTTTATCTTGGGTGGTCACTTTAGCACTGCCCGACGGCGACTTAACCAACAACGCATGCCAAACGTGGACTTTTCCGTCTGTAACCGGAGTATGACAAATCATCAGCACTGACTCGTAATAACCGGTTAAGCGAGACATCAACACGCCCGGACCGTGATAGGCGGTAATGGTATGCAAAATCGGGCTAACACCGTCTTCACCAACTAGTGTGCGATGTGGACCACATTGACGCTGTATTGCATAAATGCCTTTAAACTCATTCTCATAGCGCTGTACTGTCGAACCGTGAATCGGTGACAAATGACCGTAATCACAAATGTTATCAATGACTTCTTGTGGGTGATGGTTTAGTTCACCTAAGTCATCAAAATTCCACTGCACCCAGCTTTCGTCATCCCATTCAGGTAAACTTGGGTGATCCCAATCCGGTGCACCACCTTCAGGATCATGCCAAGTCCAAATCGCGCCCAAGCTTTCAACAACTGGCCAAGTTTTGACACACGCGGTTTTGGGGATCGGACCGTCGTGATATGGAATATCATCACACTCGCCTTTGTCATTGAATCGCCATGCGTGGTACGGACAGCGGATGCCATCTCCCTCAATGTTGGTACCACCACCGTCGATGATCACGTATGAGGTATCATTAGGTGCCGCTAAGTGCGTTTTCATGTGCGGGCAATATGCGTCCATAAGCACCACTTTACCCGTGGCTTGACCGCGGTATAAACAAAACTCGCGACCAAAAAATGTTAATGCTAACGGCTTATGGGTGTTAATTTGTTCAGATGTTGCAATCATGAACCACCCTCTTGGGTAAGTATACTCCCCAAGATTATAATCTTTTGAGGTTGCCATTCGCTCTCTCCTGTTTACTGTATTTGGCTCATTCTGCGTCACTTTATAGTGACGTACATACTCTATACGGACGATGGCTTGTTAACTTTGTTGTAACTGAGTAACTCGACGCGCATAACCGTTGACACCCAGTGCATAACACGCCGCGGCAACTAAGAAAAAACACAAGGTAATAGCCAAACCAATAGCCAACCCTTGCGCTTCGCCATGAGATGAAAATACATCGCTTAACACCCCAGTTAAAAACGGGCCAATACCGGCGCCACACAAGGTAACAAATAAGTTTAATACCGCCGCACCTGTGGCTCGTTGCTTGTCGGTGGTCAAGTGGCTGACCGCCGCATACGACAGGGTTGGCCACCAACTGTTAAAAAATGAAAAGAACACGACAAACAGCATGGCACTTGGCACGGCGATACTGCCAATCTGCCACATCGCATCGGCCGGCGAAAATAAGAAGGCTAAGCCAAATGGAAAACTGATAACGATGCCGATAATCGGTAACCAAAGCTGCCAACGCTTATCACTTTGGCTGCGCTTATCACAATACCAACCAGAAAATATCGAACCTACGGCGGCAAAGACACCACTAGCTAGACCAAACGACAAGCCAGCAATCGTTAAAGAAATATCCCAATGGCGCACCATAAATGACGGTACCCAAATACCAAAGCCATAGCCCGCCAAGCCGGCAAAGCCACTGGCCGTACACAGCCAAAACATACCCGGAATTTTAATGATTAGACCGAGGCGCTTGACCAACGACAAACTATCTTCAGCGGTTTTAACTGGCGCAGCTTGTTGTCTTTGTTGACGTGGATCTTTGGTAAACAACCAAAGCAATGCCGCCAACAACAATCCCGGGGCACCGAAAATATAAAACACGTAACGCCAACCGTATTCTTGGGCTATATAACCACCGGCAACCATAGCTGCCAGTAAACCAATGTGTGGTCCTAACATCATCACACTAATTGCTAACGAGCGACGGTTTTTAGGGTATAAATCTGACACCATAGATACCGACGGTGCCATGCCCCCTGCTTCGCCTACGGCTACCGTCATGCGCGCAATGACCAACTGCCAAAATTGAGCAACGGCACCACATGCCACAGTTGCCAGACTCCAGAGGGAACAACAAATGGCAATAATATTACGGCGATTGACACCTTTATCGGCCAGCTGCCCCATGGGTAAACTGATCAACGCATACAAACTGGCAAAGGCTAGGCCGGACAAAAAGCCCATAACAGAATCCGATACGCCAAATTCTTGGCGAATCGGCTCCATCACAATGGCAATTACGTTGCGATCGATAAACGAAAATACATAAATAAGCGCGAGCAGTAATAAAGTAAAGTGGGTGCGCCAATTAACGCGTGGCTCTGTTTGCGCTGGCAGCGCAGATTTATCTAGAGTAGAAACATTGCTGGAAGTGTTCATAATCGTCCTGACATTACAATTTGTGTCCCAGAATGTCGTCTAAATAACTTTACAACATCGTCCTTTTGGACCAATCAACACGCGAAACCGATGATTTGCGTTGTCGTTAAATCTCGACCATTATCTATACGGCAAGGTATTTTTGATAACGCCTCGAATGCTTGCCTCGCCGGTAAGTAAGCAAAGTTAATAACAACAATTGGCAAACACAACACTGCTGTAATGCTCTATCCAGTTCTGTTTGCACAACGGGAGAGGGATATGATTTCGCCGTCAGCAGCGACTATTCAACAGCAACTAACTCAACCAGGTGCCCCATTTGAGGTAGCTACCGATGAACAAACAGGCTTAGCCTACTACAAAAATGCAGCGACCAATTTAGCGGTAATGATTAACGATGCACGGCGCGAAGATGATGAACTATTTTTAGTTTATCAACATCAGCGTTGGAGTTATCGAGATTTCTATCAACGGGTCGATCGAACCGCGGCCTTTTTACAGGACCACGGTGTTACACCAGGTCAGCGCGTTGCTATTGCCATGCGCAATCGTCCTGAATGGTGTGTGTTTTTTGTCGCGACCGTACTCATTGGAGCGATACCCGCACCGTTAAATAGCTTTGGCTTAGGCGAGGAGTTATCTGTGGCCATTGACGATATTGCCGCCGACGTACTTATTTGTGATCAAATGCGCTTTAAGCGCATTGCCAACACGCGACAACAATTACCAAAATTAACCGTGTGCTTGTATCGCAATTCAGCAGATGAACAGGACACATTAGCACCATACCCACACCTCAATGGGATCGTTAATGCGCAACACGTATTTGCCCATGCAAACACACAATGGACACTTGGCCAACGCAGTGGCGATCAACAGGCGTTAATCCTGTTTACCTCGGGAGCCACCAATCGAGCCAAGGCAGTAGTTTCATCACATAACGCGGTATGCCAAGCGCTATTTAATATCAATTTCATTGCTGCTATTTCGGCGATGGCATCGCCAACAACCATCGCCTCAATACAACAACAAGCGCTCGCGCCGGTGGCGCTAACCGCCGTCCCGTTATTTCACGTCAGTGGCTTACACGCCCAACTACTCAGTGGTTTATTGTCATCAAGACGCTTGGTGTTTATTCGCAAGTGGCATCCAGATGCCGCACTGGCATTAATGGAACAAGAAAAAGTGACCGTATTTAACGGCGCACCAGCAATGACCATGCAATTGATGCGGCATCCTGAATTCACCTCGGGTGCGATTGGCCAGCGCATAGCCGGTCTTGGCTTTGGCGGTGCCGGTATACCGCGTAAATTAATCGCAAAGGTACGACACAGCATGGCCAATAAAATGGTCGGTATCGGCTATGGTATGACCGAAACAAACGGCGTTGCTGCAGCCGGTTCAGGGCAAATATTTTTCCACCAGCCCTATGCGTCAGGCCTTATTTCACCAATTATGCAAGTGCGTATTAAACGGGCGGACGGTTCAATTGGCGATATTGGTGATGTCGGCGAAATCCAACTCAAAGGGGTGACATTGTTAACTGGCTATGTCGACAGTCAAAACGGCGTCACCTCACCGCTTGATAGCGATGGTTGGTTGAGTACCGGCGATATTGGCTATATCGATGAAGATAACTATTTATTTGTCGTCGACCGACTCAAAGATATGATAAATCGCGCCGGTGAAAACATTTCTGCAGCAGAAGTAGAGTGTTGTTTGTTACAGCACGACGACGTCATCGAAGCAGGTGTGACCGGTATCAAGGATGACGAATTGGGCGAAGTGGTTGTTGCGGTTGTCAACAAACTACCGGCAAGTGATGTCAGTGAGTCAGATTTAATCGCCTTCTGCAGCCAACATTTAGCCGCCTACAAAGTGCCTTGCAAGGTTGTGCTAACCGAACAACCGCTACCCAGAAACCCTGCAGGCAAGTTGGTCAAAAACCAATTGAAACAGAGTTTTATACAACCTAACCAATAAGAGATGCTCAGAGTGACCATTCACAGCGGTTATTAGAGTGCTGCGATCCTTTATAGCCCCACATTATCAAGGGGCTTTAGTTACTCACCCTACGGACGCGTGTTAGTTATCGCCCGCTGTTACTGGCACAACGGCGCCAATACAGCGTGGCAAGTTAGTCCATATTGACGATGAGAAGTGTGCTAAATGGTGGACAATCGAGTTAGATTCCATAACGATGAGGTACACCACATGGGTGCTCAACTTAATGACGCAATTTTAGACCACATTTCTAACGATTACATGTCGACTGAGGCAAAAGCCTTGGTTGAAAAAGCCCACGCGCTCGGACCCTTATTGGCTGCTAACGCACACCAAGCCGATGAAGACGGCAAAGTCTGCCCTGAGGTTATCGCGGCGATTGACGAAGCCGGTTTGTTCCGCATTTTACAACCCAAGCGCTGGGGCGGCTATGAAATGGACCCACGCGTGTTTTATCGCTGTCAAATGGCGTTGGCTCAACACTGTATGTCAACGGCGTGGATGTACGGAGTCATTGGTGTGCACTTTTGGCAGTTATCGCTGTTTCCAGAGCAAGCACAACAAGATGTATGGGCGCAAAACCCAGCAACTTTAATTGCCTCAACGTATATGCCGGTAGGCAAAGCCGAGAAAGTGGACGGCGGTTACCGCTTATCGGGTCACTGGAAATTTTCAACCGGTGTGGAGCATTGCCAATGGTTGTTCTTAGGCGGCTTATTGCCCAACAGCGATGGCAGCGACGGCATGCAACACACCACGTTCTTGGTACCGGTGAGTGAGGTCACAGTGAAGAAGAACTGGGATGTCTTAGGTCTGCGCGGCACTGGTAGCCACGACATCATCGTCGACGATGTGTTTGTGCCGAGCCATCACACCAACTCAACCAATGACCACAGCGATGCGGCCTGTCCTGGTCGTGAGCACAACAGTGGTTGGTTGTATAATATTCCGTTTATTCAAGTGTTCCAACGCGCGGTCTCTTCGGCCTGTATCGGCGCATTAGATGGCACCATCAACAACTTTAGAGAGTACGCGGCGAGCCACGTCGGTGCGCACGGTGGTCAAACCGCACAAGACCCGAATGCGCAATTGGCGGTCAGTGAAGCGATGATGTTAAGCGACCAATTAAAACTGGTCTTATACCGCAATTACGAGCAAGTGGTACAAAACGCCTTAGCAGGGCAAGAAATGCCGGTAGAAGAGCGCTTGTTCCAACGCGCACAATCGGCCTATGTGGCCAAGTCGTGTGCCGAAAAGGTCAATGACATCATGCGCGCCACGGCGGCATCGGGCACCTATAAGAGCAACCCGATTGAGCGATTCTTTCGCGACTTAAACCAAGCGCGTGGCCATATCGCCAATAACGCCGATGCCTATTTGAGAGCGCACGGGGCGGTGATGCTGGGCTTACCTAACCAAGACCCGTTTGTTTAACAGGCGGGTTGTGTGATGAGTCTTTATCATGCCTTAACCGTGATGGATGTGCGTCATGAAACGGCGGACGCCTGTACCTTTACCTTTGGCGTGCCGACGCAATTGGCCGATAGCTATGCCTATCAAGCCGGCCAATTCTTAACGCTTAAGGTGCCTCACCCCGAAGGCGAGCTGTTGCGTTGTTATTCGATGTGCAGCGCGCCAACGCAAACGGTCAATGACCAGGTTCAATTGTCGATTACCGTCAAGCGGGTTGTTGACGGTCGCGCCTCAAACTACTTATGCGATAACATCACCCCGGGCTGTCGCCTTGAAGTGATGCGCCCAAGTGGGCTGTTCGTGGTCAACGACTGGCAACAAGACTTGTTGTTGTTTGCCGGTGGCAGTGGCATTACCCCAGTGTTTTCCATACTCAAGACCGCGCTTGCCCAAGGCAGTGGTCAAATACGCTTAATCTATGCCAATCGAGATGAGCGCAGCATCATCTTTTTGCACGAGCTCAATCAACTGCGCCAGCAATATCCCGAGCGCTTGGAGGTGGTTCACCTGCTCGATAGCTTACAAGGTGTGCCTCGCATCGGCTTGTTGCAGTCCTTGTGTTATGACATGCAAAGCGCACGCGCCTTTATTTGTGGCCCAGGTCCTTACATGGATGCGGCAGAAACGGCGCTGCACAACGCCGGTTTCAACGCCGACACCATTCACGTTGAGCGCTTTGTCTCACTGGACAGCGCCACAGCCAAACGCGATGAATCACGGCCACAAACGCCCAGTGATTCGGCTGAGGCCAGCACAGTTACCATCGATTTATACGGCACCACCCATGTGATTGATTGCGCCTATGGCGAAACTGTTCTCAATGCGGCACGTGAGCAAGGTGTTGAATTGCCGTATTCGTGTGAAGTCGGTATGTGCGCGTCGTGTATGTGTGAAGTCACCGACGGTGATGTTGAATTACGGCACAACGACGTACTGACCGAACGCGACTTAAACAACGGCATCACGCTGACCTGTCAAGCCGTCCCCAAAAGCAAAACGCTGCAGTTGAAATATACCTAGGCCGTGTTGACCTTGAGGCTGTGGCTAAAATCGCTTTGCTCTCAGTAGATTGATCAAACAAATAACAACACGCCCCAATACGCAAAAGGCGGCCTACTGGCCGCCTTTTTTCTTGTCGTGTTCCACTTATTCGCCGGTAAATTTTGGCTGACGTTTGTCAATAAACGCCTGCATACCCTCTTTCTTATCTCGGGTTGCAAATAGCAATGCATTAGCTCGTCGCTCAAGCGCCATCGCGCTCTCCAACGACGCGTCCATACCGTGTAAGATCACCTCTTTTATCTGCTCAGCTGCCAATGGTGGCATATGGGCAATACCTTTAGCGATACGCAACGCCTTTTGCTGCGTTTCTTGATCGGCACACACTTCGCTAACTAAACCTGCCGACCAAGCCTCATGAGCAGAAATGGGCTTGCCCGTTAATGCCATATACATAGCTTTTGCTTTGCCGATAGCGCGCACCAAACGCTGAGTGCCACCAATACCCGGCATAATACCAATACGTATTTCAGGCTGGCAAAAACTTGCCGATTCACCGGCAATAATAATGTCAGCCAGCATCGCTAATTCACATCCTCCGCCAAATGCATAGCCATTAATTGCGGCGATAACCGGCTTGGGGCACTTTTCGATAGGTGCCCATAAACGCTCGGTATGACGTTTGTAGATCTCAATAGGATCGGCATCAACCATGCTGTGAATATCACCGCCTGCGGCAAAGACTTTGTCGCCACCAGTCAGCACAATGCAGCGCACGTCATCGCGCGCGGATAATTGGGTAAACTGCTGTGATAGAGCTTGTTGCAGTTCCAAACTCAGCGCATTGGTTGCCTGTGGGCGATTTAACGTCAGTCTCGCCACCCCATCAACAGGAAAATCGACCAGTAAAACGCTCTCGTTAACATCCGTCATCATATCGCGTGCTCGAGTTAAAAACTGTTAGGTCGCAGCATGGCATCCATACCGCCATCAACGAATAACACACTACCGTGAATAAAGCTTGCATCAGCCGACTGCAAGAATACCACTGACTTGGCAATTTGCTCTGCATCTGTATGCGCGCCCAACGGTGCGACAAAGTTTTTCACTGCTTGACCAAACTTAGGATCTTCAAGTGATGCTTGATGCAATGGCGTAGCAACTGCACCTGGTGCCACCACATTAAGGCGAATGCCCTGTTGGCCAAACTCCAGCGCTTGTTGGCGACAAAACACAGTAAGTGCATACTTGGATGCAGAATACGCAACATGCGGGCCTTGAATATCGGCTAATAGCTGATGCGCAAGATCGGCATTATTACTTATTAACGCTTGGCTTAATGCATCGGGATTGGCCAATTGTTGACTTGCGGCAAACGATCCTATTACCGTAATCGCCGGCTGTTCTGCCTGTTGTAAGCGGCTCTTCAAGCCATTGATCAAATCAACCGCGCCAAAGTAGTTAACCTCAATAATTACTGCTGAGTTTGGTGCAGTAACACCGACACCGGCACAACAGACTAAGCCGTCAATGTGATCGGTGTACTTGAGAATTTCACCGACGGCGGTGTCGCGACCAGCGGCAGTGCTGAGGTCAGCAACCACATCCGCTTGTTGGCGATCGACACTGATCACCTTGTGACCAGCCGCTTCTAATTGCTGTTTTACCGCGGCACCAATACCCGATGCAGCGCCTGTTATAACTGTAGTTTTCATGGTTTATCCCTGTCTTGCTTTGGCCATGGTCATCGCCGTATCATCAATCATATCTTCTTGACCGCCAACGGTTTTTAATCGACCTAGCTCAACTAAAATATCACGAGCTGAGACGCCGTATTTTTTCTCTGCACGTTGTGCAAATAACAAAAATGACGAGTAAACACCAGCGTAGCCTAGCGTTAGTGCATCGCGATCTATGCGAATTGGTTGGTCCATCATTGGCGTAATAATATCTTCGGCAACATCCATGATTTTATACAAATCAACACCGTGCTTTGCGCCCATGCGCTCCAACACCGCAACAAATACCTCTAACGGAGTATTACCAGCTCCCGCGCCAAGACCGGCTGCCGAACCATCAATGCGAACCGCGCCTGCATCTACTGCGGCTAATGAATTAGCAATACTCATACCCAGATTGTGGTGACCGTGGAAGCCGATCTCGGTTTGCGTTGATAGGCCTGCGCGCAAGGCGCTAATACGCGCGGTGACATCGTCGGGTAACATGTAACCGGCAGAGTCAGTACAGTAAATACAGTTAGCACCGTATGACTCCATCAACTTGGCTTGCTCTAACAACTGCTCAGGAGTCACCATATGCGCCATCATCAAAAAGCCAACGGTATCAAGACCGAGTTTTTGAGATGCCTGAATATGCTGGACAGAGACGTCGGCTTCAGTACAGTGAGTCGCTACGCGAATGGTACTAACGCCAAGATCTTTAGCCATGTGCAAGTGATCAACGGTGCCAATACCTGGCAGTAATAACGCTGATACTTTGGCTTGCTTCATTTTCGGAATAACTGCCGATAAATACTCTTCATCGGTGTGAGCAGGGAAACCGTAATTTAACGACGCGCCTCCCAAGCCATCGCCGTGGGTCACTTCTATTAAGGGCACGTTCGCTTGATCTAAGCCGGTCGCGACAGCAACCATTTCATCGATTGAAATTTGATGACGACGTGCATGCATGCCGTCGCGTAATGACATATCATGCAAGATGACGTTTTTGTTCGCAATATCCATAATCATTCCTTACGATGCGCAGCCAAGAGCGACCGACGCGTTACCCGATATCAACATCTGTGCATACATTTCGGCAGTGCGAGTTGCCGCGGCAGTCATAATATCTAAGTTACCGGCATATTTAGGTAGGTAATCACCAAGACCTTCTACTTCCATAAATACCGATACTTTGTTGCCGTCAAATACCGGGCCATTCTTTAACTTGTATCCCGGCACATAGCGCTGCACTTCTTCAACCATATCCAAAATGGACGCGGTGATTTTTTGTTGATCAGGCGTGTCTTTGGTTAAGCAATGAATCGTATCACGCATAATCAGCGGTGGTTCAGCCGGATTAATCACGATAATCGCCTTACCTTTTTCGGCACCGCCAACTGATTCGACGGCGCCCGCCGTAGTGCGGGTAAATTCATCGATATTCTGACGAGTTCCTGGGCCTACCGAGCGCGACGATACGGTCGCCACAATTTCACCATATGCCACCGGTTGTACACGCGACACAGCGGCAACCATTGGAATCGTCGCTTGTCCGCCACAGGTAACCATATTCAAATTCGTCAACTGTTGCATATCTTGCTTAGCTAAATTGACTGGCGGCACGCAAAAAGGCCCAATCGCTGCGGGGGTTAAATCAATAACAAAAATACCGTGTGCATTGAGCTTGGCTGAGTTTTCGGCGTGGACATAAGCCGATGTTGCGTCAAAGGCAATTTTAATTTCACCAGGCTCAGTGCTGGCAATAAGACCATCAACCCCCTCGGCCGTGGTGTTTAAACCCTTTTCTCGGGCGCGCTGTAGACCGTCAGAATTTTCGTCAATACCAACCATCCACGCCGGCTCTAACACATCGCTGCGTAGCAATTTATACATTAAGTCGGTACCGATGTTACCCGAGCCTATTAATGCGCATTTTATTTTTTGTGTCATACGTTTACCTTTTTGCTATGCGACAAAGTCAATACTGCAATCACCCAACCCTTCAATGGTCATGGTAAATTTATCGCCCGCCTGCACAGGAAGTAGTGGCGCTAGCGCACCGCTTAAAATAATGTCGCCACGATTTAACGTGATGCCATATTCGCCTAAAGTATTAGCAAGCCATGCCACAGCTTGTGCGGGATGCCCTTGAACGGCAGCCCCCACACCTTGGCCCGCAACTTGGTTATTTTTCCAAATGGTCATTTCAACACTAGCCAGATCAAGTGCATCTGGTGCAACTCGCTGATCGGATACCACAAACACACCACACGATGCGTTATCGGCTACGGTATCGACAATATTGATATTCCAGTCGTGAATGCGAGAGTCAACAATTTCAAAACACGGCGCAACCCATTGTGTTGCGTTAATCACATCGTCTTTAGTGATACCGGGCCCGTTCAAATCTTGTCCGAGATAAAAGGCAATTTCTCCTTCTGCTCGAGGTTGAATCAAACCAGCCTGTTGTAGGCTAACCGCATCACCCGGTTGGTATTGCATGGCATCGGTGAGAAAGCCAAAATCCGGCTGATGTACATTGAGCATGTCTTGTACGGCTTTACTGGTTACGCCAATTTTTTTGCCTATTACCCGCTGACCCGACGCCAGTCGGTGCTCGAGAAAATTCAGTGATATCTGATAGGCATCATCAATAGTTAACTCCGGCTTCTGAGCACTAATTGGCGGCATTGACGTGCCTTGACACAATGACTTGTACAGCGCATCGGCATAGGTTTTATGAACTAGATCACTCATAAGGTAGTTATCTCTATTGGTTAAACAATGGACTTTCGGCACCGCCGTCTACCGCCAATATTTGGCCGGTTATCCACGACGATGCATCGGTGGCGAAGAAGCATGCTGCACTGGCGATATCATCAACGTTACCAATGCGTTGCAAGGGTGTTTTTGACGCCATGTAGTCACGCATCTCAACCGTTGTCGCGCGCTCTAAGGCGCTCGTTGCTATAGGCCCTGGAGCAATTGCGTTAACGCGAATGTGCGGTGCCAAGTCTTGCGCCAGATTGCGGGTTAGATGCTCTAACCCCGCTTTTACCGTTGCATACGCTGCAAAGTTGCGCTGAATCAATTTGGCCGCTGCTGAACTGACATTAATAATGTTGCCGTGTCCCTCGGTTTTCATCGAATCAAAGCACAATTGGCTCAAGTGAAATGCACTGGTGACATTGTAGTTGAACGCCTGATTGAGCTCTTCAAACGACAAATCTTCGGCTGAGCTCGGTCGCCCGCCACCAACGGTATTTACTAAGTGCGTAACGCGACCATAGGCGGAGATCGCAGCATCGACTAACCGCCGGCGATCCGCTTCTTGGGTTACATCACTAGCCACAGCAACCGAACGATTTTCGCCATATAACTCGTTAATTTGATTAGATGTTTCATCTATATCTTGTTGTGTGCGAGCACTGCATACTACTTTACAACCTAATTCGGCAAAGGCAAGCGCAATCGCTTTGCCAATCCCCTGACCGGCTCCAGTAACAATAGCGACGCTACCACTGAGCGTATATTTATCTAAGATCATCAGTTTGCCGTCTCCTGTACTTGCCATAAATCCGGAATACCGGGGTCTGTGGCTTTAATGACTTTTTTCAACAGCAGCTTCAGCGCTTGTACTTCGCCTTCGCCAAGTGCATCAGTTATCGCTTGTTCTAAGCCCTTTGCCGTTTTGATCTGAGCAAGCGATGTCGCTTTACCAATATCCGTTAGCTCAATGGTCTGATGTTGATCAACAGCAACCATACCGAGTTGCTCAAGGTGAGCAAAATCAGCCAAGGTAACCGAGGTATTATTGTGTGCGAGGTAGGCATTTAATCGGTCAATATCAGTGCGCTTTTGAATGCCCAATATCGATAGTATATAGAACTCGAGTTCCGACAACTGCTGCTGGCCTAAATTGGTTTTCAAGCCGTGTAACATTTGAAAGTGAGCGCGGCCCAGTAAATAGCCCAATAAGTCTTCGTTGTAGGACGCGGACAACGCCTCTGATGAAGATAAATTCACGCCTTCATATGGCTTGCGAGCGGTCAGTGCGTATTGACCCGAGACAAAGGCTAACGGCGCCTTGGGCTGAGCGTCAAAGTCGAGTACTTCACCAACAAAAATAATGTGATCGCCGCCGTCGTACTGAAATGCATTGCGACATTGCAAGCGCGTGGTACAGTCGGCGATAAGTGGCGCCGGGGTAATACCATCTTCAAGTTCGACGTTGGCAAATTTGTCGGCTCCTTTTGAGGCAAACAAATTAGATAACGGCTCTTGCTCAACCGACAAAATATGGACGTTCCAATGTTCAGCTTGTTCAAACACTGGCACACTGGCAGCCGTTTTAGCTAAACTCCACAATACCAAAGGTGGATCAAGAGAGACGGAGTTAAAGCTATTGGCTGTCAATCCCACTGGCTGACCGTCTTCAGCTCGGGTTGTTATGATGGTCACGCCAGTGGCGAAATTACCGAGCACATTGCGAAATTCTCGACTGTCAAAATTTGATACTGTCATGTTCTATTCCTTGCAGTTTATGTGTTATTGTCGTTTTTGCGTTCACAATCTCATCGTCTGAATGGACTAACGCGACTTGGCATGGTCTGAAAGGACGAGGAAATGCCTCGCTAATTCGATACTATCAGTCATCATACGTCCAAACTGTGTTGTAACGCAGCTAACAATAATAGGAAGTAAGTTCATGAATACCCGTGTAGACGATATGCCAAATACGAGCGGATTAACGCAACTGGTGGCCGAGCTAAAAGCCAAAGCCCGTGCGGATTTGACCAGTTCTGTTGAACAACGCAAACAGCGCATTCAGCAAGTTATCGATATGTTGGTCGACGAAAAACAAAGTTTAGTCGAAGCTATAGAAGCGGATTACCAAGGCCGTTGCCAACCGTTTTCAACAATGACCGATATCCTAGGTTGTTTAGCATCTCTAAAATACACTCGCGATAATCTGTACAAGTGGGTGGAACCACGCGACAAAGAAATGATCGCACCCTATGACCAAATGGGGGCGAAAGCCTACACCATGGCACAGCCCAAAGGTGTCATTGGTATTTTAGGAACTTGGAACTATCCATTATTTACCGTATTAAGCCCATTGGCCTGTGTGCTCGGTGCCGGTAACCGCGCCGTATTAAAAGTGTCTGTCGCCACACCTCGCACTGCACAAGCGCTAGCTGCTGCGGTAAAAAAACACCTCGATAGTGATGTTGTCGAAGTGGTCACTGGCGACTCGCAAGTAAGTCGAGAGTTTACCAGTCAAGCTTGGGATCACTTGGTATTTACGGGTGGCATAGAAACCGGTAAAAAGATCATGGCCTCTGCCGCGCAAAACCTCGTACCGGTGACATTGGAACTGGGTGGTAAATCGCCGGCAATTATCAGTCAAAGTGCCGATATCAAAGAAGCAGCGCGTCGTCTAGCTATCGCCAAAGGCACCAACAGTGGGCAAATCTGTGTCTGTCCCGACACCGTGTACGTACCCGAATCGGCTAGACAAGAGTTTATCGATGCGTTTATGAGCAGCTATCAACAGCTGTACCCTACGGTGACCAATAATGGCGATGTGGTGCCGGTAATCAACGATGCAAATGTCGACAGAATACAAGCCTATATCAGTGAACTGAACGACATGAACGTTGCCATATATCATTCGCACGATGTGGTTGAGTATAACGATAAGCGCCTGCCAATGACCATAGCAGTAAACCCGCCGGCAGATGCGAAAGTCAGCCAAGAAGAAATCTTTGGCCCAATGCTCGTGCTCAATACCTATAACACCATTGAGCAAGTGGTATCGACCTTACAGCAACAAGCCAAGCCGCTTGCGCTGTACTATTACGGTGATGATGCCATGGAAAAACAATACGTGTTATTGAATACCACCTCTGGTGGCGTTACCGTGAATGATGCGATGTTGCATCCTGCTTTACACGACGCTCCGTTTGGCGGTGTGGGTGAATCGGGGATCGGACACTACCACGGTGAAGATGGTTTCTGGGAGTTTTCTCACAAACGCACCGTGTTTGAAGCGCCAGCATATGATTTTCGCGCTGACTACGGCTTGTTACCACCTTACAATGACAACTTTGCCGCGATGATGGATGCGCAGGTCAGCAAAGACTAAGTAGCATGTCATCGCTAGACGTCTGGCGAATATTATCAGAGCCATCGCTAACGTCCGATTAGCGGTGGCTTTTTTATTAAGCTCTCCTCGCTCGGCAGAGTTCGCTGAAGAAGACTCCAAGTACATCGGCCAAAACCACTGACGATATTGCCCGTTTGCGGCAATTACCTATCTATCGCCATAAAAAAGCCGCAGCAACTATGCTACGGCTTAGTATGTGTTTAGCTTCGCAGCTAGCGACAGCTAAATTAACTGCCCCATACTTTTTGCGCAGGGGTGCTTGCTTCTATCATGTGATCGACAACGTCACCGAGTTCATTCGGATCCCACTGAGCGTCTTTGTCAACGCCTTTGGTGGTGCGCCAACCGTCGGCTATACAGATACGGCCGCCTTCCGATTCAAACACTTTACCGCTCACATGCGCAGCTTGAGCACTGGCTAAATAGGCCAACAACACCGACACGTTTTCAGGTGCCCAGTAATCAAAGCTACCATCTTCTGGCTTGGCCATTTGCTGTGCCATCGCATCAACGGCCATGGTCATCCCCGTGCGCGCTGCTGGTGCAATGGCATTTGCCGTAATGCCATAACGACCGAGTTCTGCCGCTTGATTAAGTGTTAATGCGGCAATGCCCGCTTTTGCCGCGGCATAGTTTGACTGTCCTATAGAGCCCTGCAAGCCAGCACCTGAGGTGGTGTTGATGATACGCGCATCGACGGTTTCGCCCGCTTTGGCTAAATCGCGCCAATAACGCACAGCGTGAGAACTTATACAGAAATGGCCTTTGAGGTGGATGCGCATAATATCATCCCAATCTTGTTCAGACATTGAGGCAAACATCTTATCGCGATTAATACCGGCGTTATTGACCACTATGTGTAAACCAGCAAACTCATTTATTGCGTGTTCGACAATGCCTTTACTTGCCGCATAGTCGGTGATATCGGCCGTATTAACAATAGCGCGACCGCCCTTGGCTTGAATGTCCTCAACCACAGCCTCGGCTGCCTGATAATTAATATCATTAACTACCACCGCACAGCCGTGGGCAGCGAACACCTTAGCGTGAGCTGCGCCTAAGCCACCACCGGCTCCAGTGATAATAGCCACTCTGTTTTCAAGTAACGACATAAGTACTCCTCATTAACCTAATCGTTCAATAATGGTGACATTGGCTTGACCACCACCTTCACACATAGTCTGCAAGCCAAAACGGCTTTGACTGTGTTCTAATTGATGTAATAAGCGCGTCATCAAACGCGCCCCACTGGCCCCTAATGGATGACCTAGTGCAATCGCACCACCGGCGGCATTGACCCGCGAAGGATCCATATCCATTTCGTGTTGCCATGCCATAACGACTGATGCGAACGCCTCATTAACTTCAGCGTAATCGATATCACTGATCCGCATGCCTGCTTTTTTCAACGCGTGATGTGTCGCCCCAATAGGGGCGCGTAAGTGCCAAATTGGGTCATCGCCGTACACACTGAGATGGTGAATACGCGCTCTCGGCGTCAAGTTATAGCGTTTTAATGCTTGTTCAGAGACGATCAGCATCGCCGCCGATGCATCACAAACTTGGCTTGATACAGCCGCGGTAATACTTGGATATTGTGCAAATACCGGCTCTAGCTCAGCCATTTTAGCCAAATTCGCTTGACGCGGTGTTTCGTCCTCGGCCAGTAACTGATGAGCGACAATTTCTCGGCTAAACAAACCAGCTTCGCGCGCTGCTATTGCGCGAGTGTGACTTTCGGCTGCAAAGCGCTCCATATCAGCTCGAGAAAATTGCCAATGATCAGCAATGCGTTGTGCCGCGTAAAACTGATCAACGGGCTGATTGCCGTAACGTTGCTGCCAACCTTCACTGCCGGCAAATGGCGTGCTAAAGCCCAACGGTTGCCCCGCGAGCATGGCCGATGAAATAGGTATTTGCGTCATCGTTTGCACGCCGCCAACGGCTATCACATCTTGGGTGCCACTCATCACCGCTTGCGCAGCAAAATGAACCGCTTGCTGCGATGAACCACATTGGCGATCAACGGTGGTGCCGGGCACATTATCCGCCAACCCCGCAGCCAACCAGCTGGTGCGCGCAATGTCACCCGCTTGTGAACCTATGGTATCAACACAGCCAAAAATAACATCATCGTACTCGCTATCTGGAATATTATTCCGCTCAACTAAAGCCTTTAAAATGTAGGCACCTAAATCAATGGCGTGCACGCCGGCAAGGCTGCCTTTGCGTTTGCCAGTAGGGCTTCGCACCGCATCTACAATGTACGCTTGACTCATAATCACTCCTGTACAAAGGTCGCTGTTGGACCTATCTCGGCGCCATCGGCGGTGATGTGATCGAAAAGAACTTGCTGATGATAGCCGTCAACACCCCAGTGTGATTGCAAAGCATAACAGCGCTTCATAAACATTTGTAAGTCAACTTCCCAGGTGTAGCCCATTGCACCGTGCACCTGAATGCCGTGTTTGGCCGCTAGAGCCCCTGCGCTGCGGCACAGCAACACGGTTTCAGAGGCGTGTAATTGAGCAAGCGGATGATCGTTTTGCATCGAGTAGGCGGCGCGGTACAGCGCGGGTTTGGCAATCTCTATTTTACTGGCCACATCGGCGAGTTTGTGCTTGATTGCTTGGAAACTACCGATGGGTTTACCAAATTGCTTGCGCTGAGTGACGTAATCGATACTCAAGTCCAACATGCGCTGTGCTAAGCCGATCATTTGTCCGGCATTGGCCAATGTGCCTTGTGTTTGTGCTCGGCGCATTAAACGCTGTGCAGCACTGCTGTCGGCAATGAGTGTAGCTTGACTGTTCTTGATCGCCATCGCATATAAACGGCGCGACGTATCGATACTGCCATTCAAGGTTAACTCTACATCCTCAGGAGACAGTGCATACAACCCATCGTTATCGAAATGTAAAATCAAGTCACATAAGTGCGCATCACCAACCAACGGGTTACTCGGGTGCGAGACAGCCACCCGCAATTGGCCAGTACAGATTTGTTCTAACCATTGCGATTTCTGTGGCACGTCATCGGCTAAGCCACTGATAATGCCCACACCAATGTAGGCGGTACCGATTAACGAATCTGGAATGGCGTAATAGCCCAATTCTTGACTCATCAAAGACCACACTAAGTCGCCCATCGCCAAACCGCCGTACTGCTCGTCTATCGACAACGCGGTTAATCCCTGTTCGACCATTGCTTGGCGCAACTGGGGTGATCGACCAGAGTCCTCTTGCCATATTTCACGCAGCACTTCTGGCGCTGCTTCTGTCATTAAGAAGCGATTAACGGCATCGCGCAACGCCAATTCGTCTTCGCTAAAAGTAAAGTCCATGATCACTCCGTTTATCTTGGTAGGTTAAGTAAGCGTTCGGCAATGATATTGCGTTGAATTTCATTGGTTCCCGCATAAATAGGACCCGCTTGTGCAAATAAAAAGCCCTCAAGCCAGTCGTGATCGCTATAGGCAAACGGCGCATCGTGTAAAAGTTCCGCACGAGGACCGAGTATGCGCATCGCCGTTTCGTGAATTTTCAAATCGAGTTCCGACCAAATCACCTTGTTGATACTTGATTCAGCCCCGATTTGTTCGCCGTTTTGCAGACGTCCTACCGTGTAATAAGCTGATAATGCGTAGCTTTGTGCGAGATTCCAGCACTCAAGCACATCATTGCGAATACTCGGATCTAAGTCGCCTTGCTGCTGATGTTGCTTGTATAGCTCGACCAATTTTTTTGCTGGTTGCTGAAAGCGCGCAGGTGAGCGCAACAACAAGCCGCGCTCAAAGCCGGCTGTCGCCATGGCCACTTTCCATCCCTGCCCTTCATCACCGATGCGGTTTTCAACCGGTACCCGTACTTCGTCGAAGAAGATTTCAGCAAATGCATCTTTGCCGTTGAGTGCTTTGATCGGCCGAATGGTCACGCCTGGAGCATCGAGCGGTACCATGATGTAAGACAAGCCGTGATGACGACTCGATTCAGGATCTGAGCGGAACAAACCAAACGTCCAATCGGCGAAGGTGGCTCTTGTTGACCACGTTTTTTGACCACTGATAACGTATTCATCACCATCGCGAATGGCTTTACTGCGAATCGCCGCCATATCAGAGCCGGCATTGGGCTCTGACCAACCTTGCGCCCACATATCTTCAGAAGCAGCCATGCGTGGTAAGAAACGTTGCTTTTGCTCTTGGGTACCAAATTCCATCAACGTTGGTCCCAACAACAATTGACCATTTTGGTTCACCCGCATCGGCGCGTCAGCTGCGTAATACTCTTCCTCAAAGATCAACCACTCGATTAGGTCACAACCGCGACCTCCAAGGTGCTCTGGCCACATCACCATTGAATAGCGAGCATCAAATAACACTTTTTCCCATGCGCGATGTTGCTCAAAGCCTTCTTTGGTGTCGTAGCTTTTCAATCTTTGCTTCGGTTTGTTTTCCGCTAACCACGTTCGCACTTGTTGGCGAAATTGTTGTTGTTTTTCAGTAAATTTTAATTGCATTACTCACCTCAAAATTCAGCATCGCGCTTTTCGACAAACGCACGTCGAGTTTCCGCCGAGTCGGGAACCGTGTACGCTTCAAGAGTAAACCCCTGCTCCCAACGATACTTCTGTTCTAAATCGCCATCCTCGATACCGTTTAACGCTTCTTTGGCGATGCGAATCATCGCCGGACTTTTAGCGGCAATTTTTTCAGCGATAAGACGCGCTTCACTGGCGAGCTCTTCACGAGCGCAGATTTTTTCTATAAAGCCGTAACGATCGGCTTGCTCTGCGGTAACGGTTTCACCGGTAAAAAACATGTAACGCACCTTTTGTACCGGAAATAACCGCTGTAAGTGCGCACCGCCGCCCATAGCGCCGCGGTCAACTTCTGGTAAGGCAAAGCTTGCACAATGCGACGCTAATACGATATCGGCGGCACCTGTCATACCAATACCACCGCCCAGTACATAACCGTGTACGGCAACAATCACCGGCACCGGACAACGGTGGATGGCTTTAAATGTTGCGTAGTTACCCGCATTTACAGAGACGATGCGCTCTGGATGCTGGTCTAATTCTTTGATATCGACTCCCGCGCAAAAACCTCGACCTTCTGAACGCAAAATAATCACGCGAACATCTTGGTTGGCGCCAAGCTCGTTAATGATATTGGCCAATGCATGCCATTCTTGACTATCAAGTGCATTGACAGGCGGTTTATCAATCACGATTTCAGCAATGTGATTGGCGATATTATTGGTAAATGCGTTACTCATAATGAGGCTTCCTTATCTGCAAAATCGACGTCTTGACGGGGTTGCTTTGCCATAAACGCGTTTAATAGGGGAGTTAGACACTGATTCGCCTCAATGATGATGCTGTTAATGAGGGTTTCAACGCTTACCAGCGAATCAATGCATGCGGCGACTTGCCCGCTGGGTAAAATACCTTGTTGCGGTTGCCCTTCAACCATAGACTTTTGCAACAGTACCGGCTGATTAGCCGCCATGACCAATTCAGATACCGCCTTGGGGTCGTCTTTAATCCCCTGCCACAACAGTTTCATCATATGCGACAACGACATGTCTGTTGTCGTCTTCCATTGCCATGCACTTTTCAAAGCAACGAATAAACGCGACAGCCCACTGCGAGACTCCAACTGGCGAATAAAGTCATTGCTGATCATCCGGTGGCGCATGCCATCAACGGCTTTAGTGACTTTTATTTGGGTCGGGTCTTGTGTGGCCAAATATTCGGCTAGAGTTGCTTGCGGCGTTGGCGAGTCCGTGGTCATCATAAACCGCGTACCCATGGCAATCCCTGCAGCACCAGCGGCTAGAGCAGAAGCCAATCCTCGTCCGCTCGAATAGCCACCGGCGGCTATAACCGGAACATCGACGGCTTCAATAACTTGGTTGAGTAATATAGCCGTTGGTACTTCGCCAGTGTGGCCACCGCCTTCACTACCTTGAATGACGATCATATCAGCGCCTAGTGCTATCGCTTTTTGAGCGTGCTTCAATGCGCCAACAGTCGGAATACACAATACGCCAGCAGCTTTTAGGCGAGCGATGGTTTGTTGATCTGGACCCCGTCCATAGCTAACCGCTTTGAGTTTATATTTAATCGCCAACTCTACGCATTGCATGGCATTCGGTTGAAACATGTGAAAGTTGAGACCAAAGTTACTGCCGCCGGTGCGCTCAACAATGGTTTTTATCTGGGCTTCAAGCTCGTCTTGTGCAATAGTCGCACCGGCTAAAAAGCCAAAACCGCCGGCGTTGGTGGTGGCACTGACCAAATTGGCATCAGACACCCAGCCCATCGCTGTTTGAATAATCGGATAGCGACAATTTAATCGACGAGTCAACTCTGTTTCGATAAATGCTTGTTCGCTCATGACTCCTCCTGCTTAGCTGCTTGCGTCTTGTTCGCTGCAGCCATAGCCTTGCCATCAAAGCCCGCTAACTTATCGCCAGAGACAAGTTCGTTGTGCACATGCGCAAAGTGGTGGTAGCCAAACACCATATCCATAGTATTGCGTTTGCCCATATTATCTTCAGCGGTGTTAATCACTTGCTTGGTCAACTGTAAACCCAAACGCGGCATTTGTGCAATCCGCTGTGCCACATCCATTGTCGTGTCGAATAGTTGCTCGCGCGGTACCATGCGGTTGATCATGCCCACTTGGTAAGCGCGTTCTGCCGGCATGCGCTCACCGAGAAATAAAAATTCTTTAGCGATACGCGGTGGCATTTCGTAACAGTGAGCGAAGTACTCAACCCCAGGAATGCCCATTTTCACCACAGGGTCTTGAAAAAACGCATCATCGGAGGCGACGATCAAATCACACACCCACGCCAGCATTAATCCTCCGGCAACGCAGGCGCCTTGCACCATAGCGATGGTAGGCTTGGGGATATCGCGCCAACGACGACACATTCCTAAATAAACTTCCTGCTCACGAGCATATAAAAACTCGCCACCCGGCTTATTGGTGTGATCGTACCAAAGGTGTTTGCGCTCAAACGTTTGATCGACATCGCGACCTGGGGTACCGATGTCATGCCCAGCAGAAAAATGCTTTCCCGCGCCTGCTAAAATGATAACTTTAACCTCATCGTCATCAACAGCTTTGGCAAATGCAGCATCCATGGCATAGGTCATTTTTGAGTTTTGCACGTTGTTGTAACGCGGTCTGTTCATGGTGATAATGGCAATATTGTCGCGCTTTTCATATTCGACGATGACGCTATCTTGTACTTCACTCATGCGATTATCCTTGTACCGACGCCGCTAGACCATCGGGGTTGCCTTTGATCTGCATCGCGCGTTGATTATGTGGGTCAAACTGTCGAATAATGGCTAATTGCTCCGCCGTGGGATGAGCCGTTTCACCAAGATCAGCGATTTTACATAGGGCAAAAGAGGTATTTTCTTGCACTTGTTCAAAGGTCACGCCCGGATGCAAACTGATAACGCGAAGCTGTTTATTCGGTCCGTTCCAATCCATAACACACAAGTTGGTAATCACCAGACGAATGTCGATATCGTCAAAACTATATCCTTTTGGCAAACGCTCTGGGTTGTAACCAATGGAACAAACCACGTCACACTCGCCCTCTACAAACACTTTCTTGTTGTGATTTGGAACAAAGAATGAGTTGGCATGAGAGATTGAATTCCCCGGTAGGCCGCGCACACCGAGCATCTGAATTTTTGGTTGCTGATAATCATTACCAATGGCTGAAATATTGGTTTGGCCAAAGCGATCAATTTGGGTTGGGCCGATCATCGCATGGCGTTTGCCACTCCACACGTTGTCAAAGATACGTGCAAATCCCATCCACGACTCATTCGCTTGTACGAAGGCTCCATCGCGCTTACCCAGAGGATTTGGCTGTGCCAACATATAGGCCTCAGAGTCGGTCATCATTAAATCAGGATTAAACGTTTGCTTAGCTAAACTAGCCGCTAGGCGGGGTAATACGCCAATTCCAGTAGCGAGATTTTCGCCGTCGTTGCGAAACGCTTCTGCCGCTGCGCAGATCATTAATTCAGCCAGGGTAAATTGTTGAGTTTCTACTGTCATGTTCCGTCCTTAATATACCGGCAGGGCTAATGATTGAATGTAAGCAAGTCCGCCAACAGCCGACTGGTAAGCTTGTTCATCTTGGTTATTGATAAACTGCTCAGCGTACCCTGAAAAGCCACCCTCTTTAGCCGCTCGGCTATACGCCTTAAAGTGTTCTACGTCAAACCCGTATTCAGGTTGACATGATGTTGGATGTGCACCGCCAGGAATATGAACAACACCAGTGGTATGATTGCGCTCCCAATGCACGCGGTTTGCTTGTTCGGCTTGGTAAAAATGATCGCTATCGACCAAGTTTTCGGTACTGACAAATGCTTTATCAGCTGCCCTTACAAACCATTCGTCCATAAAGCAATCCGGCGCATTAATTTGACACACCCCGTGTTGATCAGCGCTATTGACGTGGACTAAAGCGACATCCAGCTTAATGGCTGGCATCGCCACCCATTCTTTATCGTCATAAGGGCTATTAATTACTTGAATATCGGGATTATGGGTGAGGACATCGGTACCTAAGCCGACGGCAGTTGGAATAAACGGACAGCCCCAAGAAGCAGCGCGCAATCCGTGTAACAACATACCTTCGTCAACTTCCATTACCTCAATACTGCCACTTTGACGAGCTTGTCGAAAAAACGGCTCAAGTGGAATAAAGTCAAGGGAAACAAAGGCAAAGATGACTTTTTTAACTTTACCAGCAGCGCATAACATACCCACATCAGCGCCGCCATAGGCAACGATAGTGAGATCCTTAACATCGGAATTTAAAATAGCGCGAATTAACGCCATCGGCTTGCGACGAGGACCCCAACCACCAATACCAATGGTCATGCCGTCGGTTAAATTTGCCACGACATCAGCAATAGACATTAACTTGTTCATTATTACTCTGCCTCTTGTTCTGCTGTTACTTGGCCGACGCTAAAATCGTGTCCCCAAAGGCTAACGCGAGTAAATTCAAATACCGAGTGCTCTTGCCAGTCAACTTGCAATCCACCATAGCCGTATTCCATGTCAAAGCCCGATGGCGTTTTCATATAAAACGAAATCATTTTGTCGTTTAAGTGCTGACCTAAGGTCGCAGATAAGGCGACACCGTGTTGCTCAAAGCGATCGTACGCGCGACCTACTTCGGTCATATTTTCCACTTCCACCATGGTGTGAACGCAACCGCTTTCTACTGGAAAGGCGCAAATTGCCAAGCTGTGGTGTCTTGGGTTGTTGCAGTGCATAAAGTAAATCGGCAACGGGTCAGCGTCTGGCGTCGGTTTAAAGTTAAAAATATCACTGGTTGAGAAACCCAATACGTCCTCTAAAAATGCCAGTGTTTCGTCAAATAATGGTGCTGGTAAGACCGTGTGACCTAAACCCATTTCACCGGTAACAAATTTACCAACGCCTTGTGGAGAGATGAATGGTTGGCAATCAGAGCAGTGGCCCCAAAACAATTCATGGGTATTACCAGAAGGATCTCTAACGATGGCGATATCTTGTACACCGCGCTGTTGACATTGCACTTGATTAGCTTTTTCCCAGCTCACTCCTTTGCTTTGTAATTCATTTACAGCACTATCAAAGTCGGCTTTCGATGCTAACTCCCAGCCTGACGCCAAGTAGCAATCACGTTCCCCTTCGAGAATTAGAAAGCGAAATGGACGATCATCCATTTTCACATATAAGCCACCTTGAGGAGCTGGGCTAACCATCATGCCTAATACGTTTTCGGCGTAGTCTTGCCATTTTTTTAAATCGGTAGTTTGTGCAACAAAATAACCTAAAGCTTGAATATCCATTGAATTCTCCGGTTTCTTAACTGTTAGCCATTATTGATAAACGGTGCTACAGACTCATCGTCCGTAAAGACTAAAATTTGTCGGTGGATAAAGAGCGTTTCAGCCGGTGAGTAAAGTGTCTGAAATACATAGAAAAAACGGGCATGTCACAATGACATGCCCGCTTGCGTATGATGTAGAGTTGTTTAACTCGCTAAGTTGACTAGAAGGTGTATTTGACGTCAACTCCCCAAGTTGCTGGCGTCCCGTATGTTTGAGCATCGAAGAACGACATGTTTGCGCCGTGAACGATGTACTCTTCATCGGTAATGTTGCGTCCCCAAGCAGCGACGTTTAACGTTGAGCGCTCACCAACATTGATATTGGCTAAACTCAATCGCGCATTTAGCAGTTGATACGCATCTGCCACTAGGGTTGGATCCGATACCGAGAATTGGTATTCGTCGACTAACACGTAATCGGCGTGGAAAACCAGATCACCCCAACCCATCTCAGCAACGTACCAGTCCATCGCTAGAGTACCAGAATAAGACGTCTGATCGGTATATTCAGGATCCGTGTACTCGGTATCTTGATAACCTAAGGTCGCCGTAAACGATAAGTCTGGCGTGGCAATGAACTTAGCATCAACCTCGATGCCTTTGGTTTCTGACTCACCAGTATTACGAGAAACACGGATGCTACCGACCAACTCAGTTTTCTGCAGGTTGGTATTGTCGTTGTAGAACACCGCGGTGTTAAACATTAGGCGGTCGTTAAAAGAAACCGACTTCATACCAATTTCATAAGCGACTGTATCTTCCGGATCAGACGGTGTTAGTGTACCTTCAAAGTTAGCACGACCCGTTGATAAAAACGCAAAGCGATCGATAGAACCTGGATTAAACACTCCTGACGCATAACCTTGTTGAATACTTGCGTACAGTGTTAAGTCGTCATCATACAGGTAGTTGGCAACTAACGAACCAACCGTTTTTGACCAGTCTTTTTCAGATTTTAGATCGTTGCGCAACATAACATCCGGCGCGGCTAAGTTGGTTAGTGAACGATCGTCTTTGGTATGACGCAAACCAGCAATAATATTTAACTTGTCAGTTAATGCGTAATCGATATTACCATATACGGCCTGTGATTCTGCCGTGACTTCGTAGAAGTTACCAAAGGGCAGAGGGTCGGCAAATAGAATATTCGCACCTTGACCGGTAAAGATACTCAGTGCCCAAGGATTGATTTCTCGTCCCTCTTCTTCAAAGTAGTAATACCCGGCCACATATTTAACTTTGCCGTTGTTAAAATCACCTAACAGTTGGAACTCTTGTGATGTTTGATCTTGCTCTTTTGTCCCCTTAAAGTGAAAGCCTGGCAAGGTAATAACGTCATTGGGGTTAACACTCGGTGGCATGGTTGAAAAGTCTAACGCATAGCCAAAATATGCGCCGCCGTCCAAGTCTACACCGTCGAGAATACGAGATTCATAGTCGCGATAAGAACTGATCGACTTAAACGTATGATTATCAGAAAAATCCCACGCGACCGTCAGGTTATGACCTGTGATATCGACATGTTCTGCGCCGTGATTGTCCAGTTCAAATTTCGTTTGACGACTTGAGTCGTGTTCATTTGCCGCCATCATGGCAAACACATTACCGGCGTATAAGGTATTGTTGCCGAGAAATAACGTCGGTACCGTTGGGTCGGTAAAGGCTTCGCGCACATTACTAATTTGTACCGGAATAGACACTGATTCACTGTCGGTTTGATCATAGCTGTAATCGACGGTGAAGTTATCACCTGAGTAGCGCAAAGCAAAGCGCAGCGCGTCCAAATCTTCTGCGCCTAGGTGTTTTTCTTTGGCACCTTCAAAGGTATTCTCAGCCCAGCCATCTTGCTGGCCGTGCATATACGTTAACTTAGCGGTAAAGTTAGCAAACTCACCAGTATCAATTGACGTTTTTGATTTAAATTCGTTGTATGAGCCCACCGTGAACGTTTGATTAAACTCAAACTCTTCCGACGGCTTTTTGGTCACTAAACTCAACGCACCACCGGTGGTGTTTTTACCCCAAAGAGTACCTTGCGGACCACGCAATACCTCAACTCGCTCTAAGTCGACCACGTTAAATATCGCACCCGCGTTTCTAGCCAAGTACACACCGTCAAGGTAAATACCAACCTTGGGGTCAATCGCTAAAGATGGCTCGGTGACTCCGAGACCGCGAATATTAATGCCCACGTTAAACGAACTACCAATCGCCGGAGAAATGCGCACGTTAGGAGCCAGCGCATTGATGTCGCTGATGTCTTCAATGCCAAATTTTTCAATCGCTTCAGGATTAAATGCAGTGATTGCCACTGGCGTTTCTTGCAAAGACGTCACCCGCTTTTGCGCGGTAACTTCAATGCGTTCAATCGTGGATTTGTCGGCGTTTTCACTCTGTTCTTGAGCGTAGGTAGTGGAGGCAAACAAAGCGCCGGCAATAGCAAATGCTATCGGTGCAATGGCAAAGCGTCCTCGATTATTTCCTGCTGTTAACTTCATATGATGAATATCCATTTGTAGTCGTTATTATTAGATTTTTACGATCTTGTTGTAATCATTTGTATGGAACATCAAAGTTGTATATCTATTAACCAACTGCCTCATCGTCCGTTTAGACTAAAAATCCACCACTGACGAACTCATCGTCCGTTTGGACTATGACGAGATTTGGTGGGCCTTTGTTATCGCGACAAATGCGTTACAAAACAACGCCTAACAAAGGGAAAATAGGGTGAACATCGGCGAAAACATCGAATATTCACCTATTAATAAGCACAAATTGATTGCACTAACGAGCGACGGGGAGCGACGGGAAAAATCTACATGAGCTGTCAATGACCAGGTCAACGGCGCTAAACCGAGTCGCGAGGTTGCGCTGCTGCAACAGGAAGATGATCAGAAGGTGGTAATAAAAAAGTGCTACTTGCAACGAACGCAAGTAGCACTAACCGAGGGAGAAACTCTAACTAGGGCGTTAGCGATAGTAGATAACTAGCTCATTGATCACCGATGGCCGCTCTGAGCCGACCACGTGAGTGTGCACTTCAAGGATAAGCTGTACCCCTTTAACACCAACATCAACACTCTTTACACGAGCTCGCGCATGGATTTGAGAGTTAACCGGCACCGGTGCGGGAAAGCGCAATTTATTCGAGCCGTAGTTGACCATGGTATTAAAGCCGGTAATTTCATAGCCAAGCGGTAATGCCAATCGCGATTGTAAAATTTGTACCAAAGCGCCATGTGCAATAGTCGAACCGTACGGGCTATCGGTTTTCGATTTTTTCGGATCAGTGTGAATCCAATAATCATCACCTGACAACGCGGCGAACTCATCGATCAATGATTGGTCAATAGTAATTGTATTACTCCAATCAGTGAAGCTATCAGAGACCAAACCGTGCAGCGCTGCTTGATTGGCTAAGGGAACAATTTTTTGTCCTTTGTCGTTGAGTGGCAGATCTGCTAGCGGGTCGCGATATGGGCGGTGGGTTAAATTGTTGTTGGCCGCAGTAAAGCGAACCAGCGCATCGCCGTTGTCGGTGACCGTATCAAATACCGCTTGTACTGCCATGCCAATGCGAATATCGGATTCTTCAACGCCTATTAGCGTTGTGTTCATGCGAATCCCTTCGGCCAGTTCTACTACGGCAAGGATTTGCGGCGCCTCGTCGGCAAACTCTGCCATGGTCGGGATTCGCGCCACGGTAAAGCTATACAATGTCCCCTTGCCTGTGACTTCGCGCCACTCAAGTGAATGCGAAAAGCAATGCTGGCAATGGTTACGCGGGTAAAACGTCCAGCGGTGACAATCGCCACATTGCTGGGCGGTTAATTTACCTTGCGCTAAATTATGCCAAAACGGCTTAGAGATCGGTGTTTGAACTGGTAATGGTTTCGCGCTCATTACGCCCCTCCTTGTAAAACGATGGCACCTTGTTCACTCATCACCCCACCCGTGCCGGTAACAAATACGTTATCGCACGTACCTAATTGGCGCGCACCCGCACGACCGCTGATTTGGTGGAATGCTTCTATAATTTGCGACATACCTCCGGCCGCACCAGACTGACCAAAGCTCAGTTGACCACCGTGGGTATTAAGAGGGAAATTACCGTTAAAGGTTAAATCGTTTTCCATCAAAAATTTCATTCCTTCACCTTTTTTACAAAAACCTGCGTCTTCTAGCGACAGCAGTACGGTAATGGTGTAGCAATCGTAGATTTGCGCGGCGTGGATATCACTCGGCTTTAAACCGGACATGGCAAACGCCTTTTTCGCAGCTTCAGCAACTGGTGTTACTGTCATATCTTCGGCATACGATGGTGACTTAAACGACAAACGTTCGCCGAAACCTTTGATATACGCAGGGCGATGATTGGTGCGCTCTAACAATTCTTCGCTGGCAACGATCACGGCTGCGCCACCGGCAACAGGCATAACAATTTCCAATACGCGCAATGGATCAGCAACCATTTTTGACTCTAAAACATCGCTAATAGACAGCGGTTGGTTATAAAAAATAGCGTCAGGATTACTCAGTGCATTGGTGCGTTGATCAACCGCTAATTTAGCCATCGCTTCAGGTGAATAACCATATTGCGCCGCATAGCGCTGAGCGATCATCGCATAACCGGTATTTTGCCCCATGTGGCCATAAGGCAAATCAAATTCGGCCTCAGGTGCACCATAGCGCGTACTGTGACCACCGTACTTCATCGCCTCGTACAACCAGGCCGGATCTTCGTTCGGAGCAAAAGGCGCCATTCGTGCTGGTATAACACACAACACCGCTTTACAAACGCCTAATTCTATTGCCGCTGCAGCTCGCCACAGCATACCAACGCCGGTACAACCGCCTAAGTCCACCACTTCAGCAAAGTTAACACCAATGCCAAGATACTCCGCCGCCATCGCCGGTACAAATACCTCGGCTTCGTGAAATTGAGCCCCATTAACCACAAGGCCATCAATATCACTGGCTTCTAGTCCACTATCGCGCAGTGCTTGATGAGCGAGATCGGCAACCTGCTCTAAGTGAAACATCTGCTTTGCGGTTTTATATTTTTCTGGTTTATATTGCGCAGCGCCAACTATTGCTGCTTTTCCTGCAAGACCCATTAAGCCTCCGTCGCTAAAAATTTTGGTAAACCAAGGCGTGCTAATACGTGTTCGTTGTACTGCACATAATCACCAGCGCTATCGTCTTTAACATACAGCGGGTCATCGCATAACTCTGGTGAGTAACCTTGCTTTTGTAAATCAACTTTTCTCAATTTAAACGTTGTTGTCATATCAGCTTGCTCACTGACTCGCACGAATAGTGGGGCGGCATAGTGAGGTAGTTTTTCGGTTGCTAACTGATAAAACTGCTTACTGTTAAATTGTTTATTTGGCTGCATGACAATACTCGCCATGCCTGCCCGCCCCTCGTGTTCCGGTACCAGTACGCCGTAAACATTGATAAACTCAGCGTCTTGGTAATCCGTTAAAATGGTCGCCACCTCTTGCGTTGATACATTTTCACTTTTCCAACGGAAGGTATCGCCAATCCGATCGACAAAGTAAAAGTAGCCATCGGCATCATAGCGCAGTAAATCACCTGAGCGCCAATAAGCATCGCCTTGAGTAAACACATTGCGAATAATCTTGCCTTCGGTTTCGCGCTTGTTGGTGTAGCCTTCAAACCGGCCGGCACCTATATCGGGGTGATTAATGATCATCCCCAGCCCCTCGCCCACTTCACCAGGCTGGCACAAAATACAAAAGCCATTATCATCGCGGATGTAATCATTGGCCTCAACGTCAAATTGGACTAAGCGAAAATTAGTTTTCTGCCAATCGGGAATGCGTCCACAGGAACCAATGTGATTATCCAAATTAATCAAATTGGTATTCGACTCGGTAGATCCCCATCCCTCGTATATGTCCATCTCGCCGTAGGCTTCAATCCAGCGTTGCCAACTTTCGGCGCTCAAGCCCGCGCCCATCATAGCCCGTAAGCGATGTGCTGGCGCTTCAATATTTCGATTGAGCAAGTAGCGACAAATTTCGCCAATGTACTGACAAACCGTCACTTGGTTTTCGGCTATTTCTTGCCAAAACTTCGACACACTAAATTTGCGACGCACAACAATCGCTCCGCCACACGCAAGTGCGGTTGACGTCACTGAGGTTGCGGCTGCGCCGTGGTACAAAGGTAGACAACAATAAAAGACATCATCGCTTGTCGCATCAATTGTCACCTCCATGACATCGCCCGAACACAGCCAGCGCAAATGGCTGTATACGGCTGCCTTTGGCAGTCCCGTTGTACCTGATGTAAAAATTAACAGCATCGGATCTTCAGCAACAATATCGGCTCGACTACTCGCATCAAACTCTGCACTCGTCAGCGCTGATAGGCGCTGTTCAAGGTCCTTTGAAAACTGGCTACTAAGATTATCACTGATGTCGGTTTCAACATCGCTTAGCCGCCAAAAGCGACTGACGTCGAGTTCAGGCGTTTCGATAAAATTATTGATGCATTCATCGCCAACAATCACCCCTTTCGCTTCTGTGCTGTTAATGGCATGGGCTAACGGTACACCCGATACGTGAGTATTTAAAAATGCGGTAACGGCGCCAATTTTGGCCAAAGCAAACCAAACGATGAAAAATTCCGGTCGGTTTTCCAACGCCATGGCACAGGTGTCACCAGCTCTGAGGCCCAAGCTATGCAACACCTGAGCATAACGATTGGCTTGCTCATTTATTTGCTGGTAGGTTATTGCCTTACCTTGGTAAATAATAAACGGCTTATCTGCATGTAATAACGCTTGAGCTTCGAGGCGATCTGCAACCGTGTATTGCTGTTTCGGCTTGATTCGCATTGCCGCACTAGCGCGCTTATCCATTTTTGCTTGAGTAACCTGCCGATCAACGACTGTTGTCAGCGCCGGTTCTTTGGCCATCAAATTTGTTGTCATAATGAGGTCACCTCGTATCGAGTCAAAATTCGTCATTTTCTCACTGCGACAACTATGCCCCTATGCGGCAATCACTAACATCGTCCATCTCGACTATTTGCTCTAACGGATTTACCACCTAATTCCCTTGGTCTAAATGGACGATGAGAACGCTGCGTTGAATTCATAGAATCGAGCGATAGGTTAGAACTAGCAAAGGAATTTACACATGACAAACGATCCATTTTCGCATCTGCCCGAGGGGCATTATACCGACCTAGAAAACGGCATTCGTGTGCATCACCTCGATATAGGTACTGGTCCTACGGTCATTTGGCTACACGGTAGCGGCCCGGGTGCGAGTGGTTACAGTAACTTCAAGGGTAATTATCCGGTATTTGCTGCAGCAGGTTTTCGCAATATCGTGCTTGATTTACCTGGCTTTGGCCGCTCTGACAAACCTGATGACGTCCATTACAACCTCGACTTTTTCGTTGAGTGTTTAAATCTCTTTATTCGCCAAAACGAACTGTCTGACTGCATTTTGCTCGGTAATTCTTTGGGTGGAGCCATTGCACTTGGGCAAACCTTAGCCCACCCAGAGACCGTAGCCAAGCTCATTCTTATGGCACCGGGCGGTGTTGAAGAACGAGAAACTTACTTTCAAATGGAAGGTATTCAACGCATGGTCTCGATATATAATGAAGGCACTATGGACAAGGATAAGATGCGCAAGGTGATGAGTTTACAACTCTTTGATGCAAATGGTTTAACCGACGACATTTTGACTGAGCGCGTTGCGGTTGCAAAAACGCAACCTGACAATCTATTTAATACGATGATGGTCCCAAACATGACAGAGCGCCTACACGAAATAAAGGTAGACTGCTTGGGTTTTTGGGGGACTAATGATTGCTTTAATCCGCGTGAAGGTATGTATAAATTCCTTGATAATATGCCGCATTGTAAATTTATCATGGTCAATCAATGTGGCCACTGGGTTCAAGTTGAACACAAAGATTACTTTAATCGTATGTGCTTAGACTTTTTACTGCATCCGACCGCTTGCTAAAAAGGAATACCACATGGCAATTTTCAAACACCTTACTCAACCTGGGCGAATCGGCAGCCTGAGTTTAAAGAATCGCATGATTATGGCACCTATGGGGTCTAATTTTGCCGAGAGCGACGGCCAGTGTTCTGAACGCATCCAAGCGTTTTATGAGCAACGCGCCAAAGGCGGTGCAGCAATGCTAACCATGGGCGTTGTCTCTGTAGCCTACCCTCATGGAACGGCAGAGCCATACCAAGTTGGTATCTCAGATGATAAATTTATTCCTGGCTTAAAACAGCTTACTGATCGAGTTCACAAACACGATTGTAAAATTGCCGTTCAATTACAACACGCTGGTAAAACCGCAGTGCGCGATCTCGCTGAAGGCAGAGAGATTTGGGTACCGTCAATGCCAGCGCCTCACAAAACCGATATGATGAATGATTTGACCAAATCAGAATTATCTAGGTTTATTCGCTCTGCCGGTACGTCAGCTCCAAAGATTCGAGTCATGGATAAAGCCGACATTGAGCAGATGATTAGTTGGTTTGCCGATGCCGCTGAACGCGCCGTTAAAGCAGGATTTGATGCGATAGAACTGCACGCCGCCCACACCTATATTATTGCCGGCTTTTTGTCAGCGTTTACCAACAAACGAGATGATGAATACGGTGGCCCAATTGAAAACCGGGCGCGACTACTTTTACAAATTATTGCCGCGGTACGCACCAAAGTACCGGCCGATTTCCCACTGTGGTTACGCCTCGACGCCCAAGAGTTGCGAATGCCTGGTGGCATCACTATCGAAGACTGCCAAGCGGTCGCCAAAATGGCCGAATTGGCTGGCGTCAACGCGGTTAGTGTTTCTGCATATGCTAACCCCACCAAAGGCGACGCATTTACCGAAGCGCCATTAGTACACAAAGCGGGAGGCTTTTTAGCATGGGCCAAAGCCGTTAAACAGCACGTTAATATCCCGGTAATTACGGTCGGTCGTTTAGAGCCAGATGTCGCTGACTCAGCAATAGCCAATGGTGATTGTGATTTTGTTGGCTTTGCCCGTAAACTGCTAGCTGATCCGGAGCTGCCAAATAAAGTTGTCGCACAATCGCCGGAAAAAATCCGCCCATGTATATACTGCTACGCGTGTGTCAGCCAAATATTTGTCAATGATCGGGTCAAATGTGCTGTTAATCCGTTTACCGGACAAGAAAGCGACCTGGCGATCACTGCTGCCAGCAAATCCAAACACATCGTTATTGTCGGTGGTGGTCCAGCAGGTATGGAAGCTGCCCGCGTATTGTCGCTGCGCGGCCACAGAGTAACCCTGTGTGAAAAAAGTAGCTATTTGGGTGGCACCTTATTTTTTGCCGCTCTAGCTTACCCTGAAAATGGCGCGCTACTCGATTATTTGGTTGGCGAAGTGCAAGCTGATGACAATATTACTGTCAAACTCAACACCCGTGTCGATGCATCAGTACTGGCAGCTTTAAATGCCGATGAAGTAATTTTGGCCGTTGGTGCAAAGCGCGATGCAATTGATGTACCTGGCGCCGATCAAAATCACGTTTGGTCAGGAGAGGAACTGCGCCTGTTAATGACAGGTGAAGGCGAACACATTGCCAAGCAAAAACTCAACTTAAAACAAAGAATGATGATGAAGTCTGGTTCCCTTATTGGCATTACCAAGAGTACAGACGCGTTACAAACACTGTCAAAAGTCTGGATGCCATTAAGCAAAGATGTAACCATTATTGGCGCTGGCCTAGTGGGTCTTGAGTTGGCTGAATTTCTGGTTGAACGCGGCCGTAATGTGACCGTCCTCACCGATGAGGAAGTCGGCTCGGAAATCTCGATTGTGCGTAGATGGCGGGTACTTCAAAACTTGAAGCAACATCAAGTGCAAATCATTCGCCAAGCGAGAATACAACAGATTACCGATAAAACCGTTGACTACCAAGATCACAACGGCGATCTGCAATCAGTTAACGCAACATCCGTGATCATCGCCAAGGGCGCCAGTAACAATCTTCAGGCAGCTCAACAACTGCAAGGGAATTACACCATTCACAACATTGGCGATTCATTATCTGTTGATTACATCGAAGGCGCATTAAAGTCAGCAACGCGCTTAGCATTAACACTGTAAGGGAATGATGTTATGAAAAAATGGCTTTACTCCGCATTCGGCGCCGCAATATTGGCTGCGGGTTACGGTATTTACCACATCGAAACAGAGTATGCTGGTATTGGGCTACCGTGGAATAGCCGCGTCGATTTACCGACTTTACCTCAATATGACAACGTTAAAAGCAAGTTAGATGAGGGTGACAAGGGGATTATCTATTTCCCATCGAAAAGCCCTTATGACTTTAGTGTGCTTCTTACTGACTTTGACAATAGCGTCGAGTCAACAGGCATGGGCACCTTGTATTTCCCTGAAAATGCAAGTGAGCTAGAGCCAGTTCCGGCAATGATAATTTTGCATGGTAGCGGCGGTATTCGAGAAGAGCGCGAGCAAGGTTACGTTAAGCTATTTAACAAACTCGGTATTGCTGCGTTTGTGTTAGATTATTACACGCCACGCGGTGTAACGAACGACCATAAGTATTTGCAGAAAACCCTCTCCGCATCAGAAACAGATATCGTCGTTGACGCGTATAACGCATTAAAAGTTCTATCAACACATCCTCGTATCGACGCTACTCGTATCGGCGTTACCGGCTACTCTTATGGCGGCATGGCAACGCGTTATACCATGGATGCACGGGTGAAAAGCATTCTCGCTCCGGAGCATCCTGGCTTTGCATTACACGCTGATTTTTACGGTCCTTGTCATCAAACACTAGGGTCAAACCAAACTACGGCTAAACCTTATTTAGCGATCTTTGGTGACAGTGATAACAGTGTTAATCCAACGCTGTGTAGCCAAGTACACCAAGCACTAGAGGATGCGGGCAGTGATGTTGAGGTTCTAATAATTGCCGGCGCTGGACACGCGTGGGAAAATAATCAACCGCGTAAGGAAAGAGATTTTCCGTATATCAAAGAGTGCCGTTTTAGTTTTCAAGCGGAAACGGGTTTGCCCACCATTAATGGTCAACTAACCAGCTATGCGGCCAATAATGCCACTCGCGAAGAGCGAGCTTTCGCTCGTGCCAAAGTGATGATGGATGCACCTGAATGTATCGGCAAAGGATACATTATTGGCTTTGATGAAAATGCTGATAACAAGGCGAAAGCAAAGCTTACTGAATTTGTTAGCAAGCACTTACTCAACGCAAACTCAACTTCCTGATAATATCCGCTTTACTAGATTAAAGCCCTCGTATGCGTGGGCTTTTTTACTAAACAATTACTTACTACCTACCAACTCGTCTGATGCAATTGATAGTCACTACAATGCAGGCCATTGGGAATGCCATGGTAAAGCCAGATTGCCAAAATTTCATTAATTAACCCATATGCTCGTTGATGATCAAAATCGTCAACAGGGAGCGACATACTCACTCAGTTACTTGCTGCTTGCTTGCTTGCTTGCTTGCTTGCTTGCTTGCTTGCTTGCTTGCTTGGCACATCTATTGATAAAACAAGTTATGTGTCGTCAACAAGTGTGTTTACTTAAGCATATTTAAACAAAAAGGATATTACCAATGCGGCTTTTTACAGGTGTTTGTACCATACCGTCCCACTGAAGTGTGTCCGATTGGACAAATAAAAAAGTCTCTCTTAGTTTAGTTGATAGTTTCGACCAAAAAACATTCAACAAGAAACGGAGAGAGACTATGACTAATTTAACGCTGAATAGTAAACAAATTCAAGCAGCATTGGATTCATTAATCGAAAAGCCTGGTGGTCTGAACCAAGTCTTAGAGTTGGCGCTTAACTCTTTTATGAAAGCTGAGCGTTCAGAGTACCTCAGAAATTCGCAGGGAAATAAGGGAAATGGATTTAGGCCCGTTACAGGATTGGGCATTGGCGAAGCCTTAACTCTACAAGTTCCTCGTGATCGGCTAAACCAATTTAAGCCTTGGATCCTCAATGTAATGAGAGAGCAAAGTGATACGTTAAATGAGCTTTGTTTTGAGCTTTACGCAAAGGGGTTAACAACCCGAGATATCGAATCTGTAACCGAATCCATTTATGGTCAAAAGCTCTCTCGAAGTGCGGTATCACGCATCACCAAAAGTCTTTATAAAGAAATGGAGGACTTCAGAAAGCAGAAGCTGTGCGAGTACTATCCCATCATTTATCTTGACGCGACATTTATCAAAACAAAGCGTGAAACAGTTTCTAGTGAAGCCTATTACATTGTGCTGGCCGTTAAGCATGATATGACTCGAGAGGTTATCGGTATCTACAATGCGCCAACCGAATCGGCGTCAAATTGGGATGACATATTATTAGATTTAAAAGAACGTGGCCTTAGACAAATCGATCTCGCTGTAATTGATAACCTATCAGGCTTAGATTCTGCCATAGAACGGCATTATCAATGTCGAATTCAAAAATGTGTTTTGCATTTGAAACGCGACATCTTAAAGAAAGTGAAAAAGTCTCATCGTAGTGATGTTGCTGAGGATTTAAGGTTTGTATTCAACTTAGACGATCAGTCTGATGATCGAGAAGAGTTTCAGATCCGGGCGAAGTGGTTATATGAAAAATGGGGAAAACGATATCCTAGCTTTAAAGTGTTTACAGATGAGCTATACATGCACTATTACGCGACTTATTTGGACTTTGAGCCGATGATCCGAAATATGATTTATACTACCAACTGGATTGAACGATTAAATAAATCATTCAAACGTACACTAAAAATCAGAAACTCAATGCCCAGTGTCAATTCTGTGTTAACCATTCTGAGTAAGGTTGCGTTGGATATGAACCAAACGACTTATCAATATCCAATAAGTCGTTTTGAGAAAAGTAACTTATTTAACTAGAGTGTTTGAAACTGAAATTAAAATAAGAGAGACACACTTTCTGGGACGGTACCGTTTGTACACTAAGGCGTGTAGTGTTATATGGCACAGAGTTAAATAGCGCGTAAAAGCAAAAAAGCCCGCTATATAGCGGGCTTTTTATATATGGTGGAGGGAGGTGGATTCGAACCACCGAAGGCGGAGCCGTCAGATTTACAGTCTGATCCCTTTGGCCACTCGGGAACCCCTCCAAAATTGGAAGCCTGGCGATGACCTACTCTCACATGGGAACTCCCACACTACCATCGGCGCTACTTCGTTTCACTTCTGAGTTCGGCATGGGTTCAGGTGGTTCCAAAGTGCTATTGTCGCCAGACAAAAAACGTTTCAATTCGGAAAGCGATATTTACTCAATTCTTAATCATGCGTGATGATTATCAGACCATACGAAAACCTCTTGGGTGTTGTATGGTTAAGCCTCACGGGCAATTAGTACAGGTTAGCTCAACGTCTCACAACGCTTACACACCCTGCCTATCAACGTCGTAGTCTCCGACGACCCTTTAGGGGACTTAAAGTCCCAGTGAGAACTCATCTCAAAGCCTGCTTCCCGCTTAGATGCTTTCAGCGGTTATCAGTTCCGAACATAGCTACCCGGCAATGCCACTGGCGTGACAACCGGAACACCAGAGGTTCGTCCACTCCGGTCCTCTCGTACTAGGAGCAGCCCTCTTCAATTCTCAAACGCCCACGGCAGATAGGGACCGAACTGTCTCACGACGTTCTAAACCCAGCTCGCGTACCACTTTAAATGGCGAACAGCCATACCCTTGGGACCGACTTCAGCCCCAGGATGTGATGAGCCGACATCGAGGTGCCAAACACCGCCGTCGATATGAACTCTTGGGCGGTATCAGCCTGTTATCCCCGGAGTACCTTTTATCCGTTGAGCGATGGCCCTTCCATACAGAACCACCGGATCACTATGACCTACTTTCGTACCTGCTCGACGTGTCTGTCTCGCAGTTAAGCTGGCTTATGCCATTGCACTAACCGTACGATGTCCGACCGTACTTAGCCAACCTTCGTGCTCCTCCGTTACACTTTGGGAGGAGACCGCCCCAGTCAAACTACCCACCAGACAGTGTCCCCATCCCAGATTATGGGACCAGGTTAGAACATCACGCATACAAGGGTGGTATTTCAAGGATGGCTCCACAGATACTGGCGTACCTGCTTCAAAGCCTCCCACCTATCCTACACATGTAGGAGCAATGTTCACTGTCAAGCTATAGTAAAGGTTCACGGGGTCTTTCCGTCTAGCCGCGGGTATACGGCATCTTAACCGCAAATTCAATTTCACTGAGTCTCGGGTGGAGACAGTGTGGCCATGATTACGCCATTCGTGCAGGTCGGAACTTACCCGACAAGGAATTTCGCTACCTTAGGACCGTTATAGTTACGGCCGCCGTTTACCGGGGCTTCGATCATGAGCTTCGCTTGCGCTAACCCAATCAATTAACCTTCCGGCACCGGGCAGGCGTCACACCGTATACGTCATCTTACGATTTAGCACAGTGCTGTGTTTTTAATAAACAGTTCCAGCCACCTGGTTACTTCGACTGGCCTCAGCTTAGGGAGCAAGTCCCATCACCAGAGCCAGCGTACCTTCTCCCGAAGTTACGGTACTATTTTGCCTAGTTCCTTCACCCGAGTTCTCTCAAGCGCCTTAGTATTCTCTACCTAACCACCTGTGTCGGTTTGGGGTACGGTTCCTTATAATCTGATGCTTAGAAGCTTTTCCTGGAAGTATGGCATCAACAACTTCAACTCCGTAGAGTCTCGTCTCGTATCTCAGCCTTGAGGAAATCCGGATTTACCTAAATCTCCAGCCTACATACTTTCACATGGACAACCAACGCCATGCTTGCCTAGCCTGCTCCGTCCCTCCTTCGCAATTATAAGAAGTACAGAAATATTAATCTGTTTCCCATCGACTACACCTTTCGGTCTCGCCTTAGGGGCCGACTTACCCTGCCCTGATTAACATGGGACAGGAAACCTTGGTCTTTCGGCGTGGGGGTTTTTCACCCCCATTATCGTTACTCATGTCAGCATTCGCACTTCTGATACCTCCAGCATGCTTTACAACACACCTTCAACGGCTTACAGAACGCTCCCCTACCACTTAATCCTAAGATTAAATCCGCAGCTTCGGTGCTATGTTTAGCCCCGTTACATCTTCCGCGCAGACCGACTCGACTAGTGAGCTATTACGCTTTCTTTAAAGGATGGCTGCTTCTAAGCCAACCTCCTAGCTGTCTGGGCCTTTCCACATCGTTTCCCACTTAACATAGACTTTGGGACCTTAGCTGGCGGTCTGGGTTGTTTCCCTTTCCACGACGGACGTTAGCACCCGCCGTGTGTCTCCCGGATATCACTCACTGGTATTCGGAGTTTGCAAAGGGTTGGTAAGTCGGGATGACCCCCTAGCCTTAACAGTGCTCTACCCCCAGTGGTGTTCGTCCGAGGCTCTACCTAAATAGATTTCGGGGAGAACCAGCTATCTCCCGGCTTGATTAGCCTTTCACTCCGACCCACAAGTCATCACCGCATTTTTCAACATACGTGTGTTCGGTCCTCCAGTTGATGTTACTCAACCTTCAACCTGCCCATGGGTAGATCGCCGGGTTTCGGGTCTATGCCCTGCAACTAAACGCGCAGTTAACACTCGCTTTCGCTACGGCTCCCCTAATCGGTTAACCTTGCTACAGAACATAAGTCGCTGACCCATTATACAAAAGGTACGCAGTCACCCGAAGGCTTCCACTGCTTGTACGTATGCGGTTTCAGGTTCTATTTCACTCCCCTCACAGGGGTTCTTTTCGCCTTTCCCTCACGGTACTGGTTCACTATCGGTCAGTTAGGAGTATTTAGCCTTGGAGGATGGTCCCCCCATATTCAGACAGAATTTCACGTGTTCCGTCCTACTCGATTTCACGGTAAGGTCATTTTCGTGTACGGGACTATCACCCTGTATCGTCAAGCTTTCCAGCTTATTCCACTAATTCACAAACCGCTTAAGGGCTAATTCCCGTTCGCTCGCCGCTACTAAGGAAATCTCGGTTGATTTCTTTTCCTCGGGGTACTTAGATGTTTCAGTTCTCCCGGTTCGCCTCGTTAAGCTATGTATTCACTTAACGATACCTGCCTTATGACAGGTGGGTTTCCCCATTCGGAAATCTGTGCCTATAACGCCTTTTATCGGCTTAACACAGCTTATCGCAGATTAACACGTCCTTCATCGCCTCTAACTGCCAAGGCATCCACCACATACGCTTAGTCACTTAACCATACAACCCCAAAAAGTTTCGCTTGTCTTTTGCGTTATTAGCTGCGTTACGCTTGATGTTCGTTGGTCATTACCCGAAGGTAACTCCCTGTCTCACATCATCGCAAGCCTTGCTACTAAAGCAAAATCTGTGCAATACAGTTGCTGAGTAATTTGGTGACAAAACCAAATTCAAATGTATGTCTGACATTTTCACGCATTCATTAAGAATGTTCCAAACAAGGATGTTTGGATGTCGAATTGTACACGGATGTACTTAATTCGACCCTTGAGTATTGATTTTTTTAAAAATCATGAAGAATTTCTTCTTCGTTGGTATTTATATCTTATGCAACACCGTGCGACACGTTGTTGCCAATATAAACACCGGGTTTAATATCAGCTTTCCAAATTGTTAAAGAGCAGTGAGTCAAAAAACTCAAAGGTAAGCATCACCTTGCTTAACTTTAAGTTCTCTTAAGAAGTATTTATTTAATTCTTCTTTACGTTATGTTGATGACGCCGTGTACTTCAGTACACAAGTTATCAAGATGACTTAAAGAAGGATTAAAATGGTAGGTCTGAGTAGACTTGAACTACCGACCTCACCCTTATCAGGGGTGCGCTCTAACCAGCTGAGCTACAGACCTACTACGTAGGTATTACTACCAAGTTCAGTAGATGGTGGAGCTAAGCAGGATCGAACTGCTGACCTCCTGCGTGCAAGGCAGGCGCTCTCCCAGCTGAGCTATAGCCCCACTACTGAGTACTTCTTTCACGTTCGTTATCGATGCAATTTGTGTGAACACTCAAAAGACAGTGTTTTACTTAAGGTAAGGAGGTGATCCAACCCCAGGTTCCCCTAGGGTTACCTTGTTACGACTTCACCCCAGTCATGAATCACAAAGTGGTAACCGTCCTCCCGAAGGTTAAACTAGCTACTTCTTTTGCAACCCACTCCCATGGTGTGACGGGCGGTGTGTACAAGGCCCGGGAACGTATTCACCGCGGCATTCTGATCCACGATTACTAGCGATTCCGACTTCATGGAGTCGAGTTGCAGACTCCAATCCGGACTACGACGGACTTTATGGGATTCGCTCCACCTCGCGGTCTCGCTGCCCTTTGTATCCGCCATTGTAGCACGTGTGTAGCCCATCCCGTAAGGGCCATGATGACTTGACGTCGTCCCCACCTTCCTCCGGTTTATCACCGGCAGTCTCCTTAGAGTTCCCGCCCGAAGCGCTGGCAAATAAGGATAGGGGTTGCGCTCGTTGCGGGACTTAACCCAACATTTCACAACACGAGCTGACGACAGCCATGCAGCACCTGTCTCAGAGTTCCCGAAGGCACCAAACTATCTCTAGTAAGTTCTCTGGATGTCAAGGGATGGTAAGGTTCTTCGCGTTGCATCGAATTAAACCACATGCTCCACCGCTTGTGCGGGCCCCCGTCAATTCATTTGAGTTTTAACCTTGCGGCCGTACTCCCCAGGCGGTCAACTTAGCGCGTTAGCTACGCTACCCACGAATCAAGTTCACAGACAGCTAGTTGACATCGTTTACGGCGTGGACTACCAGGGTATCTAATCCTGTTTGCTCCCCACGCTTTCGTGTCTCAGCGTCAGTATTTGTCCAGGTGGCCGCCTTCGCCACTGATGTTCCTTCCAATCTCTACGCATTTCACCGCTACACTGGAAATTCCACCACCCTCTACAATACTCTAGACAGCCAGTTCGAAATGCAGTTCCAAGGTTGAGCCCTGGGCTTTCACATCTCGCTTAACAATCCGCCTACACACGCTTTACGCCCAGTAATTCCGATTAACGCTCGCACCCTCCGTATTACCGCGGCTGCTGGCACGGAGTTAGCCGGTGCTTCTTCTGCGAGTAACGTCACAGCTAGCAGGTATTAACTACTAACCTTTCCTCCTCGCTGAAAGTGCTTTACAACCCGAAGGCCTTCTTCACACACGCGGCATGGCTGCATCAGGGTTTCCCCCATTGTGCAATATTCCCCACTGCTGCCTCCCGTAGGAGTCTGGGCCGTGTCTCAGTCCCAGTGTGGCTGATCATCCTCTCAAACCAGCTAGAGATCGTCGCCATGGTAGGCCATTACCCCACCATCTAGCTAATCTCACTTGGGCTAATCTAAAGGCGAAAGGTCCGAAGAGCCCCTCCTTTGGTCCGTAGACATTATGCGGTATTAGCAGTCGTTTCCAACTGTTGTCCCCCACCTTAAGGCATATTCCCAAGCATTACTCACCCGTCCGCCGCTCGACGCCTTCTAGTAAACTAGAATCGTTTCCGCTCGACTTGCATGTGTTAAGCCTGCCGCCAGCGTTCAATCTGAGCCATGATCAAACTCTTCAATTAAAAATTTAATCTACTCAATGAATTCTGTTGCATTTGACATATGTCGTTTGCATGAACCTCATTAAGATTTTGAATAGTGGTAAAACTACGTATCTTATGAATGCTCACACAAATTGCATGATAACTATTTGTTAAAGAACCGATTCTTAATGAATCGAAGCCAATCAATCGCACTCGTTGTTGGCGTTGCTTTTCGTTGAAAGCGGATGCGCATTTTACGCATCTGAGTTTTGATGTCAACCGCTTTTTGAAAGTTTTTTGAAAAACATTTTCAAATCTTTCGGTGACCGCTAAGCCCGATGTTTTCTGACTTATCTGTTCAAAACCCCTTCGTTGGCTGTGCCGTTGAAGTGGATGCGCATTCTAGGGATTTTTGGCCCAACGTCAACTCTTTTTTGCGAAAATATATAATAATTTTATCAAGCCAAAGAAATCGCCCACTTTTTAAACACAAATGTAACTTTCCGCTAACTTTTCGCTGTATGTACGCCGACGATCACCTACGACTAGAAGATGTGTTTACTCATCGTGGGTAAAATGAAGACGAGAGCTCAATCAGCTTGATTACGTAATACGGCACAGTATAAATGTAGCGTTATCAAGTTTATTGAGGCTCAAAACATCCAACAATATTCAGACACGTGGACTACTCGACTGCTAGAGATATCTCTACTAGCGTCTTAATTCGATAAAATGGTGTTGTTTTTTATAGTATTTTTAATATTTCCCATTGCAGTTTGTTAAAATGCCGTTAACATAGGAGTGTTGGAATAATAAAAAGTTATAATCAGGTAGGTACCATGAGAGCACCTTTAGCACTATCGTCTGCATTCATTGCCATCGCCATCACTGTGATTGGCTACTTCACTGCATCACTAACATCCCTCGATCAAAACGCAATCGCTATAGGCTTGTTTGTGGGCGCCTTTATTTCGCCTTTGCTAGTCAAGTTTATTAACACTAGTAAATCAGACAGCACTCCTGCTGTCATGACAGATGTCAAAACTCTGTATGTCGGTAACCTGCCATACCGTGCAAATGAAGCTGCTGTACGCGAATTGTTTTCGGCTCACGGCGCTGTGCAGTCAGTTCGCTTAATGAAAGACAAACATACTGGTAAACGCCGAGGCTTTGGTTTTGTTGAAATCGCCGAAGCTGATGCCGAAAAAGTTATAGATGCACTTAACGACACCGAATTTCAACAACGAACATTAAAAGTAAGAGAAGCAAAAGAGCGCAGCACACCACAATAAGCATCGCCTCGAGGTTGGCTCACCAATATAAAAAAAGCGGCTTATTAGCCGCTTTTTTACTACCGATAATGTAGTTATCCGTTTTGTTGCTCTCGTGCGATAGCTCGGTAGGCGATGTCAGTGCGAAACTCAACACCTTGCCAAGTGATTTGCTGTAATAACTCGTAAGCTGATTTTTGTGCATCAGTTACTGTATTACCAAGTGCTGTTGCACATAATACACGACCACCAGCAGTGACCACTTGACCATCTTTAATGGCGGTTCCCGCATGGAAGGTTTTGCGATCTGATAAGGTATTCAACTCAACACCTGAGATCACATCACCTTTGTTGTAGCTCCCCGGGTAACCACCCGCAGCCAATACCACACCAACTGCAGCGCGTGAATCAAATTCAATTTCAGCTTTATCTAATTCGCCTTTACAAGCGCTAATACACAGTTCAACAAGATCTGATTGTAAACGCATCATGATTGGTTGCGTTTCCGGATCACCAAAACGGCAGTTGTACTCGATCACCTTTGGCGTACCGTCAGCTGCAATCATTAAGCCCGCGTATAAGAAGCCTTTGTATGGTGCATCTTCTTTTGCCATACCTTCAACGGTTGGCCAGATAACTTCATTCATAATGCGATCATGAATTTCAGCGGTCACAACTGGCGCTGGAGAGTAAGCCCCCATACCACCGGTGTTTGGACCTTGGTCACCATTGTAAGCGCGCTTATGATCTTGGCTAGTCGCCATTGGTAGCACGTTCTTACCGTCAACCATAACAATGAAGCTCGCTTCTTCACCTTCAAGGAACTCTTCGATAACAACACGATGACCAGCATCGCCAAAGGCGTTACCAGCTAACATGTCCTTAATCGCCTCTTCAGCTTCTTCAAGTGTCATTGCAACAATCACACCTTTACCCGCTGCTAGACCGTCAGCCTTAACAACGATAGGCGCGCCTTGTTCACGTACGTAAGCAATAGCAGGGTCAATTTCAGTAAAGTTTTGGTAAGCGGCAGTCGGGATGTTATGGCGCGCTAAAAAGTCCTTAGTAAATGATTTTGAACCTTCTAACTGAGCAGCTTTTGCACTCGGGCCAAAAATCATTAAGCCTTCGGCTTCAAATGCATCAACAACACCATCGACAAGCGGTTGCTCTGGGCCAACAATAGTCAAGGCAACGTCATTTTGTTTGGCAAACGTTACCAGTGCGTCGATATCACCGACGTTGATAGCAACGTTTGTTAACTTGTTTTCATTGGCAGTACCAGCGTTACCTGGTGCGACAAATACGGTTTCAACTGAACTTGACTGAGCAGCTTTCCACGCGAGCGCATGCTCGCGCCCGCCACTGCCAATAACTAATACATTCATAAATATTCTATCTGTTGGTTATTAAGCCGCTACTTAACAGGCTTAACAAATTTCAATGTCATACGATCACTTTCACCAATAGCGAGATACTTTTGCTTGTCTTGTTCACCCAAGCGCAGTACTGGAGGCAATGTCCAAACACCTTTCGGATGTTCTGCTGTATCTTTTGGATTAGCATTGATTTCACTGCTTTCGACAAACTCAAAGCCAGCTTGCTGTGCTAATTCAATTGCTAGTGCTTGTGGAAAGTAACCACTTTTAGCATGTGTTTCTAAACTGTGTGATTCGGGCATGCGATGCTCAACAACACCGAGTACACCACCTGGTTTTAACGCTTTATAACTGTCGATGAAAACCTGCTTCACACCTTCCACATCCCAATTGTGAAGGTTTCGAAATGTAACTACTAGATCGGCACTTGCTGACGGTGCGAGTTCACTCTCTTTACGCGGGGTAAAATCAGTCAGCTTCACTTCACTAAAGATCGGATCAGCGGCCAGCTTTTTTTCTAAGCTACGACGCGATCGACTGTAGTAGTTATCTTCGCCTGTATCTGGGTAATGAGCGCCATACAACGTGCCCTTGCCCTTTAATGCAGGAGCGAGTATCTCAGTGTACCAACCTCCACCTGGGGCTATCTCTACTACGGTCATTTGCGGTTCAAAACCAAAAAATTGCAATGTTTCTAGCGGATGGCGATATTGATCTCGTGCTTTGTTCTTATCACTGCGGTGTTCACCGGCAATAGCTTGCTTTAAAGCAGTCTCAGCACTGTGGTCATCCGCATAAGCAAAACAGCTCGTCATTACTAAAACACTGGCTACTAAGGTTTTTATTTGCATGTTTTTCTCCTAACCCATTTTAAAATTAACACTAGTTTTACAACTAGTTATAACAGATAAATGGTAATTAAAGAAACTTTGACAGCAATAGTATTCATCAGACGCGCCGTAGAGCGCGTCTTCAGTTTTACAGATTAGTGACGGAAGTGACGCATACCTGTGAAGACCATAGCAATGCCATGCTCATCAGCTGCAGCGATAACTTCTTCGTCACGCATTGAACCACCTGGTTGAATAACGGCGGTAATACCCGCTTCAGCAGCAGCATCTAAGCCGTCGCGGAATGGGAAAAATGCGTCTGACGCCATAACTGAACCTTTGACTTCCAGGTTTTCGTCGGCGGCTTTGATACCCGCGATTTTAGCCGAGTAGACACGGCTCATTTGACCGGCACCCACGCCGATAGTCATGTCGCCTTTTGCATAAACGATCGCATTTGATTTAACGAATTTCGCCACTTTCCAGCAGAATAACAAGTCGTTCATCTCTTCTGCGGTAGGTTGACGCTTGGTAACAACTTTTAAGTCGTCCATGCCAACCATACCTTGGTCGCGATGTTGAACTAACAAGCCACCATTAACGCGCTTTAACTCATAACCTGTTGTCGTATTATCCCACTGACCACACTCTAACAAGCGAACGTTTGGTTTAGCCGCGACAATTTGTTTCGCCGCTTCAGAAATGACTGGAGCAATGATAACTTCGACAAATTGACGCGAAACAATGGCTTCAGCGGTATCGGCATCTAACTCTTGGTTAAAGGCGATGATGCCACCAAAAGCTGATGTAGGGTCGGTTTTAAAGGCTTTTTCGTACGCTTCTAAGATATTTTCGCCCAGCGCTACACCACATGGATTAGCGTGCTTAACGATAACACAAGCTGGCTTGTCAAACTCTTTAACACACTCTAAAGCGGCATCAGTGTCGGCGATATTGTTGTAAGACAAGGCTTTGCCTTGAACTTGAGTCGCGGTAGCAACAGACGCTTCTTCAGGTTCCGCTTCTACGTAAAAAGCGGCTTGCTGATGAGAGTTTTCACCGTAGCGCAAATCTTGCTTTTTAATAAATTGAGTGTTGTAAGTGCGAGGGAACTCTGACACTGATTTATCTTGATCGCCATAGGCAGGTAGCATTTTGCCAAAGTAATTAGCAATCATACCGTCGTAGCTCGCAGTGTGCTCAAACGCCGCAATCGCTAAATCAAAACGCGTTTGATGAGTTAACGAGCCATTGTTTTCTGCCATTTCAGCTAATACGCGACCATAATCCGATGCGTTAACAACAATAGTCACATCTTTGTGATTTTTAGCTGCTGCTCGCACCATCGTCGGGCCGCCAATGTCGATATTTTCAATCGCGTCTTCTAGGCTACAGTCATGCTGTGCGACGGTTTTGGCAAATGGGTAAAGATTAACCACAACCATATCGATTGCTGAAATCTGATTATCAGCCATAACGGCCTCATCCATATCGCGACGAGCTAAAATACCGCCGTGAACTTTAGGGTGCAGTGTTTTAACACGGCCATCCATAATCTCAGGGTGTCCAGTGTAATCTGATACTTCAGTTACCTTGATGCCCTTTTCGCTCAGTAGCTTCGCGGTGCCACCAGTTGATAAGATATCAACGCCTTGAGCCACTAGCTCTGTTGCGAACTCGACAATACCGGTTTTGTCAGAGACACTTAGTAACGCGCGTCGAATTGGACGTGGAGTTTCCATAGTTATTGTTTACCTTTTAAAATGCGTAGTCATTAATAATTGCGGTTATTAATCGATATATCACTGCTCACCTGTAACGTGTGGTGAATCAGTCAATCGCGATGTGTGTACTCTTAGTGGCACATTACCCAACCGCGATAACAGGGTTATTTGTTATATTTTTTCCGTCCCTGGAAATAGCAGAATATTGTCTCCCTGATTATTCTGTATACATTCCGTCCCTGGAAATAACAGAATATTGTCTCCCTGATTATTCTGTATACATTCCGTCCCTGGAAATAGCAGAATATTGTCTCCCTGATTATTCTGTATACATTCCGTCCCTGGAAATAAAAAAGCACCCTAAGGTGCTTTGAGGCAGACAACTCTGCCCGCGAATTAGTTCATGCCGTATTTTTTCAGCTTCTTGCGCAATGTACCGCGATTGATACCCAACAAGTTTGCCGCTCGGGTTTGGTTACCGCGAGTGTACTGCATTACTTCTTCAAGCATCGGCGCTTCAATTTCTGATAATACTAATTCGTACATATCATCTACATCGTTGCCGTTAAGTTGTGACAAGTAGTTTTTAATCGCTACTTTTGCTTGCGTACGTAAAGGTGATGCCTTGGTCTGAGTTTGCAGGTCACCGATAACAAATGGAGAAGTAATATTTTGTTCAAACATAAAGTTCAGACTCTTTTTAATTAGTTAAATTATCAAAAAACACATTCAATGCATCAAGTTGCTGTTGTGGTAACACTAAGGCATTAAATGTAGAACGAAATTGTTTACCCTGATCGTGCGTTTGCAAGTACCAGGAGACGTGCTTACGGGCAATGCGAACCCCCATAAACTCGCCATAAAATTTGTGCAATTCATTGACGTGCGTTAGCAAAATTTCTCTTACTTCAGCAATGTCAATAGCGGGTAATAGCTGCCCTGTTTTTAAAAAGTGATTGATCTCTCTAAAAATCCAAGGACGACCTTGCGCTGCTCGACCGATCATCACTGCGTCAGCTTGCGTATACGCCAATACCCGCTCTGCTTTTTCAGGGCTGGTGATATCACCATTGGCAACAACAGGAATAGTTACCGCCTGCTTTATCGCTTTGATGGTATCGTATTCTGCTTCGCCTTTATAAAAATCACTGCGGGTACGGCCGTGCACGGCTAATGCTTGAATGCCGTTATGCTCAGCAATTTTGGCGATTTCAATACCATTGCGACTATTTTCACACCAACCAGTGCGAATTTTTAACGTCACCGGAATATCCACGGCGTTAACCACAGCTTTAATTATCTGCTCAACCTGCTCAGGTGCTTTCAACAATGCGGAGCCGGCTAACTTTTTATTCACTTTTTTAGCCGGGCAGCCCATATTGATATCAATAATTTGGGCGCCATTTGCCGCGTTGTGTTGGGCTGCAAAAGCCATATCATCAGGATCAGAACCGGCTATTTGCACTGAGCGAATACCCGCTTCATCACTGTGCTCCATGCGCCGTTGTGATTTGTCCGACGCCCAAACTTGAGGATTCGACGATAACATTTCACCAACGGCCATCCCCGCACCTAATCGACAACACAATTGTCGAAATGGTTTGTCGGTAATTCCTGCCATAGGGGCAAGGATTACATTACTATCAAGGGTATGAGGACCAATCTTCACGTGATGTTTTTTTGAGCTAGTGCTTAAAAGGGCGCTAAGTTTACGTCTTTTTTTGACGAAATAAAAGTAGATAAATTGAGCAATAGGTGTTTTTTTTATGAGTTTTTTTATTGACTTTTATCAATTGCCTAATTAGCAAAAAAAATGGTGGTAAATTCTCTACAAATACCACCAATTCATTACATTTTCATCGATAATGCGCAAACGTGTTAACTAGTTGTTACGTTTACCGTTGAGTCGCACCCACTCCTCTTGAACCGTGATTGGTTGCATATCACACCATTGGCCGTACACGTTCAACAACTCATTGCCTTGTTCTTCTAAAATGCCAGACAGAGCAAGTAAGCCACCGGGTTTGAGATAATCAATGATCACTGGTGCGAGTTCGCGCAAAGGACCTGCGAGAATATTAGCTACCACCACATCGGCTTGCAGTTTTGGTTGATTTTCGGGTAAGTACAACTTCAAGCGATCAGCTACTCCATTGCGCATGGCGTTAGCTTCACTTGCTTGCAATGCTTGTGGATCAATATCAATTCCGATCACTTGTTTTGCCCCGAGCTTTAACGCCGCAAGAGATAAAATACCCGAGCCACAACCAAAGTCGACAACGGTTTTATCGCGTAAATCTAAACCATCAAGCCAGGTCAAACACAATGCGGTCGTTGGATGAGTTCCGGTGCCAAACGCCAAACCGGGATCGAGCATAACATTAACCGCGTCGGGCTCGGGAACATCGCGCCAACTTGGGCATATCCACAATCTTTGGCCAAATTTCATCGGATGGAAATTATCCATCCACTCCCTTTCCCAATCCTTGTCTTCCAGTTGTTCCAGTTTGTATTGCAACTGTTTACCATCGGGGTGAATGCGCTGCAAATAAGCAATAGCTTTATCCATATCGCAACTGGCGTCATATAGTCCCATCACCACAGTGTTGTGCCAATAAACAACTTCATCACCGGGTAGCGGTTCATAAATGGGCGTATCTTTGGCATCAATAAATGTGACCGCCTGAGCGCCACAGGCCATTAACCAATCAGAATATTTTTCTGCTGTCTCTTCATTTGCTTGCAGACGCAACTGTATCCAAGGCATAACATCTCTCAAAACTAAGTTATATGCCTTTATTTTATCACCGTTGACTAAAAATAGGGGACTCTTCTATCTCATTCAAAATAAATATTTTATATCGGTATGGATTCCCTCTAAAGTAACATCAGATACACTGAGTTCTGAAAGTCGAGACGTCGATGCGTTATTTACCGATATTTATTGATGCTGAAAAAATTACCGCACTGGTCATTGGCGGTGGCGAGATAGCCGCGCGAAAATTAGAGTTACTGGTGAAAACTCCAGCTAAAGTGAGCGTGCTAAGTCCGGTATTGTCGGATAGTTGTCAGCAGTTGCTGACACAGCATCGCGTAACGTATATCGCCAACCACTATCAGCCCGGTAGTATTGGCGAACAATACAATCTGGTTATTGCCGCCACCGACAATGGTGAGATAAATAAGCAAATAGCAACAGAGTGTCAGCACAAAAACATATTGTTGAATGTTGTCGACGAGCCAGCGTTATGTACCTATATAACGCCGGCCATTATCGATCGGAACCCGATACTGATCGCGCTTTCCAGTAGTGGCAGTGCGCCGATGCTATTGCAACTGCTCAAACAACAACTTGATCTCCTATTACCTGCCGATTACGGCAAACTCGCGGCGTTCATGGGTAAACATAGGAAACAGGTGCAACAAAGCATCCCAAACTTTTCTGCTCGGCGAGCGTTATGGCAACAAGTGGTGCAATCAGAGATTGGCCAAGCAATTTTTGATGACGATGAGCAACAGGCAGAACTCGGGTTTGATGCATTACTCGATCAGCAACTGCAAAAGCACAACAAGCAAACCGTTACCCTAATTAAATTGAGCACCGAACACGTCGATGATCTCAGTTTACGAGCTTATCGAGCTCTGCAAAGCTGCGATGCGGTTTTATTTGAACCGCAATTGATGAAAACATTCAGTGATTACTGTCGCAAAGATGCCAATAAATATCCAAGCTTAGATAGCAAAAAAATGGACGAGCTGAGTCAACAAATGAATGTGTGCATCCTAGTCAAAAGTGAAGATGAATATCAGCGCATCAAACAGCATTGCCTACTCAATACCATTTATTGCGGCCATTAATACGAGCTAAAGACTACAATAGCTAAGATAATAATGTGCGATATTCTACTCTGCATCAGGGCTATGTCTTGCAACATATATCGATACATAACGCGCAACTTCTTTGCCCCACCCGACATCAATTGATACCTATTTATAACGGCTAACACACGTTAATTCTCTTTTCGTTAATAATTACTAGGGACTGTTGATAGCAACTACAATGAAAATAACGACCAACGCCCTGCTGTCTTAGCCAATGTTAACCTTAGGTTTAGCCAGCTGTGCCAATAACGAAAGTACAATGCAAACAAGTAATCCATACCAACCCAAACCTTATGTGAAAGTGCAACCTCCTGATTGGGTGAAAAACGCGACTATTTACGAAGTAAATATTCGTCAATTCACGCCACAAGGTACGTTCAATGCGTTTAGCGAACACCTGCCGCGTCTAAAACAGTTAGGCGTTGATATTTTGTGGTTGATGCCTATTCACCCAATAGGTGAAATGAACCGCAAAGGTAACATCGGCAGTTACTACTCGGTAAAAGACTACAAGGCTGTGAACCCTGAGTTTGGCACCATGGAAGATTTCAAGGCCCTTGTTGATAAAGCCCACAATATGGGTATGTATGTGATTCTAGACTGGGTTGCAAACCACTCAGCTTGGGACAACCCATTAACTCTCACTAACCCAGAGTGGTACAGCAAAGATCACAATGGCAGCTTCCAACCAACACCATGGTGGGACTGGTCTGATATTATTGACTTTGACTATCAACATCCTGGTATTCGAGAGTACATGACTGGTGCCTTGAAGTTTTGGGTAGAACAAGCCGATGTTGATGGCTACCGCGCCGATGTCGCCGGTTTCATTCCCACCGATTTTTGGAACCATGTCCGCATCGAGCTGGATCAAATAAAACCCGTATTCATGTTAGCCGAATGGGAATCTCGCGATCTGCATGAATACGCGTTTGACATGAGCTATTCGTGGAAACTCCACGATGTCATGGAAGACGTGGCACATGGTAAGAAAGATACCAGCGCCTTGTATCACTATTTCGCTAAAGAACTGAATTCATGGCCGGCTGATGCCATTAAAATGAACTTTGTTGACAATCATGATAAAAACTCATGGGAAGATACCGTGTTTGTGCGGTTTCAAAACGCATTGAAACCAGCCATCGTATTAACCGCGACAGCTGAAGGGATGCCATTAATCTACAGTGGTCAAGAAGCGGGCCTCGACAAAGCACTCGCATTTTTCGAGAAGGATGAGATCACCTGGCAAGAGCATGAAATTGGCACTCTTTATAAAACCTTGTTTGGTTTGAAGCACGATAATCGAGCGCTGTTCAACGGTAACTGGGGTGGCCATATGATGCCGGTACCGAACAACCAAAGTGAGTCGGTATTATCTTTCGTTCGTGAAACGCATAATGACAAAGTATTTGTCGTTTTGAATTTCTCTGACGCTGCGCTAACCGTTGAATTTGATGAGACTATTCAATTGGGCGAATATACCGAGTTATTTAGCAATGAAAAAATAGCTATTCGCCTAACAAGCCAATTATCGATTGATTCTTGGGGTTATAAAGTATTGGTCAAATAGGCAATAAACCAATATCAACCAAAAAAGGATGCGTTTGCATCCTTTTTTGGCTTATGCGGATATTTTATCGATTAGCCCGGCATCTGATATTCATATGGCGCTTGGATACCCAGCGGGATGCCAATACTCCAATACACCAATAAGAAAATCGTCCAAACCACGAGCATCACTAACGTATAAGGCATCATCATCGACGCCAAGGAACCGATTCCCGTCGACTTAACATAGCGTTGGCAATAAACCACCACTAGAGGGAAATACACCATCAGCGGAGAAATGATATTCGACACTGAATCACCGACGCGATAAGCAGCTTGAGACAGCTCAGGAGAAATACCGACAACCATGAGCATAGGCACTAACACGGGGCCAATCAGGGCCCACTTAGCCGATGCCGAACCAACCAGCAAGTTGACAAATGCGGTTAGCAAGATCATACCGACGATGGTTGCTTCGCCGGGTAAATTTAAGGCTTTTAATCCTTCTGCGCCATACAGTGCTAACATCGTACCAATATTGGAATTGCCAAATGCCGCTAAAAACTGCGCACAGAAAAATGCCATGACTATGTATGCGGCCATGGTCTCCATGCTTTTTGACATAGCTTTGACAACGTCGTTTGAGCTGTTAAATACGCCAGCCATTTTACCATATATTAATCCTGGAATGATAAATAACACAAAAATCAGTGGCACGATCATTTTCATTAATGGTGCGTTAAAAGCGGTGATTTCACCACTTGGCGATCGCAACGGTGAATCGTCAGGGTAAACCGCTAACGCCAGTAAGGCCATACCAATGATCATCGACCAACCCGCCCAGCGAAACGCCTTTGCTTCGCGCGCTGAAAACTCGCCCAAATCGTGTGGCTCTTCAACATCGTCATTGAGGGCGACATTGCTCAACCGCGGCTCAATCAGTTTTTCAGTAACCCACCAACCGACTAAAATAACCGGGATAGAACTCAATCCGGTAAAGAAGATATTGGCCAGCGGATTGACCAGATAATCCGGGTCGAGAACTTGCGCCGATGTTTGGGTAAAGCCCGCCAATAATGGATCGATTCCGGAAGGGATAAAGTTGGCAGAAAAGCCACCTGACACACCGGCAAAGGCAGCGGCAATACCCGCTAATGGATGTCGCCCTGCTGCGTGAAAAATAATGCCCCCCAAAGGAATAACCAATACGTAACCGGCATCGGCCGCAGTATGTGAGACAATGGCAACTAAAATTACCATCGGCGTTAGTAACTTTGCTGGAGTGAAGGTAAGCATTTTCTTTAGCCCGGTAGTAATAAAGCCACTCGAGTCTGCTACCCCCACACCTAGCACCGCAACCAAGACCAGTCCCAACGGTGCGAATGAGGTAAACACCGGTACCATATTGGCCATAAAACTTGCCAACGCATCGCCAGTTAACTGATTATTAATAATCAGCGCTTCGCCGGTTCTTGGATTAACCAAGTCAAAACTGACTTGTGCCAGTAATGCCGATAACAACCAGACAATTATCAAGGCCCAAAAAAACAATACCGTAGGATCGGGTATTTTATTACCGACAACTTCAATACCATTGAGAAATCGATTGATAAAACTGCGTTTACCATCAACCTGTGTTGATTGCATAGAACACCTCACAAAAATAAAACGTTGTTTTATATCAACCAATTAAACGCAACTTTGCAAGTCAATTTTTGTTTTTGCTATGCTTAACGGTATTTAGATGGTCTGGGCCAAATCAAATAATGAACGCTAGTGTTAACGAGATACTCAATTTAGCATCGTGCAAAGATACCTTTGCCATTTGTGATTTTGCTATGTTGACGATTTACGATGACAACTTCTTTGTCCGCAACGACTATGACATATTATCGCTTGGACAACGACAGCATCTGCAAAAGCACTTACTTGGCTTAGGCTTTAAACAAAGCTCTGGTAAGGTAATGCAAAAAGGTAATATTTGCGTTGAATTCCCCACCCCAAATCGGCTGTTAAGCGCCTCCGCATTCCAAGCTGAGTTTATTGCGCCCTTTCGCACACATGCCTTTGTCGTTACGCCAACGATGTTTGCTGAGGCGCTTTGTTATGCTGCCGTACAACAACCAGATGCCGAGCTAGATGCTCTTGAGCTACAGCTGAAAACATTAATCGAGCACTGTCCATTTAATCTCGAATTGTGGCAAATACTCGCCATTAATACGTCGATTGAAACCCCGGTAAATAGCTTACTACCTGCATTACAGCAACATCAAGCCAAAGTGATAAGTAGCCAGTTTAAAAACAAACGGGCCTATTAGCACCCCCTTGTTTGGGCCAAAAAAAAGCACCGTTTACAAAATAGTTTGCAAACAGTGCTTTGGCATTGATAAAAAATTAATAAGCCCCAGCAGAATAGGTTAGCTCATAACTGTGACTGTAAATTTCTAAAATATTACCAAACGGGTCTTCCATATAAATCATCCGGTACGGCTTTTCGCCTGGATAGTAATAGCGGGGTTTTTCCATGCGTTTCTTACCACCTGCAGCAACAATTTTTTCAGCTAACTCTTCTACATTTGGATCTTGTACACAAAAGTGAAAGATGCCGGTTTTCCAATACTCAAAATTATCTTTGGGATCTTCTTGATTGGCAAATTGGAAAATTTCAACACCAATGCGATCACCAGTAGACAAGTGAGCAATTTTAAAATGCCCCCAGCCCGCACCAAAAACATCGGTACACATCTCGCCGATTGGGCTGTCGTCTTCAACAATTTCTGTTGGTTTCATAATTAAATACCAACCGAGTACTTCAGTGTAAAATTTTACCGCTTTTTCAACGTCTGGTACTGAAATACCGATGTGTGAAAACGTGCGTGGAAATGCAGACATGCTCTATTCTCCTATTAAAAAGTCAACCAAAGTATAGACTCTAAAATAAAGCATGGTAAATTATCATTTATCATACTTTTCATTACGTAGCGTTATGATAAATACCACGTGGTTAAAAACATTTTGTACCTTGGTTGATATTGGTCACTTCACCCAAACTGCCGAATCGTTGTATATGACTCAGCCAGGAGTAAGCCAGCATATAAAAAAGCTAGAGCAGTCACTAAAAACACAACTGTTGCTGCGTCAGGGTAAATCATTTTCACTAACGCCAGCAGGGCAGGCTCTGTATAAACAGGGAAAAGAGATCTTACTGGCACTAGATTCCGTCGAGCACAGCTTGAATAAAGATGATCCGCACAGTGGTAGCGTGACCCTGATGTCGCCGGGTAGTATTGGTCTGAAGTTGTATCCTTTCTTGCTCGATAAACAACGTCAATTCAAACAACTGATAATCAATTATGGATTTTCATCGAATAGCGCAATTATTGACAGTTTACTGGCGGGAAAGTGTGACTTGGGGATCATCACTCAGCAAATCACCTCAACCGACTTAATCTATCAGCAGGTTGCAACCGAGCCATTAGTGTTGGTGACCGCTGCTGGCATTAACGATATCAGTTGGTCAAATTTACAAAAATTAGGTTTTATATCGCACCCCGATGCAATGCATCACGGCAATTTATTACTGGCGGCAAACTACCCGCAATTCAAACACCTTAGCGACATTACGCAGCGTGGCTTTTCAAATCAAATAAGCCTTATTTTAGAACCGGTGTGCCGAGGCTTAGGCTTCACCGTATTACCCCTACACGCCGCCTCCGCATTTACCAATCAGGCGGATATTACTATTCATCAATTGAACCATCTGGTGAGCGAGCCAATCTACATCTGCTATAGACGATTCACACCATTAATGGCGCGACAGCGATTAATTATTGACTGGATAGAACAACAGCTAGCTTTGTAGCGTTACCGACCAGCAAATACAAATAACTCGATAGTGTGCAGCTGTTACTACCGAGACCTGCTTGGTTATCCATCACCAGGCTAACACGGGTGCTGTCGCGTGTTGCTCTTGGTGTCATACATCTACTGACAGATAAAATCGCTTCAATCATGACTAAACTGTGTTGTTTAGTCATCTAAATTGATCTGTTTTAACACAGAGTAAAACGATTTTAGCCTCAGCCCAAATGGCACAGCTATTTGTCACACTAGCGGCGTTAGCATTCTCTCAGTTGGGAAAAACAAACGTCGCTCACGCTGCTTTGCTATTACCATAAATAGCTTATGCCAGAAAATACAAATATATCCTAGGAATCTAAATCACTGTCCAAACTATTGGCTAGCTGGTTGCTGTCTTGGTGGTGTTTTGCTACCGCTTTATCCAACCAAGCGATGGCTTTTTCCCGTCCCATTTGCAAACCGCAAAAGGTTTTTAGATTCCACTTATCGGTCTCTCTCAAAGCCAGTAAGTCGTTGGTTTTTTGTTCCGCTTCACTATTGTAATGAATCACCGCCATGGCCTTTAAATGGCTTAGCGATGCTATGTGCAGCTTCGCTTCAAAGGTGTAGCTGTAATTATTTAACTTATTGATAAGTAGACCAAATGGGCGATCAAATATGTTTAGCAATAATTCGTCGTACTCTTCGCACATTTCCAAACTCATATGAGTGCCTTCATCAATAATCACTTCAGCGATGTGATCATTTAGTAAATTGATCACACCAAAGCTCATCTGAAATTTCATACTACCTCGTTTTACGCACTTTGATTTTGAGTTGTAAGGTTTAAGGCTAACCAGTGTTGGGCTTTCATTCGTCCTAATTGGTAGCCACAAAACGCTTTAAGGGATATGGGTTTATTGCGCAATAGCCGAATAAATCGCTGGTTTACTAAATCATTGTCAGGTGAGTAACTAACCGCCGCAATTGCACTGACACTGTCATTTTCTAGCACCCGTTCGATCAACGAGTGTTCAAAGTCAGAGAAATTAATTTGGTTAACTAATACACCGTATGGCTTTTCAATGTGCTTATCTATCACAGAGCGATATTCGTCGTAACACGTGTGATCAAACCGCGAATTGTGATCTAGGCACAACTCAATAATGTTATCGGATAACTGGTGCATAATGCCAAATGATAATGTATGTTTCATTCGTCCCTCTCATCAAGTCACTTGTTATTGCTCTAACTACTTTTTCACTTTTGGGGGCTGTCATCGATACACACATGCTATCTGTGCTCCGTTTGTTAACTCACACAAAAAAAGCCGTGTAATTAAACCAATGGAGTAATAAGATAAACTGATGATATGAAAAATTAGCGCATTTATGTTTTTATATACTAATAACCTAGACCAGCTTTTTGCAAAAAGCTAATAAGAACAATCAATTTTTGTAACTTTTTATGAATTTTTTATGACAGTGACTCAACCTAATAACACTAGGGTAGCTTGTGAAGTGTATCACCCTTTGTCGACTCAATTTACTTGGACATGTTTATGAGACTAATAGCCCTGTTGCTTTGTTTACTTGCCAGCTCAGTGAGCTACGGTGCAGATAAAGCGCAACAAATCTTCCACGACCTTGCGCCCGCGTTATTCCAAATTCGCTTAATCGACAAGGCAACGTCAGAAAAATCCAGTATAGGCTCTGGTTTTCAAATAAATGAACAGGGTTATATCGCAACCAATTACCACGTCATTGCTGGCTTTGCCCAATACCCTGACAAATACATCATCGAATACGAAAATCACCTTGGTGAAAAAGGCCTACTAAAACTAAAAACAGTAGACGTTATCAATGACTTAGCCATCGTATTAAAACAAGACAATATTGTAGATACCCACTTTTCACTAGCGCAAACACCACCGAGCAAAGGTGAAAAGCTTTACTCATTAGGCAACCCTCACGATTTAGGCATGATCGTCGTACCAGGCACCTACAACGGCCTTAAAAAGGAGTCCTTCAATCAGCGCATACACTTTACCGGCTCGGTAAACCCCGGCATGAGTGGTGGCCCGGTGGTCAATGAATTTGCACAAGTAGTCGGTATCAACGTCGCGTCTTCGGGTAATCAAATTGGCTTTTTAATACCCGTAGATAAGTTACAAAGCTTAGTATCGTCATTTAGCCAACAAGTAAAACAAACATTTACCCAACAAATCGCCACTCAATTGCATCAATACCAACGCCATTTATACAGCCAACTCATGGATGTTGCATGGCAATTAAAACCGTTTTCATCGGCATTAATAGCCGATACATCGGTTGATTTTATTCGTTGCTGGGGGGACTCTAATGCACAGCTGGTCGATGAGTTAATGTTTAAGGCGGTGACCAACTGCCAGATGGAAGAGTATATTTATCTGTCCGATACCTTTTCAACCGGCACCATCGATATGGAGTTTCACTATTTTGAATCAAAGCAACTACCCAGTGATCGGTTTTATCAAATTTATCAACGCTATATCAACGATGCTCGAGCCAGTAACAACGCTGGAAAAGAAGATGTCACAGAGTTTTCTTGTCACCATGATATCGTCACCAATAACTCTGAGCAAATTCGCAATAAAGCCATTTACTGTGTACGCGGCTATCGCAAATATGAAGGCCTATACGACATTCTCTACATTTCTGCCTCAGTCGATAAGCAAAACAAGGCGATTGTCGGACATTACACCCTGTCTGGGGTCGATCAACAATCAGCTAAAGCCTTTAATCGCAAGTTTATGGAAGCTGTGACATGGAATTAATAATTGAAGAAATAAGTCGTAACCGAAAAGTCAAAGCTCGCCACAAATACGCAAGCGAACAGATTACTATCGGCCGAGGCTACCACAATGATCTCATTTTAGTTGACCCGCATATTTGTGCTGAACACTTAGCGTTAAAAGCGCAGGATGGCCAATGGTATGTAAAAGATCTCGATTCCGTCAATGGCAGTAACCTAGACGGTAAACGAGTTGACACCCACTGGCAACAAATTCGCTCTGGCGACGTCATTCGCTTGGGTAAAACTCAGTTGCGCGTTATGCTCGCCAACCACCCTGTCGCGGCCAGTATCACGTTAACCAAAGTCGAAAAATTTGTCGAAGCCTGTGGCCGATGGCCGATGATCATCGCCATGGTATTACTATTTTTTCTCATTTCTTACTATTTGGCCTATTTACAAGTTACCCAAGTTGATATTCCGTACAGCCAATTGTTTATGTCGGTGTCTTTCTCTACCTTGGCCTATGCGATGTGGCCACTACTGTGCTCACTTTTGGCATTTTTAAATAAAAATGAGGCGCGTATTGGCAGCCAAATTGGGGTGAGTTTTCTTATCCTCAATCTGTTTTGGCTGGTGGATTTCATCGATGCGACGTTAGCGTTTAACTTGTCCAGCAAAGTACATTGGCAATGGCTGATTGACGTTTTGTATATCGTCCTCACCTTCAGCCTGATCTGGTTTAACTTGTATATCGCATTTTCCCACAGCAGTTGGCGACGCATACGCATCGCAGGCTTGGTAACAACGGTTATTTTTGCCGGTTTGTACTTGCAAGGCGCAAGTGACAATATCGACTTTAATCCGCATCCGAGTTACGACGCGACGATTCTGATGCCAGCACTGTCGTTTAGTACAGCCAGTTCAACCGAGCAATTTATCAATGACACCGATGAATTATTCATCCAAGTTAACGAGCAACGGGAAAAGCTCGATAATAAGAATAAGTAATTAATAGCTGGCCATTGTAGAGATAAAAAAACCGACAACAACAGGTGTTGTTGGCGGTTTTTTTTAATTCAAATACTGAGCGACTTTAGGGCTTAGCGATAAAGCCCACCGCATCATATACCGACGCCAATACGTTACTGGCATGTGCTGAAGCTTTATCAGCACCTTCTCGCATCACTTGGTTTAGGAAAGCTTGGTCATTGCGATACTGCTGGTAGCGCTGTTGTATTGGCTCGAGCATAGCGACAACGGCTTCGGCTACATCACCTTTTAAATGGCCATACATTTTGTCTTCATACTGAGGTACAAGCGATTCAATCGATTGTCCCGTTGCACATGACAAGAGACTTAGCAAGTTTGATACACCTGGCTTTTCTTCAACGTTGTAATAAATGCGCGCTTGCTCATCAGAGTCGGTAACGGCACGTTTGATTTTTTTTGTGATTTTCTTTGGATCTTCTAACAAACCAATGAAATTACCCGGATTGTCATCTGATTTAGACATTTTCTTCAACGGGTCGAGTAGACTCATCACCCGGGCACCTGTCTCCGGAATGTACGGATCGGGAACATTGAAGGTTTCGCCGTATAAATTATTGAAGCGATTGGCAATATCACGTGCGAGTTCCAAGTGTTGCTTTTGATCTTCACCAACTGGTACGCGGTTTGCCGAATACAACAAAATATCAGCGGCCATTAATACCGGGTAGGTAAATAAACCCGAGTTGATATCCGCACCGGCCTTACTGGACTTGTCTTTAAATTGAGTCATCCGGTTTAACTCACCCATTTGGGTGTAGCAGTTTAATACCCACGCTAATTGACTGTGCTCCGGCACTTGTGATTGCACAAAGATCGTGCTTTTTTGATGATCCACACCACACGCTAGATACAAGGCTAAGCCATCTAGTACGGCATTGCGCAATTTCTCTGGCTCTTGGCGCACGGTAATTGCATGCAAATCAACCAGTGAATAAAAACACTGATGATCGTCTTGCATTCCAACCCATTGGCGCAACGCACCAAGGTAGTTACCAATAGTCAGCTCACCTGATGGCTGACATCCACTTAATACGATTGGCTTAGTCACTTTTTGTCCTTATAACATTGCTAGCATTGATCGAGTTGCGCCAATTGGGCGCGCATAGCGTCTATCACTGCTTTATAATCGGCTTGAGCAAAAATTGCCGAACCCGCAACAAACATATCTGCTCCTGCGGCGGCAATTTCTTTAATGTTTTCTACTTTGACACCGCCGTCCACTTCGAGGCGAATATCATAACCACTGTCTTGGATTCGCTGCTTTACCTGACGCAGCTTAGTGATCGTTGTCGGAATGAAGCTTTGTCCGCCAAACCCGGGGTTAACAGACATTAATAAGATCACATCCAATTTGTCCATCACGTAATCTAAAACGTGTAACGGCGTCGCAGGGTTTAATACCAACCCCGCCTTACAACCATTATCTCTAATTAACTGTAGCGTTCGATCGACGTGATCACTGGCTTCAGGATGAAAGGTAATAATATCAGCGCCAGCATTAGCAAACGCGGGTACTAATGGGTCAACGGGTTTAACCATTAAATGTACGTCAATGGGTGCGGTAATGCCATAGTCGCGAAGCGACTGACAAACCATAGGCCCAAACGTTAAGTTGGGGACAAAATGATTATCCATTACGTCAAAATGAATGACATCTGCTCCCGCGTTGAGAACATTGGTCACGTCTTCACCCAAACGGGCAAAGTCTGCCGATAAAATCGATGGGGCAATTAAAAATGACGACATAGCGTAAACCTACGTTGATTAAAGTGCATACTTTAGCAAAATAAAGGGCTATTAGAGAAGTCTCAACGACAAAATTGTCGGATAAGGTGACCTAACACCGCACAAAAAGTGACCATCGCGCACTAAAAAAGCGCATTTGCCGTTGCTAAACAGCACTAAACATCACTAAAACGAATCTCTCCTCCCCGTTTAATCAGTGCTTTCAGCCTATTCAAGATGTTTGGCATCAAGTTTGCAAAAGTCATAACAGAACAAAAAATCATTTAATAAATCCAACTTGCACAGGTGAAAATATGAATAACACAATCAACAAATCCGTTTTAGCTACCGCTTTAACTTTTAGCTCGCTGATCGCGACCGCGCCAATTGCACAAGCAGAAGTGAGTGCCAACGTGGGTGTTGTTTCGCAGTACTTTTTCCGCGGTATCGCGCAAACTGGTACAGCCTCTGCCAGTGCAGGTGTGGATTATGAAAACAGTGGTTTTTATATCGGCACTTGGGCAGCTGATGTAAGCGATGGCTTGGAAGTTGACCTTTATGCAGGTTACGGCTTTGAAACCGATGCAGGCTTGGGTTTGAGTATCGGCGCAACCACCTACCAATACACTGGCAACTTCGACTCCGCCTACAACGAGCTTAATCTGGGTGTTAGTTTTGGCATGTTCTCAGTTTCCTACAACATTGGTACCCATGAAGAAGATAGTGGTTTGGGCATCCCAGAATCTGACTATGATTTTTTAGCACTAACCGGTGAGTACGAGGGCTTTTATGCCACCTACGGCACCTGGGGAAAGGACTTTGATGGTGATTACATCGAAATTGGCTATGGCGCTGAAGTTGCAGGCTTCGACGTCGGTGTTGCGATTATTAAAAATTCAGAAGAGCTTGACTTAGAAACCTTTGAAGGTGATGAGTCAATGGTATTTAGTCTGAGTAAGTCATTTTAACAATCGCTTAGCGCAACTAAACATCAGCTACGCCGGGTCTTATTCCGTATGTAAGTGTTAAAAATGTGGAGTAAGACTTTGCTCTGTTTGATATTTTCATTAGTCCTTGTATGCTAGACATAACAGTGCCAACAAATGCAATCACAATGAAATTCAGACAGCTCATTGGTAGCCTAATGGCCGCCCTCATTGGCGTACAAAGCGAGCGCAATCGACAGCGCGATTTTTACCATGGCAAAGCGAGCCACTTTGTCATTGCCGGCGTCATTGGCGTGGTGATATTTGTCGTATTGTTACTCGTAGTAGTGCGCACTGTTATCAGCGTCGCATAGGCATTGATCTGCCGCTATCGCTTGGGCTTGTAAAGCGCGAGTAGTTCACCGACTTTGTTACGGGCACTGCCTTTTTGACTGATGGTTCGGGCGACTTTTATCGACTTGATGTGATCTGCATGCTCATAAATTTTGCGAGTCCAAATCGTATCGTGATTTGAGATCAATACGGTGACGTTTTTCGCACGTGTTACTTCTTCAGCCGCATTGGCTAAATCCGCTTGCTCGTCTAGGCCAAAGCCGTTACCTGCATAACTGGTAAAGCTGGCCGTTTTACTCAATGGCACATAGGGTGGATCGCAGTAAATGACATCACCGTCTTCAGCGCGGGCAAAGGTTTGACGATAACTTTCACAGACAAAGTCACTCACTTGTGCTTTTTCAGCAAACGCCAACAGCTCCTTTTCAGGAAAATAAGGACGCTTGTATTTGCCAAACGGTACATTGTAGCCGCCCTTAGAGTTGTATCGACACAGACCGTTATAACCATGGCGATTCATATATAAAAACAACAGGCTGCGCTGATAGGCGTCGTCGGATGCATTAAATTGACTGCGCAAGTGATAATATTGCTCGGCCTGATTAAACTGCTCACTGAACAGCTTGCGACAATCAGCGATAAATTTATCTGGCGTGCTTTGCAGGGTTAAATAGATATTAATCAAATCGCGATTAATATCATTGAGCAAGTAGCGATCGTAGTGGCTGTTTAAAAAAATGGAGCCTGCACCGACGAACGGTTCGATGAGACGCTTACCCTTAGGTAGCATTTGACCTATGGTATCACTTAGCGTGTATTTACCTCCGGCCCACTTGAGAAAGGCTCTTTGCTTTTGCGTCATTGTATTGTTCTTATACGGCTTATGCCCTGAGGGGAAGTAGGCGCTACAGGGTGCTCTGAGATCACCACAGTGTTTTTAAATCACTTGCTGCAACTGTTCACGGCTTATGTTATCAAAAATCTCAGTTTTGCCAATAGATGTTGGAATAATTAGGCGAATTTTCCCATTGAGATTTTTCTTGTCCCTAACCATGTGCTTGAGATAGCTTTCAATGTCCATGGTGCTAGGACCTTCGGTGGGTAAATCAAAATAGCGCAACAGTTGTTCAATGCGTTTGACTTGCGATGAGGTGATAAAACCTAGTACGACTGCCAAATTAGCAGCTTGTACCATACCTGCAGCAACGGCTTCGCCGTGTAGCCACTTGCCATAGCCTTGCTCTGCTTCAATTGCATGGGCAAAGGTGTGGCCTAAATTAAGCAGTGCTCTTACGCCGGATTCGGTTTCATCTTGGGCGACGATATTGGCTTTGTTCTGACAACAACGTTCGATCATCGTCGCTAATACCGAGCTGTTGCCCTGCTTGATCGCGACTTTGTTGGCTTCGAGCCAGGCAAAAAATTCGACATCGCCTAATATGCCGTATTTGATCACTTCGGCCATACCTGCGGCAAATTCTCGCTTGGGTAAACTGACCAGCGATTGCACGTCAATAAGTACAGCTTTAGGCTGGTGAAACGCGCCAATCATATTCTTACCCAACGGGTGGTTAACCGCTGTCTTGCCACCAACGGATGAATCCACTTGCGCCAGTAACGTGGTGGGCACTTGAATAAAGTCAATACCCCGCTGATAGCACGCGGCTGCAAAGCCGGTAATATCACCAATGACTCCGCCACCAAGCGCAATTAAAGTTGAATCTCTACCGTGCAGCTTAGACAAAAGGTGAGCCATTATTCGTTCAAAATTGGCCAGTGATTTTTCTTGTTCCCCATCAGCTAACACAACGACATCAACGTCGTAGTTGGTCAACTGCTGTTGCAATGAGGCTAGGTATAAGTCAGCAACAACCGCATTGGTAACAATGCAAACTTTATTGCCTTTGATATGTGAAGTAATAGGGCTGTTTGATAACAGCCCGGAGTCAATATAGATAGGGTAACTGCGAGAACCGAGTTCAACTATCAATGACGACATGTAATTAGAAATCCAACTTCTCAACGATTTTATTAGCGACTACTTTAGCGCTTTGATCGTCAGTTTGTACGACGTGATCTGCGATTTCTTCATACAGTGGATTGCGTTCTTTAGCTAGACGCTCTAATACAGTACGGGAATCTTCTTCCGTTTGTAATAGTGGACGGCGACGATCTCGCTGGGTGCGTGCTACCTGCTTATCAATGGTCGTTTCTAAATACACCACAATACCGCGAGCAGATAATCGATTGCGAATTAAATCACTGATCACAGAACCACCACCTGTAGCCAGAACGATGCCTTGCATTTCACTGAGATCTTCAATGACTTTTTCTTCGCGTTTTCTAAAGCCTTCTTCACCCTCTAGATCAAAAACCCATGAAATATCTGCGCCCGTACGGCGTTCAATTTCCTGGTCTGAATCATAAAAGTCCAGGTGAAGTTTGTCGGCAATTTCTCTGCCAATTGTGCTTTTACCTGCTCCCATTGGGCCGATCAGGAAAATATTACGTTTTTCTGCCATGAGCTTACTTTACTACTCGTAAAATTGTTAGTTAACGGAAATTGAGGACTCTCCTCGATAAAATTAAGGGCGCAATTATCGCAAGTTATTCAGACTAATTGCAAGCTTCTGCTATAAAAAAACACAATCTGGGCAGCCAACACATATACATTGTTGTCGTAACCCAGATTGATTTTACAAGCCGTTAACCGTTAAGATTTAAAAAGTTTCTGTAACGATACGTGGCGTCACAAAGATAAGTAATTCTTTTTTCTCGTTAAATTCACTATTTGTTCGGAATAACCAACCAAGATATGGAATGTCTCCCAATACTGGTACCTTAGATACAGCGTTGATTATTTGTTGTTGATAAATACCGCCAAGTACAATGGTTTCGCCGTTATTTACCAACACTTGCGTACCTATTTCTTGGGTATCAATCGCCGTTGCTACGCCGGTACCTGTTGCTACCGTATCACCACGGGTATCTTGAGTGATAACCAAATCGAGAATGATTCGATTATCCGGCGTGATTTGTGGTGTCACGCGCAAGCCTAAAACCGCCTTCTTAAAGGTAACCGTTGTCGCACCGCTTGACGCTGCCTGAACAAACGGAATTTCCGTACCTTGTTCGATGTACGCCTCTTTTTGGTTTGACGTGGTGATCCGCGGGCTAGCGATAATTTCACCCTTGTTTTCTTGTTCCATTGCCGATAGCTCAAGGTCAAGAATGGTGCCATCGGCTAAACGCGCAACTTGAAAGGCAATGCTACCAGCTGGGTCGGCAACCGGTAAATTAACATTTAGACGATCGTTAAGAGAAGGGACAACACCTATGCCATTGTTAGCAGTACCATTGACTAAGTCAGCGGCAGTTAAATTACCAGACGTAGCGGTGTCGCTGCCGTTGTGGGTCATGCCCCAACGAATACCCAACTCTTCACTAATATTGTCCTTTACCGTTACCATGCGCGATTCGATTACCACTTGGCGAATTGGAATATCCAATACCTTCATCATACGCTTGATATCTTCGATACTTTTCGCGGTATCGCGAATCAGCAAGGTGTTGGTGCGCTCATCAACGGTAACACTGCCGCGTTCAGACAATAAGCTGGTATCTTCATTTTTCAACAAAGCGGCAAAGTCGGCTGCTTTAGCGTAATTCACTTGTACGTATTCTGCGTACAGCGGCGCTAATTCCGATACCTGTTTCTGCGCTTCTAGTTCTTTCGCTTCACGGGCAACGAGTTCCTCGTTCGGCGCAATCATCAAGATGTTACCATCAAGACGTTTACCCAAGCCTTTTACTTTAAGAATTATATCAAGTGCTTGGTCCCATGGTACCCCGTCAAGGCGCAAGGTAATGTTACCGCCAACGGTATCGCTAGTGACCAAATTAAAGCCATTGTAATCGGCGATAATTTGCAATACCGTGCGAATAGGAATGTCTTGAAAGTTTAGCGATATTGCTTTACCGGTAAACTCTGTACCATTTTCAATATACGATTTTTTCTCCTCTTGCTCGGTTAACGTAAGAGAGAAAATATTATCGATTTGATCGTGCTCGTAAGTTACTGGTTTACTGGTGGTAATTTCAATTCGAGCGTTGTTGCCGTCTTTAAACGTTTCAATATTAGACACCACAGTGCCAAAATCGGTTACATCTAATTGATACAACAAGTCGTCGATTATCGAGGTGTTGTAAAATTCAACATTGATTTTGCCGAGTTTGTTGCTGACGTCAATGGCCGACTGACTGTCGTCTAGGTAGGCTAGTACTTGGCCACTGGTGCCGTCGCCTTTGCGAAAATCAATGGCTTGTATATTGTTGATAAAACCGTCACTTAAATCAGCTTCAACACCACGGCGTTCAAACGTTGAAGCGCCGTTTAACAACAACACGAACTTGCCGTCAACCACATCAGCGTCGTACAGTTTCAACTCGTCGAGAAAAATAGTTGCGGTAACTTTACCGCCCACTTGTTGTACGTCGATATACTGCACACCCGCGTGATTAACCTGAGTCTGTGACAATGGATCAACAAATCCATCGGCGTCAAAACTTACTTCAATGCGCGCCGGATCAGAGAAGCTTTGCACTTGAGGTGGTGAGCTTAACGCTTGCTCAAAACCAAAGGTGAATTCAACTTCATCGTTTAGCAAGGTATTGTAGTAAATGTCGTTTAACTGACCTTGTGCGATACTTGAGAAAGAACAGATCGCTAGCGCCGCACCAAACGCCGAGTTTAATAATGGTTGCTTAATTCGGTTTGACATTATTCTTTTTTTTCTATCAAAACTAAACATTAATTCCCTTGCCCCTCTTGATTCGAGTCTACCATGGAAACGGTTGTTTCTCGTTCTACCCAACAGCCTGCGCCATCGGGAATTAATTCTGCAATGATAATTTCTTCATCACTAACGTTAGTAATACGACCGTTGTACAAGCCTAAGTAACTACCAATTGAAACCCTATGCAAGGTTGAATCACCCGCTTCAATCAACGCCCAAATGATTCCCTCTTCACCTAGTGTGCCACGCATGTTCAAGCTTTCCAACGCAAATTTTTCCAATGGTTGCTTGCGGCGACGAGGATCGGGGTGTAGACAATCGGACATTTGTTGCATTTTTTCCTGTATTGCTTCAGGTTTTGGCGCTACAAAAGGACTGCGCAACGCAAATGCCGAATAATCAAAGTGATTAAATTCTGTAATCGTCGGCATGGGTTCGATGCGATTTGGCGTAGAGGCTTTAATTTTAGCAATATGCTCTTGCAAATCGGTCTTGTCATCAAAACACGCCGTCAACATAAATATAGGTAACACGGCCAATAGCGGCTTGGTAATACGCATTATTTGTCAGCCTCCCTATATCGATATGTTTTCGCTTGCAAGGTCAAGGTTAGCTTGTCGTCTTTACCCGCTGTTTCATTGACAATTGAAAAGTCGTGTAGGGTGACGATACGCGGTAGCCCTGAGATCTTACTGACGAACTCACCAAAGTCGTGGTAACTGCCAACAACCTGTACTTTAATCGGTAATTCAACATAAAACTCTTGTTGAATTTCCGGTTGCCAGTTGAGCTTTTTGAAGTCTAAGCCTGAGGTTGTACCGACAAAAGTAATGTCATCGAGTAAACCTGGCGTCTCATGACTTTCAGGCAGTCGCTTAATCTGATTGGAAAAAAGCTCTTCAGCTTCTTCCATTTGTTCGCGAAACAGTTCAAGGTTTGCCGATACATAATACTTGGCTTCAAAGTCGGTTTTTAGCTTTTGTTCACGAGCGACTTCTTGCTCAAGCGTGGTGATCTTGTCGCTAACCATCAAGTAGTAGACAAAATATGAAACAAAAACTACCAGAACAATGGCTAAAATGCCCTTTGCTAATGCAGGCCATTGACCGATATTATTCAGATCTAAGTCATTTAATTCTGATAAATCGATATTCTTCATTATCGGCTCCCTGCTTCACTAAGAGATTGCTGATCAAGAAGACCTTGAATGCGTAGCGTCATTTTAAAGTCACTGAGCAACTTATTGGTGTTACCGGTATTGGTGATCGATTCAAGTTCGGCATCCGCCAGCAATACTGAGCTTTGAACTTCGCGAATCAAGTTAGCAAGTTGGTTGTTTGACTCACTTCGACCTTCAATAAGCAACTGGTTATCTTGCTTAGTCAGTTTGGTCAGATAAACCCCTGCCGGAACAATTTTTGCCACTTCGTCAAGAACCTGGGTACCAACGTTACGGCTTTTCTGCAACTGCTCAATAAGTGTCATCCGTTGGATCAGCTCTTTTTTACGCTGCTCTAACGTTTTAATTTCAGCAATTCGAGCATCAAGCACTTTTATTTCATTGGTTAAAAATTGATTTCGCGCTCGCTGGCCGTCAATCTTGGCCTGAAAGTATTGGGAGATCAAAAACACAATTAACGCACTCAACAGAGCTAACAAAGTCAGCAGTGAAAAATATTGTTGCTGACGCTGACGTTGAGCCTCTTCGCGCCAAGGCAGAAGATTTATATGTGGCATGATGAAAAACTCCTTAAGGCTAAGCCCGTTGCAACCATTAATTGCGGGGCAACACGACTTAAGTCTTGTAAATTTATCTGCGCACTAACCTGAAGCTGATGAAATGGATCGGCAATAACCGTATGGATACCGAGTTCCTCTGATAACAGCTATTGAATATTTTCCATATTGGCGGTGCCACCCGAAACAACCAGATAATCGAGCTTCTCTTTGCCGCTAAAGGTGAGATACATTTGAATTGCACGGCGAATTTGTTGAATTAGCGTGGTTTGAAACGGCGCTAATACTTCGAAGGTGTAGGTCGGTGGTAATTCACCCGCTATTTTTTCTCTTTCAGCCTCTTCGAAGCTTTTGTTGTAATACGATACGATTGAGCGCGTGTACTGCTCAGCGCCAAACAATTGGTCACGCGTGTATATGCTGGTCTCGCCATCATTGACGGTGAGCAATGTCATGGTCGCGCCGATATCAATAAAGGCGACCGATTTATCCACCGCGTCATCCGGTAAACTCGACATACAAAGCTCTGCAACGCGACTTAAGGCATAAGACTCGACGTCTACCACTTTGGTTTCAAACCCACCGGAATCAAGGGCGGCAACCCGAGCTTCAACGGTTTCAGTTCGAGCAGCGCTTAGCAACACGTTGACTTTGCTTGGATCAGATTCGTTAACGTCGAGGCGTTCAAAGTCCAAGCTGACTTCATCGAGAGGGTAAGGGATTAAACTGTCTGCTTCGACTTCGATTTGGCTAGCGAGCTCATCTTCAGTGAGACTCACATCCATGTAGATGGTTTTGGTGATCACCGTAGAGCCTGACACGGCAACGGCGGCATTTTGCACCGCGGCGTTAATCTGTTGGCGAATTTTACGAACCACGGCTCCGACAGCTTCGATGTCTTGAATTTTGCGGTCAACCACCGCCCCGCGAGGGATCGGCTCAATTGCATAAGCGTCTAATTGGTAACCGTCTTTTCCTTCACTGAGTACAACGGCTTTGGCTGAATGCGATCCAATGTCGATCCCAACCATTTGATTAGCAGCGCTTTTATTCCATAACTTACTAAGCATATCGTCCCGTGAATTATAATTATTATTGAGTTGATAATATCGATAAAATGACATTAATTACAGCGTTTATCAATATTAACTGTTATATTATCGCTAGTTTTTTCAAATTGGTAGTAATTTTTGTGCAAATTATCAAGTGGTTATTAAAAGTTTCCATTGTTATTACCCTACTAGGCATCACCGCGGTAGGTGGCTTCTATCTTTACATGAAAAAAGATTTGCCAAGCGTTGAAGTATTAAAAGACATTCAGTTGCAAATTCCGATGCAAATATACTCTAACGAAGGCAAGTTAATTTCCCAATACGGTACTAAGCGCCGCATCCCGGTGAAGCTTGAAGACATGCCGCCAAAGCTGATTCAAGCCATTTTAGCAACCGAAGACAATCGCTTTTACGAGCACTTCGGCGTTGACCCTATCGGCATGTTACGGGCCGCTTTTTTATTAGTCACCAGCGGTGAGATTCAAGGTGGTGCAAGTACCATCACCATGCAAACAGCGCGCAATTTCTTTCTTACCCGCGAACAGACTTTTATCCGTAAGATTAGAGAAATATTTATTTCATTGCACATGGAGAGCTTGTTAACTAAGGACGAGATTCTCGAGCTGTACTTAAACAAAATTGAACTCAGTCATCGCGCATTCGGCGTCGGTGCAGCTGCACAAGTATATTACGGAAAAGAACTTGACGAGCTAACTCTAGGTGAAATTGCGGTTATCGCTGGCTTGCCAAAAGCGCCGACTACATACAATCCAATTAGCTCTCCAGAACGGGCGAAATTTCGTCGTACCACAGTGTTACAACGCATGCTGGTTAGTGGCTATATCACCGAGCAGGAGTATGACCAAGCCAACAACGAAGACATTCACACCAAGCGACACGGCGTAAACATTGAAGTTGAAGCACCTTATGTGGCATCACTGGCAAATAAGCGTGTTCTAGAAATGTATGGTCGCGATTTTGCCTACGGCAAAGGTTTGAAAGTCTACACCACGGTGCAAGCGGATTTGCAACAAGCGGCCAATCAAGCGGTGATTGACAACATATACGCCTACGATCAACGTCACGGCTATCGCGGCCCGATTAAGCGCTTGTGGTTAACCGAGCAAGATAGACAAAAGCTACTCGCCCAATACCAAACCTTCGCCTCGGCACAGCGCCTCGCACAAATGCAAGATGAGTGGGCTCAGCTACCGAGCTCGCCAATCACCAAAGCGCAAATCGAAGAGCAGTTAAACGACATTCCGACGTATAACGACTTACAGGCTGTAGCCGTTTTATCGGTAGAAGAGCAATCGGCACAAGTCATAACCGCAACAGGAGAGTCAGTTACGCTCACTTGGGATGGGCTCAAATGGGCTCGGTGGTTTATTGATGACAAAACCCAAGGCAAGGCTCCCGACCTGGCTAGTGAGATCGTCAGCGCTGGCGATATTGTCTACGTGCGACAGCTCGGTGAGGACAACTGGTTGTTGAGTCAGCTCCCCGAGGTATCGGCAGGGCTCGTTGCCATCTCACCTGATAACGGTGCCATTTTGGCCAGCGTTGGCGGCTACAGCTTTAAACAAAGCCAATTCGATCGTATCACCCAAGCCAACCGCCAAATGGGCTCTAATATTAAGCCGTTTGTCTATTCTGCTGCTTTAGCCAATGGCTATACGCTGGCGTCTTTGGTTAACGACGCACCAATCAACCAGTGGGACAAACGCTCGGGCTTTGCTTGGCGACCTAAAAACTCACCGGCTGTTTACGAAGGGCCACTTCGCGTCCGTGTCGGACTGGCGAAATCGAAAAACGTCATGTCAATACGGTTACTGCGCGGCATGACAATTGACGCGCTTATTGAGCACCTCAGCCTGTTTGGATTTAATCAACAAACTTTACCGCGCAATGAATCCATCGCATTGGGCTCAGCTTCGGCAACGCCATTACAAGTAGTAACTGGCTACGCTTCGTTTGCCAACCAGGGATATTTGATCGACCCCTACGTTATCGACCGCATTGAAGATGCCAGTGGCAATATTATTTATCAAGCATCGCCACCCGTCGCTTGCTACGCCTGTGAGCAGGCGCAACAACAGTATGCCAACAGCTTTGAAAGCAGTGAGCAGTTAGATGTTGATTTGCTAACCCAACAAGTAGCACCGCGCATTATTAGTCGCGAAAATGCATTCTTGGTTACCCAAGCGATGAACAGTGTTATTTGGGGTAGCGGTGGCGACTGGTCTAAGGGAACCGGTTGGATTGGTACCGGTTGGCGAGCTAAATCACTAGAGCGCCGGGACTTAGCCGGTAAAACAGGTACCACAAACGAATCAAAAGATGCCTGGTTTAGTGGTTTTAGCCGTCACTTGGCGGCGAGTAGTTGGATTGGTTTTGATGACCCTAGTCGCACCTTGGGTCGCACCCGCGTCAATAGTAACCTAGGTAAAAATCAAACCGCTGGTGGTGAAGCCGGTGCCAATGCCGCGCAACCAGCGTGGATAGGTTTTATGAAAACCGCATTAGAGCAGTTTCCCTACGCGCCATTTGAGCAACCCAATAATATCGTCTCAATTCGCATCGATAAACAGACTGGTAAACGCACCAATAAGAGTGATTCAAGTTCGCGCTTCGAATACTTTATTATGGGTACCGAACCACAAGAATGGGTGACAGAAGAGAATGTAGAGCAGTTACTTGAAAGTAACGACCAAGACGAGCCCGAAATTTTCTAACAACGCTACCGCACCAGTGAGCGAGCTCGATTAGCTCACTGGTCGGTTTTTCTCTGTTATCGCAATCGCTCGTCGCCGCTTTGCTATTACCGTTTTGCGATAAGTAAAAAGCAAATCATCTATTGGCTGTTACTCGACACGCGACTCGCGCCATCTTTTGACTGGCTAAACATTAATACCTGATCGCCGTTCGCTTCTGTGTCGTTGACTACACCTTCACTACTGCCAATACAGTAAATGAGAGCAACCTCATCACAACACTGCTGACGCGGACACAACTCGCAGTCTTTCATCACTTTTTCCGGTAAACGCGCCTTGTCACTCAAGTGAAAATCGAGCTTTTCAAAAAACGCCGGCTTGCGTGTTAACACAAATACCTTACTCAACGCCAGTTGCTTGGCTCGGCGAATCAAAAACTGACACAATTCAACGCCATACCCTTTGCCCTGATGACTGTTCTCTACACCCAGTGAACGTATTTCGGCCAGTCCCGTGCTGTAGATGTAAAGTGCTGCGCAGGCAACAACTTGGCCCTGCTCTTCAATGACTGCGAAATCGCGAATGGATTTGATCAAGTCGTCTTCGCTGCGCGGCAAGTTTTCCTCCCGGCTAGCAAAATAGCTGACCAAGCGATTTATCGCCCGCAAGTCGGTGAGTTTGGCATCGCGCACCCGGTAACTTGCTCTGCCTAGCGCTAACCGCGTTTGCTCTATCGCCTCGCTCACCTGTGCTAACCCGGTCCCGCCAATCGCTTGGCGCTTATTGACCAAGTATTCCAACTCTAAAATGGGATACACATCGTCTTCTATTAGGGTGGTAAATTGATGAAATTCGTCGATGCGCAAATTTTCAAGAGGCTCGCTCTGAGCAAGGGCGTAAACCACTATTGCGCCGGTAATATCATGGGCTGTTCTAAATGGCATTCCCTTTGCTACTAGGTAGTCAGCAAGTTCTGTTGCATTGGCATAGCCTTCACAAGCTGCTTTGCGACACTGGGCGTCGTTGAGCTCAATGCTATTGGCCACTTCGCCGGCCATCTCAAGGCAACTATACCAAGTGTGCAATGCGTCAAATAAGCCTTGTTTATCCTCTTGCATATCTTTGTTATAGGCCAATGGCAAGCCCTTCAGAGTAACCAGTAGTCCCTGTAATGCCCCATAAACCCTGCCGCATTTGCCTCGAATGAGCTCTAGTGCATCGGGGTTTTTCTTTTGTGGCATCAGCGAACTACCCGATGTGACTTGATCGCCCAAATGAATAAATCCCGCCTCACCTGAGTTGAAAAAAATCAGATCTTCGCTAAAACGCGACAGATGCATCATGCCGGTTGCCGCAACAAACAGTAATTCAGCAACGTAATCTCTGTCCGATACCGCATCCAGTGAGTTCAAGCACGGACCATCAAAGCCCAACTGCTGAGCCAAGGCGACGCGGTCAATATCGTATGCACTGCCCGCCAGCGCGGCACAACCTAACGGGCACTGATTGACCCGCTTACGCGCGTCTTGCAAGCGGCCAATGTCGCGCTGAAACATTTCAACGTAGGCCATACACCAATGCGCAAAACGAACCGGTTGCGCCCGCTGTAGGTGGGTATAACCAGGTAATATGTGATGTTTGTGGTTTTCCGCCAAATTTAACAGAGTATTAATGGTGCTGTTTAACAGATCGAGTAATTCATCCACTCGTTGACGACACCACAAGCGCAAATCAGTACTCACTTGGTCATTTCGACTACGTCCGGTGTGTAGCTTGCGGGCAACATCACCAACCATGGCAATAAGTTGCGTTTCGACAAAGCTGTGAACATCCTCAGTCTGTGACTGACTCATATCAATGTCGCCTTTGCCAACTTGTTCAGCCAGCGTCAGCAATGCATTTTGCAGAGTCTGTTGCTCTTTTGCGGTTAGCACCCCAACTTTACAGATAGCCTCTGACCAAGCAATAGACGCTTCGATATCTTGCTCGAGTAAAACAAAATCAAACGCTAATGAGTCGTTAAATCGTTTGAATCTGTCGCTGCTGGCTTCGACAAACCGACCACCCCATAATGCCATATCACTTCTCCCTCTGATGCAATGCTTTAATCCGACTGGCAAGGCTAAACAAGCGTATAAAGCCTTCTGCGTGTTGTTGCTGATAAACGTCATCCGCGCCAAATGTCGCAAACTCCTGTGAGTAAAGACTATTCACTGAGCGGCGTTGAATTACCGTTGCGTTGCCTTTGTACATTTGTAACACGACATCACCGCAAACCTGTTCAGCCAGCGTTTGGCAGGCAGCTAGCTGTGCTTTAGCAACGGGCGTAAACCAACGGCCATCATAGAGCGTGTGGGAAAATTCAAGCGCAATTGACTCGCGAAATTTTAAGCTCGATTTATCGTGAATCAACGACTCTAACGCTTTATAAGCACTCATTAAAATAGTGCCTCCAGGGGTTTCATAACAACCTCGAGATTTCATCCCAACGAGGCGATTTTCGACGATGTCAATTCGACCAATGCCGTGCAGTGACGCTTTGTCATTGAGGTACTGCAACGCTTGATAAGCGGGCATCTCTTGCTCATCAACACTGACCAAACGGCCTTGCTCAAAGCTCAGCACGATCGATTCAGCTTCATCCGGTGCGTCCATGGGATCTTGGGTTAGGGTCCAGATCTGTTTTGACGGTGGGCTCCACAGGTCTTCTAACTCACCACCTTCATGAGAGATATGCCAAGCATTGGCATCTCGACTGTATATCTTCTCTAATGACGCACTACAGGGTATCTGCCGTTGCTGTAAATAATTGAGTAAGTCTTCTCTTGACGCCAGTTGCCACTCTCGCCACGGGGCAATAACTGTTAACTGCGGTGCTAAGGCGGCAAAACACGACTCAAACCGCACCTGATCATTGCCCTTTCCTGTGCATCCATGGCAAAGCGCATCGGCACCCAGTTGCAACGCTAAGTCAACTTGCGCCTTGGCGATAACGGGACGTGCCATTGCGGTACCGAGCAGATATTGTCCCTCGTAGACCGCGCCGGTTTGCACAATCGGATAGATGTAGTCTTCGACAAACTGCTGTTTTAAATCAACCACATAACAACTGCTCGCCCCAGATTGCAACGCCTTTTCTTCAATACCATCTAACTCGTCTTGACCTTGACCAACGTCAGCGCAAAAGGCGATCACTTCGCAGTTGTTGTAATTTTCCTTTAACCAAGGAATGATCGCTGACGTATCCAAACCACCTGAATAGGCTAATACCACTTTATTAATTTGCTTTTTCATCGTTAAAACTCTTTTTTATCCGCGTGTTGCCAACGCTTTTGATTAGGTTAATAAGTTTGTCAACAGCGCACTTTGAGCCCACATCCGGTTTTGCGCCTGTAACATCGCGATACACTGAGCTGACTCAAATACACGACGACTGATTTCTTGCTCGACATGCGCTGGCTGACAATGCATCACAACCTCTGCATTGGCATGCTTAACTAAGTCGCTGTTGACCTGATATGGCATAAAAATATCGAGGCGTTGTTCGATTGCTTCTTTATCCCCCATCGACAGCCAGGTATCGGTGTAAATTACCTGCTGATTTTGCGCTGCAGCAAGGTCGTTACTGAACACAATTCGACTGCCACTTTGCGCACTGATGATCGCGCTTTGTTGGGCAATTACTGGATCAACCTGATATCCCTCAGGGGTAATAATGGTAACGTTGACACCAAGTAGTGCCCCCATAATCAACAGCGATTGAGCCACATTATTGCCATCGCCAACAAAGCATAAATTCAAGCCTTTAAGGGTGCCGAATGTTTGGGTTAACGCCATGTAATCAGCGAGCGCTTGGCAGGGGTGGTAATCATCGCTTAAGGCATTGATAACCGGTACGGTTGCGTGAGCGGCGAGTTCATTCAATGCGGATTGGTAAAAGACTCGAGCGACAATGGCATCACACCAGCAACTCAAATTTTGGGCTAAATCACAAATTCGTTCACGTTCGCCTAACAAGCCATTTTGCTGGCCCAAATAAACGCTATGACCACCGAGCTTGGCAATGCCAACGTCAAAACTCACGTGCGTTCGCAACGACGGTTTTTCAAATAACATGGCAATCGACTTACCCGACAACTGGTTCTGATAATTTTTTGTCTGTGCTTTTATGTCTATCGCTGTGGCAATGAGCGAGGTCAGTTGCTGCTGATCTAAATCATTGTCTTTTAAAAAATGCTGTAACGACATAGGTACCTTCCAATTATTAATTATAAGTTTAGATGTTAGGAATAATGCGGGTACCAAATTCACCACCTGAATACATTTGCAATAAATGTTGTGGTGTTTTCCAACTGGTAACCGCGATACTTCGTCGCAATCTCGTTGCCGCTTCCAAGGCGGCGTTGACCTTGGCTACCATCCCTTCGCAAATCACCCCTTCGGCGATCAGTTGTTGGGCGTGTTGATGATCAAGTGAGCGAAGACAAGCATTATCTGCACCATAGACACCATCGATATCAGTTAAAAAAACCAATTCCGCCTGCAATAACATGGCTATGACGACCGCGGCATCATCCGCATTGACATTGACCAGTGAACCGTCGTTAAGCGCCCCTATTGAGCATACAATCGGTAAACACCCAGCACTGAGTAACGCGTTTAGCAACCACGGGTCGTTCGGTTGTGTTACACCCACTTGCCCCAAGTGCGCATCTCTAGGTTGGCATGTTGTTGTTTGTCCATCGTGTAACGCCACACCGACGGCCATAACGCCGGCTCGACTCGCCGATGCCACCAACTGTTTGTTGACGTCTCCTGCTAACACACCACTGATAATCGGCATATGGGATTTTGGAGTGATGCGCAACCCCGAGTGTTTTTCGCTAACCAAGCCGGCTTGTTTGAGCATTTTATCAATCATCACGCCGCCGCCGTGAACCAAGGCAATACGCACTGATTGTTGTTGAAGTTGGGCAATCACCTCAAATAACTGGCTTATCGCCTGCCGCTGTTGCAATATTGCGCCACCTACTTTTATCACCAGTGTTTTATCGCTCATAATGCCCCCTAATTAAGGCGGTCGACATAGCATAGCCAAAACGCATGTTGAAACATTGCACCGCTTGTGATGCAGCCCCTTTTAGGAGGTTATCTATTGCGCAACACACCACTAGGGTCCGTTTCTGTTGCTCATATTGCCAATGCAAATCGGCAAAGGGGGTTAGCGCCACGTTATCTATTTGCGGCCACTGGTTCGCTAAACGCACAAAAACCGACTGTTGATATGCCTGTTTAAACGTTGCATCAACCAACTCTTCAGTTGCATCACTCACTAACTTAACGGTTGTGGTTGTCATCAATCCGCGCTTAAACGGGGCAATATGCGGATTAAATACTATTTCAATATCTTGATTTCCGGCGTGTTGCGATATCTCCGGCTGATGGCGATGACTGAGAATATTGTAGGCTCTGAGGCTGACTTCGTTAAAACTGGTCGCAAGTACAGGCGAACGACCTGCGCCGCTTGCGCCACTGATACCATTGATTACCACAGCCTGGGTATTGTCTAGCAAACCGCTCTGGCACAACGGCTTGATCGACAATAAACTGGCGGTCGGATAACAGCCCGGTAAGGCGATAAGCTCAGCGTTGTCTAATTCGCAGTCGGCGAATTCAGGTAAGCCATAAACCGCTTGTTCTAGCAACTGAGGGTGTTGATGGTCAAAATCATAATAAGCCCGATAGTCTGCCGTTTGCTTAAGTCGAAACGCACCAGATAAATCAAACACGCAAATACCTAATTCGATAAAAGCGTGTGCCCACTGCTGCGAGTAGTGGTGAGGCGTGGCCATAAACACGGCATCGAGCTGTTGATGATGGCGCTCCAGCCACTGCCAAGAGAAAGGCTGAAGGTGGAAATCACACAAACCCAGCATCTGCGGATATAAATCGCTAAACCGTTGGTGTGCACTTGAACTGTGTTCCGACACCAGTAAATTCAGCGTATTTATTTGAGGGTGACAGCTCAGCAATTTAACCAGCTCAGCCCCGGCGTAACCGCTTGCACCTATTATCGCCACATTCATTTACCAACCTTCCCCAAATGCAATTTTATTCACCTTACAAAAAACCATTTAGCTCGCCGCCAAATCGCCGTCTCGCTACAGGCCAAACCGAAAACACGATCCAACAGATAGTTACCAAACGTAGACAATCTAAAAAAATAACCGTCAACGACGAAACGACCACAAAAATTCAATTCGCTCAGTTGACGATTAATAAAAAGATAACAATATAATAATATTTATGCAATATTATAGAATAATTATAATTTAACAGACGATAACAAAGAGCGTTTGATGACATCCACATTACCTAACTTGCAACAGGCACTCAGCCAGTTAATCGCTATGCCGTCGATCAGTTCAGATAGGCTCGACTTCGATCAATCCAATTTACCGGTGATCGAGTTATTAGCGAGCTGGTTTGAATCACTGGGCTTTACTATCAGCATTGACCAAGTGATTAACACCAACAACAAATACAATATGCTAGCTACACTTGGCTCTGGTGAGGGGGGGCTATTACTATCTGGGCACAGTGATACAGTACCTTATGACGATCAGGGCTGGCTCACCGATCCATTCAAATTACGGTTGATAGACGACAAATTCTACGGTCTTGGCAGTTGTGATATGAAAGGCTTTTTCGCCTTTGTATTGCAGGCGTGTACCGCCATTCCTCGGCATAAGCTCACTAAACCTCTGTATATATTGGTCACCGCAGATGAGGAAACGACCATGGCTGGCGCGCGCTTTTTCGTCAAACAGCAATTAGTCAAACCCGAGGTCGCCATTATTGGTGAACCCACTGAGTTGAAGCCTGTGCACATGCACAAGGGTCATATGTCGCATCGCATAACGGTGCGCGGCAAGTCCGGTCATTCAAGCGACCCGGCCAATGGTCTCAATGCAATTGAGGTTATGGTGGAGGTTATTCAACGCTTGCAACTACTGCGCAAACACTTACAGCAAAATTACCGCAACGCGGCGTTCAGCGTGCAACAACCGACGCTAAACTTAGGTGCGATAAAGGGCGGAGATAACGCCAACCGCATATGCCAAGATTGCTACCTCGATATTGACCTGCGGGCCATACCGGGTATTGCCGATGAAGATTTATTGGCGTGGCTTGCCGATGCGCTATTACCGATTTGTAAACAACACCCCGGTAGTATTCAAATGCAGCCACTACACGCCAGCTCGCCAGCGTTTAAAGAAGCACAGGATAGCGAGTTGGTGGTCAGTGCCCAGCGCTTCTCTGGCCATTGTTGTCAAGCCGTTAACTACGCTACTGAGGCACCATTTATTCAGCAATTAGGTTGCCAGACGTTGGTCTTGGGGCCGGGCTCAATTGACCAAGCCCATCAAGCAAATGAATACCTACACGTTGATCAAGTTGAACCGACCTTGGCGTTATTACACCGGCTAATTACTCATTATTGCTGCGCGTGAGCGCACTTATCATGTTGCGTTAAGGTCTAACGCCGAGAGTGTGACAAATTGCATAGGTTAACTCTGAGCGATTCAAGGTATAAAAATGAAAGTCATTTACCCCCTCACTGCACAAAATTTTAACCTGCTCCATCGCAATATTTGCCCCCACTAAGTTGCGCGTGGTTGGGTCGTCATCTAAGCCCTCATAAAGCTGCCCCATCCAGTCTGGGACACTCACATTGGTAAGTGCTGCAAATCGCTTCAACGTGGCAAAATTTGAAACGGGTAATATGCCGGGCACAATATCGACATCAATACCTACCGCAACGCAGCGATCGCGAAAGCGCAAAAACGCGTCCATATCAAAAAAGAACTGGCTAATTGCTCGCGTAGCTCCCGCATCAACCTTGCGCTTCAAATTAACCAAATCAAATTGTGCATTAGGTGATTCTGGATGCGTCTCTGGATAAGCGGCGACCGAAATCTCAAAGTCAGCCACCTGCTTTAACAAGCTAACTAGGTCATTGGCAAACATCGATGGTTTACTCTGGCCGTCAGGTAAATCACCGCGCAATGCAACGATATGACGAACGCCACTGTGCCAATAATCCTTGGCAATATCGATGAGTTGCTCGGTCGATGCATCGATACAGGTTAAATGGGGTGCCGCTTGTAGGTCAGTCTGAGCTTGAATGCGTTTGATAACTGAGTGAGTGCGATCTCGGGTGCCACTTCCCGCGCCGTAGGTAACCGAGACAAAACTCGGATTTAACGGCGCCAGTCGTTCTACCGATTGCCATAATGTCTGTTCCATTGCGGCGCTATTTGGCGGAAAGAACTCAAATGACACGTTTAAATCGCGATCTAAATCGCGAACGGTGCGGTTTAATAATTCTAGCTGTCGAGCTTTCGCATTCATAACACACTCCTGCTGTTATTGATCGAGTTCTATAAGTCAAAGCTGTTAAGTCAAAGCGTCTAACGCCTGTTTGAGATCAGCGACGATATCAAGTGCCGACTCAATCCCCACTGATAAGCGCAGTAACGACGGCGAAATTCCCGCTTGTTGTTGCGCTTTGGCATCCATGCCTGCGTGAGTCATCGTTGCTGGATGAGCAATAAGCGATTCCACCCCGCCTAGTGATTGAGCCAAGGTAATTAAGGTTAACGAGCTAACAAACTGACGCAGCTGCTGATCTTGTCCCGCCAGTTCAAAAGACACCATAGAGCCGTAGCCAATTTGTTGTTTACTCGCAATATCATGCCCTTGATGATCGCTAAGCCCCGGATAGTACACTTTCGCCACCTGTTTATGGGTGGTTAGCAACTGCAGTACCGCTTGGGTATTAGCACTGTGCTGCACAATGCGCAGCGGCAGCGTTTTTATACCGCGTAGGGTTTGATAAGCATCAAACGCACCGCCGGTAACACCGATGCAGTTTGCCCACCACGCTAGCTCTTCACCAAGCGCTCGATGTTTGCAAATGAGAGCGCCACCAACGACATCCGAGTGGCCGTTGATAAACTTGGTGGTTGAGTGAATAACAATATCTGCACCGTGCTCTAACGGTCTTTGTAGCTCTGGCGATAAAAACGTATTGTCGACAGCAACAACGGCATCAACACAACGTGCCAACTCACAAATTTGGGCGATATCAACAATGCGCAGCAATGGATTACTTGGCGTTTCAACAAGTATCACCTTGGGCTTTTTACGCAATGCCAAACGCACTGCGTCAAGGTCGGTTTGATCGACGATATCAACGATAAACTGGCCGCGTTTGGCCAAATGGGTGAATAACCGGTAACTACCACCATAACAATCGTGGGGGATCAAGATTCGATCGCCACTGTGCAATAGTTGACACAACAGTAAAATCGCAGCCATACCGGTATTGGTAACGATTGCATGTCGCCCACCTTCGAGATCGGCTAAGACACTGGCGAGTGTATAGGTAGTCGGATTTGCTGTGCGCGCATAGTCAAACTGACGTTTTTGGTTAAAACCTTTGAGGCTATACGTCGTCGACATGTGTAGCGGTGCCACCACGGCACCGTAGTGCGCGTCGCGATTAATGCCCGCTTGAGCGGCAATGGTTGCACTTTGTCGCTTACTCATCGTCAGCCTCTCAAAATAGATGTTTAGACGTCTATAAATCTATAACTAAAAAATCATCCGGTCAAGAAAATATAGACATCTAAACGTCTTTGCTGTTGAATATTGACTAACATCGCATATTCAGTACAATTTGTAGAACAGTTATCAGCGCCAATATTGCCACTGATACATTGCAAAAATTAAGGGAACTCAAATGGCTGACTGGAACGGTGAATACATTAATCCATACGCACCACATGGTAAAAAAAGTGAGCAAGTGAAAAAAATCACGGTCTCCATACCGCTGCGCGTATTAAAAGTACTGACGGATGAAAGAACTCGCCGGCAAGTGAACAACTTGCGTCACGCAACCAATAGTGAATTATTGTGTGAGGCATTTTTACATGCCTTTACTGGGCAACCCCTGCCCAGCGATGAAGATCTGGCTAAAGACAACGAACATCAATTGCCAAAAAGTGTGCGCGAAGCGCTAGAGCAACAGGGCATTACCGATTTTTCCCCGTTTGAAGAAAACGACTAAAAAAAAAGTGCGTTATACGCACTTTTTTTATGTCTTGGCAAAATCTAGACCACACAGAGCTGCAGACCCTAGTCTATATTCATATAGTTAGTCGGCAGATCGATGCCCGCCACACCAGACTCGACAGCGGCTTTTGCCACGGCCAAGGCAACTTTTGGTAGTAAGCGAGGATCCATCGGTTTGGGAATAATGTATTGCTTGCCAAATTCTAATGTTGCGCAGCCACTGGCACGCAGCACAGAATCAGGAACGTCTAAGCGGGCAATTTGACGAATCGCCTCAACAGCGGCAACTTTCATCGCATCATTGATTTGTCGAGCTCGAACGTCTAGCGCCCCGCGAAAGATAAACGGAAAACACAACACGTTGTTGACCTGATTTGGGTAATCGGAACGGCCTGTGGCCATAATTAAATCATCTCGGGTAGCGTGCGCAAGTTCAGGTTTTATTTCAGGGTCGGGGTTAGAGCACGCGAATACAACCGGATTTTCAGCCATCAGTTTTAATTGCGGTGCAGATAACAAATTAGCACCCGACACTCCGACAAATACGTCGGCGCCATCGATGACGTCGTCTAGGGTACGCTTGTCGGTATTGTTGGCAAATAACTTTTTAAACTCATTTAAATCATCGCGACGAGTGTGGATGACTCCCTTGCGGTCAAGCATGTAGATGTTTTCGCGTTGCGCACCACAGGTGATCAGTAGCTCCATGCAAGCGATAGCGGCGGCGCCCGCTCCCATACAAACAATCTTGGCAGACTTGAGTTGCTTACCTTGAATGTCTAGCGCATTGAGCAAGGCGGCGGTAGTGACAATCGCGGTACCGTGTTGATCATCGTGAAAAACAGGGACTTTACAACGCTCTATTAGTGCTTTTTCGATGGCAAAACACTCAGGCGCTTTAATATCTTCAAGGTTGATCCCGCCAAAGGTATCGGCAATATTCGCTACCGTATTAATAAAGTCTTCTGTGGTGTTGTGTTTAACTTCGATATCAAACGAGTCGATATCGGCAAAGCGTTTAAACAACAGCGCCTTGCCTTCCATTACCGGTTTCGAGGCCAGAGGTCCTAAATTGCCGAGACCGAGAATAGCTGTGCCATTACTGATCACTGCGACAGTATTGCCTTTGTTGGTATAGCGATATACAGCATCGCTGTTGTCAGCTATTTCGCGCACTGGTTCAGCCACACCAGGGCTATACGCCAGAGACAAATCATCAACCGTATCTGCCGCCGTAGTCAGGGCGACACTGATTTTGCCGGGTTTCGGGTGAGCGTGGTAGTCGAGGGCTTTTTGACGAAGATCTGTCATTGATATATCCTTTGCTATTAAGCTATAGGTTGTTATGTGTATCGGGGATTGTAATTTTTCCGTATGTTACATGAAAACTTACCAAATAGTTATCAGAAACAGGTCGTACTTTATCGACCGAGCTAGGGTCTTACCAATATCCAACCGAGCGGTTAGGCTGAGTCAACACAACAATAACAGAGAATCTTTTATGATAGGTAAAGCACCGGTCTTATTTGCCGTTGCCATCGCGGTCAGTCTATGGCCATTGACAGGCAACGCCAACAGCCAAGCTCAACACCAGTTCTTTCAGTCGTTGACGCGATTGTGTGGTCAAGCGTTTTCAGGGCAAGTGATCACCGATTCAAGTGATAGTGAAAACTTTGCCAATAAGCAGCTAATTATGCATGTGCGACAATGCTCAGAGAACGCAATTGCAATTCCTTTTTATGTCGGTGACGATGCTTCTCGTACTTGGCTGATCACTAAAACCAATGATGGCTTGCAACTTAAGCACGATCATCGCCATAAAGATGGCACAGCTGATAAGTTGACCATGTACGGTGGTATCACTGAGGATGACGGTTGGCCACAATTACAAAGCTTTGTCGCCGATGATGACAGTAAGCAACTGTTTGTCGAAATGCAATTATTTGAATCAATAGATAATACTTGGCGAATCGCAATTTACCCTGAGCGCTTTAGTTATCAGTTAGTACGCTCTGGACGGGTGTTTCGAGTAGACTTTGATTTAACCAAACCAATTCCCCCACCTCCACCACCTTGGGGTCACTAATCGCCCTGCACCGCATCGCTGCGCATTGCGCAGAGCAAATAGGTTGTGAGAGAAAGACGAGAAGTGTGGAAACAAAAAAGCCGGCTAATGCCGGCTTTTTGTTTGAATCATTTTACTCGTCAAATGGATTGACTAAAATCATCGTTTCAACTCGGTCAGGACCCGTTGAAATAATATCAATCGGCACGCCGGTTACTTCCTCTAAGCGCTTGATATACGCTACCGCGTTGGCAGGAAGTTGGTCAAAAGACGTTGCGCCAACGGTTGACTCGTCCCAACCAGGCATAGTTTCGTATACCGGCGTAATGTTCTCATAACCTTCAGCGGCCATTGGTGGTACCGTCAGTACCTCACCATCTGCTGTTTTATAGCCAGTACAGATCTTTAACTCTTTTAATCCGTCAAGAACGTCAAGCTTGGTTAAACAGAAACCACTAATCGAGTTTACTTGTACTGCACGGTGCATAGCTACGGCATCGAACCAACCACAACGTCGCTCTCGACCTGTTGTTGCGCCAAATTCATGACCAACGGTACCCAAGTGATTACCGATTTCATCGTTTAATTCGGTTGGGAACGGACCTGAGCCTACGCGCGTTGTGTACGCTTTAGTGATACCAAGCACGTAATCAAGGTAGCGAGGACCAAAACCACAGCCTGTTGCTACACCGCCAACGGTGGTATTTGATGAAGTAACATAAGGATAGGTACCGTGATCGATATCAAGTAATGTGCCTTGTGCGCCTTCAAACATGATTGACTCGCCATTTTTGCGAGCTTGATCTAGCGTCTCGCTGACATCGTTCATCATCGCAATGATAGTCGGTGCGATAGCCATCACTTCTTGGTAAACGGTTTCAACGTCTAGAGCGTCTGCTTTGTAGTAGCTGGTTAGCACAAAGTTATGGTATTCCATAATCTCAGCTAATTTTGCTTTGAATGATTCAGCATCTAATAAATCGCCAACACGAAGACCGCGACGGGCAACTTTGTCTTCGTAAGCAGGACCGATACCGCGACCTGTGGTACCAATCTTCTTCGATCCACGAGCGTGTTCACGAGCATTGTCTAAGGCAATGTGGTACGGCATGATTAACGGACAGGCATCACTAATAAGCAAACGCTCGCGCACTGGAACGCCGCGCTCTTCTAGCATGCTAATTTCTTTCATTAACGCTGTTGGGCATAACACAACACCATTACCGATCAAGCATTTAACGTTTTCGCGTAAAATACCTGATGGAATTAAATGAAGTACGGTTTTTTCACCGTTTACGATTAGAGTATGACCCGCGTTGTGACCACCTTGATAACGAACAACGTATTTCGCTTTATCCGTTAACAAGTCTACAACTTTACCTTTACCTTCGTCACCCCACTGGGTGCCTAAAACAACGACGTTTTTGCCCATAATATATTTTGCAAATCACCAAAAAAATTGAGGTCGAATTCTAACAAATACATTATCCTAGATCATCTTTTTTGTGTGATTTTTTACCTTCAATTGTCAGCGAAAAGTGACGATAAATTAAGTTATCGCGACCAATAGATAAGACTAACCGTACAACCACAGCATAATGATAGCACCTAATCCTACCAATAGCAGACCAATTTGGCGGATTTGGCTGGTTGGCTCATTGGCCAGTTTTAACATAAAACTCTGCCAGCGATTTGGAAAGAGCAATGGCGCAAGTCCTTCAAAGATAAACATAAGTGCAACCGCGCTTAGTAAAATGTCATAGCTCATCGTGGGTATAGTCAACCGTGGTAAGTACAACCCTAAGCAACACAGTTACCGCGATTGACGGCAGGATGAATCGGCTTATTGGCTGTTGTGTTATTGATGAAAAAAAGCCCACAAACATGTGGGCTTATTTCGTTTACTGGTCTTTACTGTTGTCTTTGAGATAGTGGAAAAAGTCACTGTCTGGTTTGACAATCATGATGTCGCCCTTGTTGCTAAAGCTTTTTTCATACGCTTCTAAACTGCGCACAAAAGAATAGAACTCAGGATCTTTGTTAAATGAATCAGAGTATATCTTAGCTGCTAGCGCATCACCCTCACCTCGTACTTCAAACGCCGTTTTATTGGCATCCGCTATCATGATGGCGATTTTTTTGTTGATCGTCGCTTCAATTACCGCCGCTTTCTCACGACCTTTCGAGCGATGCTCTTTGGCAACAACTTCACGTTCTGCACGCATACGTTGGTAAATTGAATTACTAACTTCGCCAGGTAAGTTAATGCGCTTTACGCGGACATCGATAACTTCAATACCCAACTCCGCCTTTGACGACTCAGCGCTGACCATGGCTTCTTCCATTAGTGAATCGCGGTCACCCGATACGATTTGTTTAATGGTGCGCGAACCAAACTCCGTTCTCAAGCCGTTGTTTACCTTTTGCTTTAACAACACTTCGGCATTGTTAAAGTTACCACCACTGGTACGCACGTAGAACGTCGGGAAGTCAACAATACGCCATTTGACGTAGCTGTCTACTAACACGTCTTTTTTCTCAGCAGTAACGAAACGGTCTGCTTGATCATCAAGGGTTTGAATGCGCGCATCTAGCTTATTTACACGCTCGATAAGCGGTATTTTGAAGTGCAAGCCAGGTTCGTAAATCTTTACATCACCATTGCTGTCGCGTTTGATTTTAGAAAATTGAAAGACAATCGCTTTCTCTGCTTCGTTAACCACAAATACCGATGATACGGTCAATAAACCGAGTACAACTAGCACAATAAGTGAGAAATTCTTCATGATTAATTACCTCCTCGGTTAAAACGATCATTACGCGAAGAGTTTGAATTTACGCTCGAGTTTTGTCCTTGTGTCGGTACACGCGGAACGAGAGGAGCAGCTTCTCGTTTGAAGTTTTGCACCGCACCTGACGCTTGTTGTTGCATAATTTTGTCGAGTGGCAAGTACATCATGTTGTTACCGCCTTCAACATCAACCATAACTTTTGACGTGTTGGAGTAAATCTTTTCCATTGCGCTTAAGTACAAGCGTTGACGAGTTACCTCTGGTGCCGCTTGATATTCCGGTAGCAATTTATCAAATTTAGCCACATTACCTTGAGCCGCGAGTACCACTTGATCGCGATACGCTAGCGCTTCTTGTTCGATGCGTTTCGCCTCACCTCGAGCCTTCGGCTCGGCTGATAGCGCATACGCTTCAGCTTCTAGAATAAAACGCTCTTCGTCCTCTCGTGCGGCAATCGCATCGTCAAAGGCGTCTTTTACTTGTTCAGGTGGACGGGCATCTTTAAAGTTAACATCGGTTAATAATAGACCCATGTTGTAAGGCTCGATTACCTTTTCAAGTTCTGCGCGAACCGCTTGACGCACGCGTTCACGACCTGAGGTAAGTACCTCATCCATTTTCGAATGACCGACAACATAGCGAATAGCACTATCAAATGCGTGCTCTAAACTGCCATCGGCATCAGTGACGTTAAACAAATAATTGCGCGCGTCAATAATCCGATACTGTACTTGCATCTCAACACGCACGACGTTTTCGTCTTCGGTCAGCATAAAACCGCTAGCGGGTAAGTTACGAGTGGTTTGCACATCAACCGGGATTACGCGTTGGATAAACGTCGGTTGCCAGTGAATACCCGGTTCAACCAACCCGTTAAACTCACCAAATTGCAAAACCACGCCTTTTTCGGCTTCTTTGATAGTGTAAAATCCACTGATCGCCCAAACCACCAAGGCAATAATAACGATCAAACCGGCACCAAGGCTGCTAAATTTATTGCCGCCAGATTTGCCCGGTTTGTTACCACCAAACACGCCGCCAAACTTGTTGCCTAAATCTTTAAGCAATTCATCGAGATCCGGTGGACCTTGATCACGCCCACCTTTGTTTTTCCAGGGATCATTATCGTTCTTCCCCGGTTCATTCCAAGCCATTCTGGTCTCCGTTATTAGCAATTGTTATTGTCAGGCAAATCATTGCCTTATATTAAATCAATTATAGTCAATTAATAATACTATCAATAGCCTAGGGGTTGTGTATTTTTGCAACCCCTAACGCTGGATAAAGGTTTCAAGTTCCGCTTTACCAGCTTTCAGTAATTTGTTCCACTCGCGTTCAGGCAGCGTTATTCTCAGCAAGCAGTTGCCATGCTCGTCATATTGCTCGTCCTTTATGCAGTGTAGTTGATAAAAGGTACCGCGCCATTTGCCGTTCACTGGCGGAATTTTTAATGTGTAATCAACAACATCTACCGCAAGTAACTCGCTTAACGCTTGATTCAACAGCTCTATGCCCAAATTTGCTTGCGCTGACAACCAAACGCGAATCGGCTTGCCGTGCTCGTCTCTGTCAATACGCGGCGCTACGTCATCGAGTTTATCAATTTTATTACAAACCAATAATTGTTCGATGTCATCGGCACCTATTTCGGTCAACACGCTATCGACTTGCGCCATGTTATCGGCTCGTCTTTCATCTGCAATATCAACAACATGCAACTGTATTTCGGCCTCACGAGTCTCGGTTAATGTGGCTTTAAATGCGGCCACTAGATCATGGGGCAAATGACGGATAAATCCCACTGTGTCAGCTAGAATAATCGGTCCAACATCCTCTATATGGAGGCGACGTACAGTTGGATCAAGGGTTGCAAATAATTGATCGGCTGCATATACCTGTGCGTCGGTAATGCGATTGAATAGGGTCGACTTACCGGCGTTGGTATAACCAACCAATGATACGGTTGGTATTTCTGCTCGTTCGCGCGCGCGGCGTCCTTGTTGCCGTTGCTTTTCAACTCGCTCTAATCGCTGTCTTATGGTTTGCATGCGTTCGCGCAGCAGTCGCCTATCCGTCTCCAACTGTGTCTCACCGGGCCCGCGCAAACCAATACCGCCTTTTTGACGCTCAAGGTGAGTCCACCCGCGAATCAATCGGCTACTGATATGCTTTAATTGCGCCAGCTCAACTTGCAATTTACCCTCATGGGTGCGCGCTCGCTGGGCAAAAATATCGAGAATCAAGGTTGTTCGATCGATAACCCGACATTCACACAGCGCTTCGAGATTTTTCTCTTGAGATGGCGATAACGCATGATTAAATAGGATCACATTGGCATTAAACATGTTAACCGCATCGCGAATTTCTTCCGCCTTACCCGAACCGACAAAATATTTGGGATGTGGCGTATCGCGCTTTCCGGTAACAACATTTAACGCAGTAACGCCCGCAGAGGACACCAGCATTTCAAATTCTGATAAGTCTTCGCGAGCGTTTTCTTGAGGAAAATCTATGTGAACAAGTACTGCTTGCTCACCTGCTTGATGTCTATCAAACAAATGAACAACTCCAATTCATTTTCATTAAATCTATTCCGCAGATTGATTTCCATCAGCAGGCGCTGTATTCACCGCTCGTGACGGGACGACAGTCGAAATTGCGTGCTTATAAACCATCTGACTAACTGTATTTTTTAATAAAATTACAAACTGATCAAACGACTCTACCTGACCTTGCAATTTAATACCGTTCACTAAGTAAATTGCTACAGGAATGCGGTCGCGACGTAATGCGTTTAAAAATGGGTCTTGTAGTGATTGCCCTTTCGCCATTAGTTTGGCTCCTTATTGTTATTGTTAATCCAATTAACTTACCTTTGATATCAATTAAGCCATCAACCTAGATGACCGTCTCCCCACGCTTTTCGAAAAGCGATGAGTGAGCTACATACAACGAGCTTTTTAAGTATACACGAGAATTTTAACTTTGCTAATCAAGAAACTAAGAGTAAATAATTAAAGTTTATTCGATTCGTTTATAACCTCTAAAACGCGATCTAAGTTGTTGTCATCATTGGTAGTTAACCATGTTAAATTCGGCCAACTTCGCAACCAGGTCAGTTGTCTTTTAGCCAATTGGCGGGTGGCACAAACACCTCTAAAGACCATTTCATCACGATCGTATTCACCGTGTAGGTATTGCCACATTTGACGATAGCCGACACAGCGTATAGACGGTAAATCGTCGGTTAAGTCACCGCGTTTAATTAAGTTTTCAACTTCCTGCTCAAACCCTTGTTCAAGCATGATGTCGTAACGCAACTCAATGCGTTGATGTAATTCGCTGCGCTCTGTTGGTGCTATCGCAAATTGAACAATATTTCCTTCTAGCCCCTGCCCTTTGGTCGCCGTCAGTTGCGTCATTGTTTTGCCACTAATGCGATAAACTTCGAGGGCGCGCGTTAGGCGCTGTGGGTCATTGGGGTGGATGCGCTCAGCTGACACGGGATCAACTTGTGCTAATAACTGATGAATATACTGCCAACCGTGTTCGGCGGCTTCTGTCTCGATTTGTGCGCGAATGTCGGCATCCGCCTTGGGTAACGGAGAAATGCCTTCGAGCAAACTTTTAAAGTACATCATCGTCCCACCAACGAGTAGCGGAATGCGACCTTTGCTTTGAATGTCGGCAATTTCCTTTTTTGCATCGCGAACAAAATCCGCTGCCGAGTAGCTGTCGGCAGGGTCGATAATATCGACTAATCGATGCGGATACTGGCTGAGCTCATCCGCCGTTGGCTTGGCACTGCCAATATCCATGCCTTTGTAGATCAACGCTGAGTCGACACTGATGATATCGCAAGGTAAAACATCACAAAGCTTGAATGCCAAGTCTGTTTTACCCGAGGCGGTGGGTCCCATAATACAGATAATGGGTGGCTTGGACACTGCAGATAAGTGCTGATTCATTTGCTCGCTCGCAGATAACAAGGTTTAAGACTGAAGTTGCTGAGCCTCAGATGTAAGGTCTATTACCTTTGAATTCAAGCGTATGTAGGTAAAAAGATCAAAGTTTTCTAATTGAGTCGCACTGGCAATAAGCTTTTCAACCATCGCCAACTCAAACCCTTGGCGACATTTTATCTCTGCTACCGCACCAAGCCAATGTTCGGTTTTCTCGGCGTTGTGTTGGCGCAAGTGGTTCAATAAGGCGATAAAACTTTCACTAATGTCTTGTTCTCGCATTTGCGCTGGGTACTGTTTAATCACCACTTTGCCCGCTGAAACGGCTAACTGAATACCAATAAACTCAAACTCTTGTATATGTTGTTCGATAAATTGCCGTTGTTCGCTGTCTAATTTTACCGCGACCGGTAACAACAGGCGTTGTGATACTAAGCCCTGGGGATACTGACTGCTCAATTGCCAGTGAAATAGTTGCTGACGCAGTGGCTTAAAATTACAGCAATACAAGGTATCGCGACATTCGAGTAATACAACATGGCCATCAATCAAGCGAAACAAGCTGACATCGCTGTCAACGCTGGTGCTAACGTCGATATTACTCGTGCGCTCAATCGCACTATCACCGCCAACCCCTTGCGTTAGAGAGTGCGATGGCGATGGTTCACTGTCCGTTGGATTAGCGATATTAACGTCATCGCTAATAGACATTAACTTGTTATAGTTATTGACCGCTTGTTCACTGATGCCTTGTTTATAGCCGTAGCCTCGACTGTGAAAATCTCCGCTGGTCTGTCTTGGCGACGAACTAGATTGACTGCGCAAAGGCTGAATGTACGACTCTCTATTATCAGTAGCAAGTTGATTACCAGCGTCTGTCGATGGCGAGAAATTGGCTTCTTGAGCAATTAATTCACCCGTTTGGGTGTCGACTAATAGTGCGTCGCTAGCTTGCAAGGTGTGATCTATTGCCGCTACGATAAAATCGTGTACTAAGCGGGCTTGGTGAAAACGCACCTCGTGTTTTGCGGGGTGAACGTTAACGTCGACATCTTTGTGATTCAACTCCAAATACAAGACAAATGCAGGGTAATGGTCACCACTTAACAAATGCCCATACGCTTGTCGGATGGCGTGATTGATCAATTTATCGCGCATCATCCGCCCATTGACATAACTGTAGGCGAGATCGTTTTGATTGCGAGCACTACTGGGCGAGCCGATCCATCCCCATAAACGCATGCCGGCGTGCTGATACTCAATCGCCATGGCGTTATCGATAAACGCTTGCGAGCAAATAGCGGCAATGCGCTTTTCAATTTGTTTGTCGGTTTTGGCACTGCGATAGGAGCGCACCGTCTTGCCATTGTGATTCACCGTTAGAGTCAACTCCAACTTTGATAAGGCAATGCGTTTGATCACCTCATCAATATGGGCAAACTCAGTTTTTTCGGTGCGCAAAAATTTTCGCCGAGCTGGCGTGTTAAAAAATAAATCTTCAACATCGATGGTTGTGCCATTGGGGTGAGCCGCTGGTTTTACTTCAACGTCCATATCGCGACCATGCGCACTGGCTTGCCAAGCGGCATCTTGTTGTACTGGCTTAGACGTCAGGGTGAGACGAGAAACCGAACTAATACTGGCCAAAGCCTCACCGCGAAAACCCAAACTATCGATGGCTTCAAGATCATCTAACGAGTGTATTTTACTGGTTGCATGACGGGACAAAGCAAGGGTTAATTCTCCTTTGACAATGCCGTGACCATTATCGGTAATGCGGATGCGCTTGCTACCGCCTTTTTCGATATCCACGATAATTTTACTGGCGCCGGCATCAATGGCATTTTCCACCAATTCTTTCACCACCGAGGCCGGTCGTTCAACAACCTCACCGGCGGCTATTTGGTTAGCCAAGCGAGCAGGCAGAATTTGAATCGCCATTAGTTTACTCGAGGAATGGTCAAGGTTTGCCCGACCCTCACCACATCGGTTTTCAGATTATTGGCCAATTTTAACTGTTGCACCGACACATTGTAGCGCTGAGCGACAACGGATAGCGATTCGCCACGGCTAATCTTATGCTTTGTCGGCCGCATATTGGCAATCAGTGAATCCTGCGGAGGATAGTCATAGAAATGCTTTTTAATGCCATTAAACATCGCTTTAGCAAGTTTTTCTTGATGAGTTCGAGACATTAAATTTTTAAAGTCATAAGGGTTTGAAATAAAACCTGTTTCAACCAACATTGAGGGAATATCTGACGATTTTAACACCGCAAGACTGGCATTTTGCGGTTGCGTCTTGTGCATTCGGGTAACTTTTTGCAGCTCTGCGATAACGTTACGAGCAATGCGATCGCTAATTTCCAGTGATTTATCTTTGGTTAAGTCGGCAATAAAGACCGCTAAATTATCGTCATTGGTGCGCTTGATAAGCTCTCCACCACCACCGAGCAATTCAGAGTTTTTCTCGCGATTTTTCAGCCATTTGGATAATTCAGATTCGGCTCGTCTGTCGTTGGCAATCCACACTGACGCGCCTCGCGGCCGCGGCGAGTGAAACGCATCGGCGTGAATAGACACCAAAAAGTCGACTTGTTTTTTGCGCGCCAAACGGGTTCGTTGATTGAGGTTGACATAGTAGTCACCGGTGCGAATCATTTCCGCTTTCATGCCTGGCTCTGCGTTGATAATACGCTGCAAGCGCTTGGCGATCGACAGCGTTATCTTTTTTTCGTGGGTGCCACTTTTCGATATTGATCCAGGGTCTTCACCGCCGTGGCCCGCATCGATACCGATGACAATGTCCCTATTTTTAAGACGTGGTTTGCGCGTTACTAACGGCGTTTTTTGGCGGTCGTGCAAATCAACAACAAGGCGATTGCCGTATGGCCCCGTCGGTGGTAGCGCGAAAACTTTTTCATCATATTGATTGCTCAAATCAAGTACGATGCGCACCGCGCGCTTGCCTTTACTCAGGCTGGTGCGAATGCGTTTAATGCGATCGCCGTCTTTGGGCAACTGTGTTAATTCAGCAATGTTATCGGTGTTTTTAAAGTCGATGACTAAACGGTCGGGTTGCTTTAAAAAGAAGTACGAATAATCTGGCTGATCACTCAAGTCAAACACAACACGCGTGTTGTCTGGAGAAGGCCAAATACGCACGCCTTCAATCATGTTTTGCGCCAAACCTGTTAAGCTGTACAAGGAAAGCAATAACAGCAGTACTGTCCTAAAAGCCGTTTTCATTACTCGTAACCCTACGTTATTATTATTAATTGTCAGTATTACATTAATGCTTGAATAATGCGCTCACCCGATTCAGAGTTGGCGCGCAATTCAACGTTCCGTTGGTGACCATTGTATACCAAGTCTATAATAAGATCCTCTGTGGGCAAAAGACCAGTACCTTTTTCGGACCATTCGACAAAACAACAAGATTTTTGTAAAAAATAATCTCGAATCCCCATGTATTCCAACTCTTCAGGATCAGCTAAGCGATATAAATCAAAGTGATAAATATGCCATGGAGGTAACTCGTATGGTTCTACTAGAGTATATGTTGGGCTTTTCACATTGCCCTTATGCCCCATGCCTTGCACAAAGCCACGCGTTAATGTGGTTTTTCCTGCACCCAAATCACCGTGTAAAAAAACCACTAAATTAGCGAGGTCAAGTTGTTTTACTGCGTCAGCTAAAGCAGCGCCAAAAGCAACTGTTTGCTGCTCATCACGCAATGCCTTGCTAAGAGTCAGAGCCATAATTTAATAAACCTTGAAGCAATATTAGTATTGATTGACGAGTTGCCTAATGTACACCATTAAGTCGGATGGTAACATACCTTTTACCCCATCGACAGCCGCCATATCCGCAGCCCGACCGTGTAGATAAACGGCACAGCACACCGCATCAAATAAAGATGTTGATTGTAAACTTAAAGCACTGATGATGCCAGCTAATACATCGCCCATCCCTGCAACCGCCATGCCGGGGTTACCACTGGTATTAATGGCCACTTGTTGACCGTCGGTGATCACCGACCCCGCCCCTTTCAGAACGCAAATAGCATTGTACTTAACCGCTATCGCCTTAGCTGAGGCAACGCGATCCGCTTGTACATCACCAACATCACAAGAGAGTAACGTCGCGGCCTCTTTAGGGTGTGGTGTCAATACCCAATTGTCACGTGATATGGGCTTATTGGCCAATAAGCTCAGTGCGTCGGCATCAACCACAACAGGGGTATCAAACGCCAGTAAATTCATCCGTGCATTGGCATAAACATCGCGACCAAGGCCGGGTCCAAGACAAATGCTATTCACCTTTGCCAGTAGCTTGCGAGTCGCTTCATCATTATGGGTGACGTCAACTAAGATCGCCTCGGCAATTGATGATGCAACAACGCTACTCACACTGGGGTGACAATCTATCATAACCAAGCCAGCACCGCTGCGGTAAGCGGCTGTTGCTGCCAAACGCACAGCACCTGACATGCCCTTATTGCCGCCGACCACCAACACGGTGCCGGAGTCGCCCTTGTGTGATGCCAATGCTCGGCTAACCAGCGCCGTATTACCGGCACCAATCACCTTAACATCTGGCGGAACCAGTAAACCAAAGGCGCGTTCCATTCTCAATCCAGCGAAGTACATGTCGCCACAGTAGTTTTTACTTTGTCCGGTGAGCAAGCCCTGCTTTAAGGCGATAAAGGTAACCGTAGCCGAGGCCCGAACGCAAATGCCCATCACTTGACCGCTATCGGCATTGAGGCCGGAAGGAATATCCAAACTTAAAATAGGGATTGGCAATTGATTAACCAACTTAATTAGGTATTGATAGTGTTCTCGCACCGTACCGGTAATCCCGGTACCCAGTAAAGCATCGATCACCACATCCACCCGTTGAAAATCAACGTCGCAAATTTTGCTCAACATCCCCCCAGCCGCTAAGAAGTGCTGACACGCTCGGGCAGCATCGCCACAATAGTCGTTGATAGCGCACACGCTGTGCACATAGACCGCCATGCCCTGTTTTAGTGCCTGAGTAGCCAGAACAAAACCATCTCCGGCGTTGTTACCGCTGCCGCAAACCACCAATACGGTTGAGGCATCAGACCAAAGGTGACGCATTAAATTAAAGCTTGATTGACCTGCCGCTTGCATTAACGCGTACATGCTGACGCCTTGCTGCTTAGCAACAACCGGCTCATTTTTCCGAACCGTATCGGCGCGATACGCAAACTCTGGTATACTGGAGTCCAACTTTACTGGCAACATTGCAACGCATAACACCTTAATGAGTGATTTAGTATCTATTAACTATCAAGTACTTGCCGAAAAAATCAAGACGTGGGGTAAAGAACTTGGTTTTAGCCAAATTGGCATTTGCGATATCGACTTAAGCAATCACCAAGAGGCCCTTGATACATGGTTAGCCAAAGGGTATCACGGCGATATGGACTACATGGAACGCAACACACAATTGCGTACGCATCCCGAACAGCTACTCCCCGGCACCATGAGAGTTATTTCTGCGCGCATGGACTATTTAATACCGGATGCCAAATTTGCCAGTACCTTAGACGATACCAATAAAGCCTATATTTCCCGTTATGCACTTGGTCGTGATTACCATAAGCTGATGCGAAATAGGCTAAAAAAGCTCGGCGAAAAAATCAGCAAACATTGCCAGTCGCTCAATTACCGCCCGTTCGTTGATTCGGCTCCTGTGTTGGAACGACCACTGGCAGAAAAAGCCGGCCTAGGCTGGGTTGGCAAGCACTCACTACTAATAAACAACGAGGCCGGTTCGTGGTTTTTCTTAGGCGAGCTATTAGTCGACATTCCTCTCCCCGTTGATCAGCCAAGCACGAATCAGTGTGGTAGTTGTGTTGCGTGCATTAAAATATGTCCAACACAGGCCATTGTTGAGCCTTACGTTGTTGATGCGCGTCGTTGTATATCCTATCTCACTATAGAACACCGCGGGATCATTCCCACTGAGTTTCGCTCGCTACTGGGCAACCGCATATATGGTTGCGATGACTGTCAGCTGGTGTGCCCGTGGAATAAATTTGGTCAAATAACACAAACCGATGACTTCAAACCGCGCAACAATTTCGATACGGTTGAGTTGCTCGATTTGTTTGCGTGGAGCGAACAGCAGTTTCTCGATAACACGCAAGGTTCGCCAATACGCCGAATTGGCTTCGAATGTTGGCAACGCAATATTGCCATCGCCTTGGGCAACGCCGCCTACAGCGATCAGATCATCGACCAATTAAGCCAAGTAAGAGCACACTGCAGCCCCATGGTCGGTGAACATATCGACTGGGCCATTGACCAGCAATTAACCAAAAAACGACAACTGAACCAACACTCTCGCTTGACCGCACGACTGATTCGCACTGTCGAAAAAGGTCTGCCAAGAGACGCCTAACAAGGCGTTTTAGCAACAGCCCTTTACCATCGCTAAGGCGTTGATCAGATTAAAATTAAATTGACCATTAATAAATCACAAGTGTTTACTTTTTAAACGCTTGTGTGTTCAAATGCAGGAAGGGAATAACACATAAGCGAACCTCGAAAAGGACTGTTACCATGCGAACACCGATACTTTTGCTACTGTATACAATCGCTGTATCCTGCTCACTTATCAACATTAGCCAAGCATTAGCCGATGAAAAGCCGGTGGTAAAACAGCCTGCCAAGTGGGTAAAAATAGCAGATGTCAGCGTTGCCAATAGCGTTGACCTCTACCAGCCGGTGAGCTATTTGTTACTCGATCGTCAGGTTAATAATACGCTGGCCAACAAGCAAAAATACTATCGCTATACGTATCGCTTAAACAACACGTCCAGCGTTGTGGATAATGCCAACATTCGCATCAGCTTCTCGCCTGACTACGAGTCATTAATACTGCACCAAATTAATATTATTCGCGATGGTAAAGTACTGTCCCGACTCGATATCAACAAAGTCAAAATAGTCAGCGATGAGAACCAGCAAGCGAGTAATATCCTCAACGGTCAGGTCGCGGCATTACAACTAATTGAAGATGCACGGGTTGGCGACATTATCGATTACAGCTACACGATTGAAGGCTCTAATCCAGTATTTGCCAACAATTTTTCGTATATCGCACCACTTGGTTGGTCAATTAGTATTGCCGACGTGCATTATCGATTTGTTGTTGACGCCAATATGCCATTGCAAAAAAAGGTATCCGGTTTAAATGTGTCACTGGATGAACAACGCATTGGCGATCAAAGAATCCTCAGCCTCTCGCTAACAAATACCACAAAGCGAGTGCTTGATGAATACGCACCGACGTGGCACAACCCTTATCCTTATCTGCAGCTAACAAGCTACCAATCATGGCAAGACGTTGCCCGTTGGGCGAGCGCACTGTTTAATGTTGACAGCCAGCACACTGAATCGCTAGCCGAGTTTATCGCATCAATACAAACCATGGAGCAATCAAAAGCAATAGAGGAAGCCATTCGATTTGTGCAAGATGATGTACGTTATTTTGGTATTGAAATAGCCGAAAACTCGCATCGACCACACCCGCCGAGCGAGGTTTTTGCCAAGCGCTTTGGCGATTGTAAGGACAAAACGGTGTTATTGGTTACTCTACTCAATGCCATCGGTGTCGATGCGTCGGCGGCTTTGGTATCCAGTGAGATGCAAAACAGTATCAATGATTACTTGCCAACACATGCGTTATTTGATCACGTCATAGTCAAAGCAACCGCAGATGACAAGACCTATTGGATCGACCCTACCATTGCATATCAAGGGCTTGGCGCGGACACTTTGTATCAGCCAAATTACGGCAGCGCGTTAATTGTCGAACCGCAGTCGACGGCACTGGTCGTTGCTCAGCCTGATGTCGAGCAAACGTCGGCCGTTCACATTGAAGAGCAACTTACCGCGGCCGATTACTTTTCCCCGGTCAAATGGCAGATCAGCACCACTTACAAGCACCGAGAAGCAGAGGCCATGCGTTATCAAATTGCCGCGGTAGGGCTCGAGCAAATGGCGCGACAATACCTCAACTATTACGCAAAAAAATACCCGCTTATTACACCAATGGGCGATCTTGTCATTGATGACGATCGCCACAGTAATCAAATAACTTTAACCGAATACTATTTAGTGCCGCAGTATTGGCAACACGAGCAACAGGACGCAGGCTTTACCCTAATGGCAGATCACCTCGTTGCCTACGTGAAAAAGCCGACGACAATAAAGCGTCGCGATCCCTATTGGTTACACTGGCCTTTGGTAATCGACCACAGTGTAAGTATTCAATTTCCTGAATACGTTCGCTTTGACTCATTACAAGATTTCGCCTTGAACAATGACTATTTTCAATTCAATGCCACGTTAAGCCAAGACAAACGCACGCTAACCTATCGCACTCATTACCAAAACAAACAAAACGTAGTTGCCGCTGCAGATACCGGCCGCTTTGTGCAAGATCTCGATAAGTTAAACAACTACCTCGGCTATCAGCGCAGTGTGCTAAAAGTAACCGAAGATCCAGGGGTTAATGAAATGCAAACATTGCTCAAGCTACTCAATAAACGCTCACTTGCCAACGACTAAAGGGACCTGAACATGACCAAAAAGTTACTGTTAATAACATGGATGGCATTGGCGTTAGCTGCCTGTAAATCAACCGAACAACCGATCGCGAGCGCAAGTTCAAATAAGATAACCCCGTTGCAGTTTAATCTATATCTCGAGGCGTTATTACAACAGCACGACATCAACGCATTAATGTCACTGTACTCTATCGATAAAGCCATCACCCAGCGACAAATAAGCCGAATACAGAAAACCTATGGCCAACAGTGGGCGGCGAGTTACAGCGAAACCCTGTTTAATGCTTTTGCCGACCAAAACATTCAGTGGGTCTATCAATCAAGCCGACCAGGCGGTACCAATACTGTCAAAACCTTATTTCGCGGTAATAGCGACGACGGTTTTTACTTTGTGGAAATTGAGATTGACCAGCGCACGTATCGAATTGTTGATACCCATGACTTAGCTTTTAAATACAGCACCACAACCTTTTTACACCAAATAGCCGATATCGCTTTTTGTGATGTCGATAGACGCCTCATTTGTACGGTAAAAGACGCCTATACAGGTATCTTGATGGCAGCAAATGAAAAGAACAGCCAAGCTGTAATAAAACACTATCGCATGCTAACCGAGCAGCAACGGGCATTAGATCTAGTGCGAGACTTAAACAGTCGCCTCGTGTCATTGCACAGTGATTGGTTACCGACAGAATTTGTCTCAGAAGTTGCCACTGACTTAAGTCAGTACGACAGCTGTTCATACAACCTTGAAAGCATCCTACTTGCGCAAAAATCATTCGAAAAAGCACTGTTTTGTATTGATAGCGCGCCAACACAGGTGCGCCATAATGCGGTGATGTTCTTGGAGAAAGCCTCGATATATCAAGAAATGCAACGCTATCAAACATCGATAGACATGGCTCATCAAGCTATATCCAACGAGCCAACATTACCGCATAGCTACATCATTTTGTTAATGTCAGCTGCTGCTGAGCAAGACTTTGAACTCGCCGTTGCGACTCTTAACGTACTAAGCGAGCGTTTTTCAATTGAGTTTGACGAGCCAACCTTAATCGAAATGTTTGGTAATGACGACCTAATCAATAGCGATATATATCAAAGTCAGCAAAGTTAAAGCGCTGGCAGGAAAAGTCATTCACAAATAACAGCACTGTCATTGCGGCAAACGCCGCAATGACATTCGTTTCGAGGTGACTCTGTAAGGGTCGAATTGTGTCAAGTATCGTCTTTCAACCCTGATCAGTCATACTATTAACTTTTCAGGTATGTGTTTATTGAGCAGCTTGTTAGGTTCGAATTAATTTATTATGGGCATAGCCTTTAAACAAATATTGATTATTTTCACTTAACACTCGCTTTGGTAATGGCATTGAACCGCGATTAGTTTTAATAACGTATGAGTCTTTTAATTCAATTACCACTTCTATTTCATCCCATAACGTCTCAAGCTCCCCAATTTTTGAAGCTCTTTTAATAGCGTGTTCATCTATTTTAAAATCACATACACCAACTCTGAATTTTTATACTTAAATTGGATTGAACCAATTAACCAAAGAAAAAATTGGTTATGTAACCTTTCAAATACTTTTTTTAGTTTGGGATCTTGGGCAAAGTATTGCCTCAGAATGTCGAGATATTCTTGTCTTTCATAATCAACTTTGACATGTATCAATTGCCCACCTCCTTATGGTTTAATGCGAACAACGCCCGCCTAACAGGCGCAAAACGCTTAGCTATAATTGCTAGAAACAAGCACAAGCCAAGCTGTAGACGTCCCATCCATAATTGACTTGTTAGCTAGCAATTACTCTTGATTGACCATTGGCTTTAGTAACCCTAATGGTGCTAAGTAAGATAAAGCAATAACTACAGCAGCAAACAAAAACCAACTAATTTCTCTTAATGAAAATACAATTGCAGCAGAATTACCAACGAAGAACGCAAATAAAGCTGCCATAAGAATTTTAGGAATAGTTGGTCTTACGCCGATTCTTTTTACGCCGAAATGAAAAGCAATTGCTGATGGGATAGCCAAAACGACTGCACTTATAAGTACATTAATTATCAACGCCAAACTTATAGGGAGGCTTTTAGTCAAGTTTAAATACGTTAATATCCCTGTGATAAGAAACATTGATATGCCAAATATAATTGATGATTTCTGCATAATTCCTTTTGCCTGCTAACGCCTCGTTAAGAGGCAAAAAATTGTTGGCTAAAATTGTGTAGCGAAGCGAAACCGAGCCAAGCTTTAGCAGTCCCGCGCTTAATTGGCTTGTTAGCTATACTTTTCTTTATTGAACATTTTAGGCATTCGAACTGCTGCAACAAACGCAATAATGAAGACTACTGCGACATATGCAAACCAAGATATTTGGTACAACCCCAATAAATTACTTAGTGTGTGTGACATAAAAAATACTAAGGTTGCAGAGAATGCCAAATGCTTTATAGCCAAAGATTCTTTTATTTTAAGTTGCCCTAAATAAAAGCCCACACCACCAATTAAACCAGCAACGATTACACTTACGGCGATATTTAGAATACTAATATCTACACCCGATTTATAAACAGAGTAGTAACGCAGAAGAAAGCCGAAAGTAATTAGAAATGCAGTAAATATGCTTGATTGTTTGATAATGCTCAATGGAACTCCTTGCATAGCTAACGCCCGCAACAGCGGAAAATTGTGAGCGCAGCGAGTAATTTTTCCGACTGATTGCGCTTGTTATAAACCAACTGCACTGGCACTAGGCTTTATCTTGGTCAAATGGAATTTCTACAACGACCGGCCTTTCAGATTTTACTACCTTGCCGAAAACAACCGCTTGGAGTTTCTTTAAGTTAGGAACCATTTCAGCGCAACTGGAACCAAATACATTCTTAAGAAAGCTAATGCTCGTATCATCGTAACATGCAAAGCTGACAATGGAATTACACTGAGTTAACACAGTTTTACTAACATTTGCTGTCCTTTGAGCTAAAACAAGCAACCCGACGTTGTACTTTCTTCCCTGCAGAGCAATTTGTGCTATTTTGGCAACCAATCCTTTTGAAGCAAAATCAGACACTCCCATCGTTGCAGACTCAGGCATTATCGTATGTGCCTCTTCTACCGCAACTAGAACCTTTTTAGAATCATCGCCAAAGCTCTCTTTGGCAATATTTAATAAACAGGACATATAAATTTCAGTGATAAATATGGATGCTTGAGAATTCGATATCTCAGGTAATTGAATTAATCCTAATCTATTATTTTCATCGGCCATAAAAGCTCTAAGCTGTGCATCAACGTCAGCTCTTAGTCGATCACTAAAATCTTTTAACGCTGCTTTCTCTTTCCCTGCACCGTACTGTCCAATTTCTACTTCAAAAAGCTTTTGGCTTAAATCTATAGATGTTTGTTCTTGGATAGAAAGGTCCGTTGGAGTTAGATCGGCTAATCGTCCTCTATATTGAGAAGTTAGATCAATACAAATAACTTTTATACCGCTAGATACTGAGTGCCTTATCAAATCAAATGCGAACTCAGTTTTACCTGAACCTGTTACTCCTAAAACAGCCGTATGGAAATTGAAGTTTCCAACAAAATCGCCGACTACAGGAATATTTGATTTAGGAAGTTTACCAAATTGAAAGTCGCTGGGATCTTGCTCTTCTCCATCTAGAGCATCCTCTTCATTGATCAAAGAAAATACAGGCGCATTCATATTTGGAAGCCAATCAAATTTTCTGAACTCCCCGTTTTCTAAAGTTCCTAATTGAGCTGCGTAAGCTATTTGATAGCCATGTTTATCGCCGTCTAAATTTTCCTCAATCGTTGTACCTGCTGATATCTGATAGTAAACCTTTGCTCCATCAATTTTGCACCAAATAAGCATACCATCTGCACAATAGCTATCAGACTTGACTTCAAGTCTGATTCTTCCGATGGATGAATCTTCGGCAACAAAACCAATCAATCTCGATTGAGTGTTTTCTCCTAATAGATTCATTACAGCATCTTGATTTAGCTCTTCCTCAGGCTCATAAATATGACCATCTGCCAGCCCTTGTTTTGGCTCATCAACGACACCTAATAGCATAGCGGTGCCAATTCTTCGCTCATCATTCAAGTGCGAATATAAAGGCAAAACCCATTGCTGGCTTTTATCAACTCTCTGATATATTAACGGCTTACCTTGTTCCCAATCAGTACTTTGGTTTATTGCAAACCTTAGGACACCTGGGTTATCTAGTCTGAGCAATTTACCAATTGGCAAAATTGTTTCTTGAGAGCTAAAGCTAATAGATGAAAGCAGCTGGGGGAGCTTAAGTGGCCATATGGCCATGAAAACTCCCCAAAATATTATGAGATAAACAGCCAATTCAGATTGAATTGAGTAAAAAGCATAAACCCCGAACAAAAAGACTATGGAAAAGATGAGCCTAGACCGACCAAGAACTATTGCAGGTCTATAGAGACGGCTATTCACAACCGATGCGATATCACCAGAGATCCTCCCCCCAGACGTTGCTACACAAACGGTTGAAATTAGAAAAACAACAAGGCAATAAGAAAAAACAGCCCACCATGCTAGAGATGGTGATACATGATATACCCCAAACATTGTTATCCCAGCCATTAATGAATTGATCATTGAATCAGCTGGTTTTGTAAAGAAATGCTCCAATATGGCAGACCCTAGAACTATCAGTAGCAAAGCGTTCTGGAAAATCAATGAATACTTGGAGTCTTGCGGAAGTGGTGAGCCCGTAAACTTCCATGATATAAGCAACGCGCAGAGTAGCCCGATTAACATGATAAAAACGCGAATCATTGGCTTTGTATGATTGTCGCTTATTTTCAAATCCATCTTTATTTCTTCCTTCTTTAGGGTACTAGAGGGCTACCCTTTGGTTTATAACGCCCTGTTAAGGGGCTGATTAATGTTTGGCTAAAATGTGAAGCGAAGCGAAACCGAGCCAAACGTTAGCAGTCCCGCGCTTACACAGTTTGTTAGCTATTTACCGTGAAAAGTCAAAGTTGTTTCCTGCTGCACTTTTACGACTTTTCCATTGTTACACTGTGGTACATATTTCCACTTTTTAAGCGCAGCAATACTTGTACTATCAAATACCCCCTCTGGAACTGATTCTACTACTTTAATATTTTCTGTAGAGCCGTTAGCTTTAACTGTGAATGTTAGTTTTACGTGCCCTTTGACATTTTTTTCCAAAGCGTCAGATGGATAGCGGGGTTCAATCCTTACAATAGGAGCTAAGTCTCTTGTCATTGGCTTACCAAGATCGTCCAAACAATGATTGTAATTACTTGTACTTGTTGATTGACATGCTTGAAGGGTGATAATGGCTGCAATAGTTATTATTATTCTCATGAGTTTCCTTGTGATAGCTAACGCCCGCCTAAACGGCGGAAAATGCTTGGCTATAATGTTTATCGAACGTAGCCAAGCGTTTTACGTCCGATTTTAAGGCACTTGTTATGTGTAAAAAGCACAATGCTGCCTTATTTTTTCTTTTTGGGTAAAGACACACGAAAATTAAATTTTGACACAATGAACATGACTACTGGTGGAAGAAATAAAGTTACGAGGAAAAATACGCATATTGGAGCTAATAATTCCCTAACTTTAATGCTCTCTAAATATGAGTATGCTTCTTCAGTGCCACCACTTAGAAAATTTAGAAGCAGCATTAATAAAAATAGCCCAGCTACAACTAACATAAGTCGAATAGTTAACTTACCACTATTTATTAAGTAACTCTTGAACATATACGCCTAAGTTTGGTTTACACATAACGCCTGTATAACTGGCGAATTGAAGTTGATTGGCTTTTTGTGCTATTTAAGCACAAAAACCAAGCGACGGAAATGGAGTCCAGTTGATACACTTGTTATGTGCTGGACTCGAATACTGCATTATCAAATAACTCGCTAAATTTGGTAGCTACAAGACTAACACCATTTTTCTCTTTAATTGCAGACAACATATCCTCTGGGTTTTGAGCAGCATCATGCCAGACTTCATATACTGGCGGATTACTTCCATCCATTGGATTGAAGGCAAAACAGTTTCCTGCCCAGTTTGAACCATATCCAAAGGTGAAATAGCCGATTTTTAATAGATGTATTCCAGGATATGACTCAAGATTGCATTCATTTAAAAGTGATGTGTCCAATAGAGTAATTTCTTCAACCCCATCGAAATCATCTTCTCGCGGGAAAGCCTGCCACCCAACGTTTAACCCTGATAAAGGCATAGTTGTGACTATGTCGATGTACCATTCTGGAATTAGGCCGCCTAGCTTTGAATTAAGGTCCTCCAAGACATCTCTATCTAAGACTTTCCCTGTTTCATCATTCTTCTCTAGAAATTCTCTAATTGATTCTTTAATCATGGAGCGATGTCTAATTCTTGGGGCACATAGACATAATGACTCCCCACGAGGTGCTAGCCTCCAATCGTGGGTTAGCTTAAAGCCAGAGCCATAATTAGTTTGTTAAATAACTAAAGCGGAGGCTAGCATGAATAAACATAACATACTTTTCATAGGGTTAGATACTCATAAAGAATTTTCTCAAGTCGCACTACTTGAAGATGGGCGTGGTGTGAAAGCTGTTAATTACGGCAAAATAAAAAGCACCAAACAATCCTTTATTAAACTCGCTAGAACACTTCAATCAAAATACCCAAGCGCAACACTTCATTTTGTTTATGAAGCAGGTCCTTGTGGCTATTGGGTTTATCGGTTGTTAACAAGCCTTGGACACTGTTGTTATGTGGTAGCTCCTTCTCTTATTCCTAAAAAACCTGGCGAGCGAATTAAAACCGATAAACGCGATGCACTGAAATTAGCTAAATTACTCAAAGATGAAGAGCTAACCGCTATCTATGTGCCTGAACCAGATGATGAAGCTATCCGCGACTTATCTCGCGCAAGAGACCGCGCTATGAACGATTTAAAAGATGCCAAATATCAACTTAAGGCGTTGTTTCTGCGCAATCATATTCAATGCAAGGTTAATGATAATTGGAGCAATCAACACTTACGTTGGTTAACCGAATTGGTTCTGCCTCACCCGAGTCAGCAAATCGTCCTAACAGAATACATTGGCACCATTACTGAACGCTTAAAGCGACTACAGAGGCTAGATAACGAATTGCACAATCAAATCAAAAACTGGCGCTTCTATCCTGTAGTAAAAGCCATTCAAGCTATGCGAGGTATTCGCATTGTTGCCGCCACTGGGATCATTGTTGAGCTTGGCGACTTACGCCGCTTTGATCATCCACGAAAATTAATGGCCTACTTAGGTCTTGTTCCATCAGAGCATACCAGCAGCGACAAGCGAAAACTTGGTAACATTACCAAAGCAGGAAACACCCGCGCAAGGCGTTTATTGGTGGAATGCGCTCATTCCTATAAACACAAACCAAACGTATCGACAGAGCTTAAAAAACGGCAAGAATCCATCAGTAAAGAAGTTAATGATATCGCTTGGCAAGCTCAATTACGTTTATGCCGTCGATACCAACGATTGATGGCAAGAGGCAAACACCGAAGTGTGGTGGTAACGGCTATCGCCAGAGAGCTGATTGCTTATATTTGGGCAATATCTAGGGAAGTCGCCGTAGCGCCAGTAAAACCTGAACTGCGTATTTCTAGGGTTCCGGCATGATAGAAAGATTTGAGATAGCACATTGGATCAAGCATCGGCTGTGGCACAACTCCCGAGGGCGTTAGGCTGGCAGGGTTAAGTCATTAACCTTGAACCGCGAACATAGACTGAAGCACGGTGCCACGACGAAACAAGTAAGGTAGGCTCTGTTAATCAACAGATTAATAATCCACGAATACCAGCAAGATAACCGACGAAATTACTGGCTTCATTCAATGTGTTAACTCATTTATTTGAAAGTAAATAAGCAATGGCGTGAAAATAAATGCTAGGGAACAGTGTGATTTTTCTTGACGTGGGGAGTCATACCAACGCCCCACTAAGGGGCAAATAATAGTTTGGCTATAATATGGAGCGCAGCGACAAAAGCCAAACTTTATTTGTCCTGCTTAAGTGGCTTGTTAGAAGCACTTTATCACCTCTATAGCGACATTACATTGCTCAAGGTAACCTGTAAGTTCAGTTGTATCTGCATAGTCAGGGCAATACCCCATATTAACTGACTCTATAGAACCCGAAGGCTTAATTTCTACATCTAAATATGAAGCCACCAGTTTTTCATTTCGAGATTCGCTCCATGTAAAATGGAATTTAGTATTATGCGATTTTAGAAATAAACGATCAGGCTTGTGATATTTACTGGTAGTGGAACTTAATGAAATATCATTTTTTGTTAAGGTGATTTCCGCTTTACGTATTGACCATGAAAGTGGCCATTGCCTAGTAGTTTTTACAACCAACTGACAGCTACCGACAATTGGACTGTCCACCATCGAAGAAACAATTCCATCGTATTCCATATTTTTTAAACTTGCCGATGACGCTTGGCTAAACCATATAACAATTATGATTATTGGAATCCATTTACGATCCATGATGATACTACCTGCTTCCTGTGCTTCTAACAGTTTATTAGGCGGATATATTCCATGTTAAAACACTGACTTTATCCACTTATTTAATAAAAAATAATAAGTTATCCAACTTAATTAATTTAATTCAGTAAGATAGCTAGTTTAATTCTTTGATTGAAGATGAAAGGTAGCAATTATCCGCCTTTCACACATTCAAATTAATTGAAGTGAAATTCAAACTGAACGCCTTAAATCACAATTAACACTAATCAAGCTATTTTGTTAGCGACGAGCGAGTATCACACTTCGGCGACAAACTCACCAACCTCTTTAATTGCGGCATTCATTTCAACGAGCAAGGGTACGACTTGTTGCATATTGTGTTGTTGGCTGACCGTTTGCATTTGCTCACATACTTTAATCAAGCGCGGGGCAGAAAGAATGTTAGCCACCTTGAGGATTGCTTCGTTTAACTGAGTCACCTTGGCCATATTTTCATGGGCAAGCGCTTCTTTTAATTTGGCAAAATTTTTGTTGTTGCGCTCGATGTAATCATCAAGCATATAAACTGCCATGTCGGTACTGCCGTGATACTTATTGAACTTGTCTAAGTTCATCACCAAATTATTTACTTTATAGAAGCTCGGCGTTGTCTCCTCGTTATCTAAGTCAATCTCGGCTATGGTCTCGTTTTTAACCTCAGGCTTAGCGGCCGCCTTGGCGGTTTGTTCATTCAAAATACTATTAAGTCGTTGCTGTTCTTCAGCTTTGTTATTTTGCTGTGCTTTTTCTATCGCTTGCTGCGCTGCGAGTTGGGCGCGGATATCCGCACCGCCTGATTGGTACGCGTAACGCACCAGCACCATCAAGCGCCAAGCAATGACACCACAAAATACGAGTAAACCAATAATCACCGACCAGGTGAAAGACATCATGGTCGACTCTTTAACTTGGGTGTTGAACACCGGCAGAGTTAGAGAGAATTCTGGTAAGGCATAGAACGTTGGTTGCTCGATTAACTCAACCGTTTGTGATAAAAAGCGCTGATACTGTTGCAATTGCTCGATCACCATGTTGTTAATCGCGTTTTCTTCTCGCCATTTGGCAAATAGCTGTCCCGAACCCATCAATTGATTGGTGATATCGGCAACATCGGTTTGCAGCTGCTTATGCTGCTCGTCGCTCTCGTTGGCAAGCTGTTTGTTTATATCGCGTGTCAGTCCAGCAATTTCGGTTGATATTTGATTAAACTGGTGACTGGTTTTAGCATTGGACAACTCAATTAACTTGTTTTCAATTTGCAGTAGTTGCTGATAAATTTGTTGGTAAAATTGTCCGTCATTAACATGCGATAGCATGGTATTTAAGGTATCAGTCGACACCCCATTTTGATTATTAACTACTGAAATTGGCTGGCGATTCAATGCATTAATTGAGCTTTCGCGCAACTGATTAACGCGGTAAATCAACTCACCAAGAGCGACCATGTTGGCGTTGTATTGGTTGCTTCGCGCTTGGCGCATCAATAACAAATCATCGACCCAATTAACAAAACCCTTATAGCCGTTGGCAAACTCCTGCGCTTGGCTAGCAATCTTCTGAGAATGAGCATCACGAAGTGAGTTACTACTTACTTCGATTTGTTTTTCACTCAACGCAACAATATGCTCCCAAGCACCTTTTAAATCTTCTAACGGCTGTTGCAAATTTTGGTCGCCCATCGCTAACTGTTGAGCAACTAACTGACGATCGAGGTCGGCCACACTTTGCATTAATTGTGCGTTGTTTTTGATAAATGGAATTTGCTGTTGCTTGAGAAACTGAGCTCGGTCGGCTTGTTGATTGTGCAACCACAGCGACATGGTAATGAGCAAGAGCATCGCCGCCAACAGGCCGCTAACATAGAGCAGCGCTTTAGATAGCAGTGACACTGGCGTTTTAAGGTGAGTGGATGGCTGAGTCATGCCATAAATCCTTTATTATTCTTATCGAGTCGATTCTGGTCAATACGCTGTTAACGCTACAAGTACTGACGAATCAAAACCACAATCCGTTGTCTTGCTATAGGTTACTATAACTCGCACAACAAAATCGAGCAATAACTGTTCTAATATTGCATAAAGCCCTAAATTTTAAAAACATATTGGCGATAGGTACGCAGTTCTTCTATTGATTCACGAATGTCATCTAACGCCAAGTGAGTTCCGGTTTTCTGCACTTTATTGAGCAATTCAGGCTGCCAGCGGCGGACTAATTCTTTAATGGTACTAACATCAATATTGCGGTAGTGAAACCAAGACTCAAATTCTGCCATATAGGCATTGATAAAACGTCGGTCTTGACCAATGGAGTTACCACACATAGGTGAAACACCTTTCTCTACGTATTGAGAGACAAAGTCTATGGTTTGCTGTTGCGCTTGTTGCAGAGTAATGGTTGACTGTCGACAACGCTCAGTTAAGCCACTTTTACCGTGTTGTTCAATGCACCACGGATTCATATTGGCTAATGTCTCGTCGGATTGTGAAATGGCGATCACTGGACCTTGAGCAATAATATTTAAATTGGCATCGGTAATAATGGTCGCGATCTCTAAAATAACATCGCATTTTGGATCAAGTCCGGTCATTTCAAGATCTAACCATACAAGATTTTGCTTATCTACTGCCATTGTTGTTACCCCGTGTCCGTTAGTGCGGTGTTATACAGATCATTTTCATTATTGTTCGCTGCAGAGTATAATACGGCATATCGATAATCATTCATATATTTGAATAATCAACCTAAGCAATTAATTGTGGCTAAAGCGAAAAAACTGACCAAAGGGCAACATCGACGCATCAAGAAAAACCTTGCCGGAAAATTAAAGCAAAACAAACAAGAATTGTGGCAAGATTCCGAACTAGGCGATGCCGAACAAGGCGTCATCGTCAGCCGTTTTGGCCAACACGCCGACGTTAAAAGCAGTACCGGTGAGATCATTCGCTGTAATATCCGCCGCACCGTCGACTCGCTAGTCTGTGGTGACCGCGTGCAATGGCGTCCCGGTAAAGAAACCAAGCACAGTGTGAGTGGCGTTATCGAAGCGGTGCACGAACGAATATCCGTACTTTCTCGACCTGATGTCTATGACGGGGTCAAGCCGATTGCCGCCAACATTGACCAAATTTTTATTGTCTCTTCTGTTGTGCCAGCGTTTAATCCCGACATTATCGATCGCTATCTCGTCGCAACCGAGCTGACCGGCATAAAACCGATCATCGTACTCAACAAAGTTGACCTGCTCGACGACGAAACTCAGCCACTGATTGACCAGCACCTATCGCTGTATCAAGCAATTGGCTATGAGGTGCTAAAAGTTAGCTCAAAGCACAGCCAAGGCCTAGATGCCATTGAGCAACGCCTAATAGATAAAACCAGTATCTTTGTTGGTCAATCAGGGGTAGGCAAGTCGACACTCGTCAATCAACTGATGCCCGAATTGGATTTACTGACCCAAGAAGTGAGCAATGTTTCAGGTCTTGGTCAACACACCACCACCGTCGCACGTCTATACGATTTTCCGGCAGGTGGCTTCCTTATTGATTCACCGGGCATTCGCGAATTTGGCTTGTGGCATCTCACCCCAGAACAAGTAGACCGAGGATTTATCGAATTCCAAGAGTACTTTGGCTACTGTAAGTTTCGCGATTGCAAGCATCAAGACGATCCGGGTTGCGCCCTACAACAAGCGGTTAACGACGGACATATCAGCCCGTTGAGGTTTGCCAGTTATCAACGAATACTTGCCAGCCTAGATAGTAATACTCTAACATCGCGTTTTAAATAACCTATAATAACCAGACCTGAGCCTTGCTTAGGTCGCAAAAAGGAATCCCAAGTGTCATTGGATAATTTAAAAATTGCCCTGCAATATGCCATGCCCAAAACCACCTTATCGCGTTTAGTCGGTAAGTTCGCAAGCGCTAAAGCTGGTGCGCTAACCCATTTTGCGATTAACCGTTTTATTAAAGCGTACGGCATCGATATGAGTGAAGCAAAGTTGGAAAATGCGCAAGATTTTGCCACCTTCAACGACTTTTTCACCCGAGAACTCAAAGACGGATTGCGCCCAATTAATCCAGATAGCAATGAAATTTGCTTTCCCGTCGATGGCACCATCAGCCAACAAGGGGATATTGTTAATGACCAAATTATTCAAGCAAAAGGCTTTAATTATTCATTAGAAACTTTGCTTGGTGGTGATGTCAAAACCGCCGCACCGTTCCAAGGAGGTAAGTTTTCAACGATTTACCTCGCACCGAAAGACTATCACCGCATTCACATGCCAATGAAGGGCACCTTGCGAGAAATGATTTTTGTACCAGGAGAGCTGTTTAGTGTTAACCCACTAACGGCGGCTAATGTACCAAATCTGTTTGCTCGTAACGAACGCGTCGTTACCATTTTCGATACTGCTATTGGCCCGATGGCGCTGGTTTTAGTGGGCGCGACTATTGTTGCCAGTATGGAAACCGTTTGGGCTGGTACAATTGCGCCCAATGGCGGTAAATCACTGCAGCGTTGGCACTACCCTGCTGAGGGCGAAGCCGGTGCAATTACCTTAGAAAAAGGCGCCGAAATGGGACGTTTCAAATTGGGCTCAACAACCGTGTGCTGTTTCCCAGAGGGAACAATGGAGTTTTGCCGCGAAGATGGCCCCGGTAAGGTAACTCGATTAGGTCAACCTTATGGTTATTTGTCAGAAGAGTAATTAAATGCTAGTCGTCGCTCACCGTGGGGCAAGTGGCCACGAGCCTGAAAACACCCTATTAGCCATTGAAAAAGCACTTGAAATGAACGTCGATGCCATCGAAATTGACGTTCATTGGGCTGATGGTGAGCTGATCGTTATTCACGATCGCAATGTTGGCAAAACAACCAATGGACAAGGCTTGTTGTCAAAACTTACCTTTGCCGAAATTCGCCAACTCGATGCCGGCAAAGGGCAACGAGTACCAACGTTAGACGAAGTATTACAGCTGATCAATGGGCAATGCCCGGTCAATATCGAATTAAAAGCAGATAAAACGGTAGTCCCCACCCTAGCGTTAATTGAAAAAGCAATTAAAGACTATCACTTTGATTACAACAAGTTCTTAGTATCGAGCTTTAATCATCACTTGCTGTTTCAAGTTAAGACATTAAATCCTGCGATTCACGTTGGCGCGCTAACCGCGAGCTGCCCATTGGATTACGCCGCTTTTGCCGAAAAGCTCAGTGCCTACAGCGTGCACATTGACGTAGACTTTATTAACAAAGCCTTTGTCGACGATGCACATCAGCGCGGCATGAAAGTCTTTGTCTATACCGTAGATGATGAAGATGACATTATCGAGATGCATCATTTAGGCGTCGATGGCATCTTCAGTAATTACCCCACCCAGTCACTGCTAAAAATAGCCCATTTGACATCCGCACCAAAGCCCGAAGCACCACTGCGTTAAGCGTTTACACAGTGGCGTCGACTAAGCCTTTCGATGCAGTTAGATGCGGTGGTTAAATGCGGATCCGGTAACGGCCTTGATTATCTTTACGCCCCATAAAGCCTAGCATTGGCTCAAGCGCTTGCGGAAACTGTTCGCCTGGCGTCAAAAAGCCGTTGGCCCTCACTTGGCGACCATTGAATGACGCTTTGAGCTCGATACCAAGTCCATTGTCCTTATTGACGTCGAGTACCACATCGCCTTGTTGACAACTGATATCGGCATCAAAATCGCCAAGCGCAACGTACTCGCCAGTGGCGTTTATCTCGGCTTGTTGCCAAAGCAGATCACCCGTCGCCTGTTCACACACTGCTTGTCCGGGAATAAAGTTTTCCAGTGCTAACTGCAGTTGCCCTTGTGCCTGAACATCAACCATCAAGTTGAGCTGACCGACAACGTAATCCGCATCGGCAGTAATTTCAACATTGCGCAATGATGGCGTAGCGAGCAAATTGCTCGCCGTCAACTGACCTTGATAGCCAAGTCGCGGCGCGCCAAACGTGACATCGGCGGTTGGGTTTAACAACAATAAAGACAGGGGTTTGAGCTGCCATTGCACCTGCTCAACTGAGTGATCACCAAGGCGCACCACATCGGCTTTGCCAGAAAACACCGACCCCGATACCATACCTAGATAGACGCCTTTGGGTAAATCGACATAGCTCAGTACTTTTTTGGCCGGTGCCAGCACCACGACAAACAGCACATACAACAATAAAAACGCGAATATTGGCAGAATGTATTTCTTTACGACTGACATATTAACCCGCCTTCACTAATTGCAATCGACGCACCGATACCGTACCTGGTCGAGAGCCTTCACTTAAATCAATTGAATCAACGCGCACTGACTCTTGGCTGCTCAAGGCATTGAGCCAAATTAACAACCCGTTGAACTCCACTTCATCAATCCAAACTTGCAAGTCATCACCTTGCGGTTGCATGCGAGCAATGGCTATCGACGAGCGCCGTGCCGTGCGACTGACAATGCTCGACAAGCTGGCGCCATTGGTCCGCACCCCTTGGGTGCTGGTTTGCGCTTTTAACTTAGGAATGTTTTCACTAACCCAAAGGGCAAGTTCTTGTTGTTTGGTCAATCGCATTTGGGCTTTGTCTAACTTGTCGTTAAGCGGTTGCCAAATAAGCCCGTAGAATGCGGCTATTAACACCACAACCGCCAGAATACTGACCAAGCGCTGCTCTTTTTGATTGAGACTTAACCACCACTGCTTCATGCTTTGCTCCTAATACTGAATGAGCCACTGATCAAATCACCTTGATTGTTTTGAGCGCCAACTTTCACCTCCAAGTCGGCGGCTTCTAATTGTTGCTTAAACTTTTCAAAGCTCTGGTAGTCTTTACCCACTACCGATAAGCGCAACTCTTGTCGTTTGCCGTCAAAGCGCATGGTATTCGGTTTAATTTGGGTGACATTTTCAAACGCCGGCTGCACCGCCACCAACATCGCCAAGAAGCCAGCGTCTGTATCACTCGCCCCCGTTGCTGCTAATTGGTTTTGCATTTGTCGTTTTAACGTTGTCAGCCGAACTCGTTTAGTTTGTGGAAACGCCTGCATGTAATCGCGCTTGATTTGCTCACCTATTTGCGCTTGTTGAGCCTGCAATTGGTTAAGCTCGATAACTTTGCTGACCACGGTCAATATCACCGCGAGAACAGCCATAGCGGCAACTTTAAGCCACATGGTGACAAACGCCGGTCGCTCATCTTTTATGTGGTATTGATTTTGTAATAAATTACATTGGGCCTGCTGGCTGTGCTGTGCCAGTAATAACAGTGGCAATGGACAGCTTTGTTCAACCAGTTCAACGCGATCATTAACCGTTGTATCGACCGGACTATAGCAGTCTATTTGTAAATGACGAGGCTCTTCATCGTCTTGCTGACTCGTTTGTTCAACAATATCGTCGATGACTTGCGGTAATAGATCTCGGTTTACGACACAGCCATTGAAATCATCAAAACGCACAATGTATTGGTTATCAATAGCGACAACACTGACATCGCCATGGCGTGGTAAACACAACACATCGGGAATAAAATGGCGCACCTTGATCTCGGCATCATTAAACCACGATAACCACGTTGCCATTTGTTGATGACTGACATAAACGACAAAACAATTGTCATCACCGCGAAAGCCTTGCGGCCGAGATGCGTAGGCAAAAAACACAGTTTCAACATCTTGCGCCAGCTCTTCCTCTATCATATAAGGCGTCGCTGCGCGAATCGCACGGTCATTTTTACCTGGCACTTTGAGCCGACGAAAACCAAGCACGGTACTGTCAATCAGTACTTTGACATCGCGCCCTTGAATTTTGTCCTGCAGAGTCACTAACTGATCTTTGTCGGTTAATTCACCACTGGCAATTTCATCGTGGTGTTCATTGGATACAATTAACCATTGTAGCGGATCGTCTGGCATGGCTGAGATGCGTATATATACTGTTTCCCGCATTTAGTTAGCTCCAATTATCCGATCTATTACATGAATAGATTCATCTTTATTAATTTTCATAATTGATTTCATACTGAAATAGCTGTCATTAAATGACGTCTTGGTGGTTAACATAAAATAGTCACTGTCTACCACAAATTGTTGTCGCCATTGCTGTACGTTATTTATTCCCTTCAACGCACTGTTATTGTAAAAGTCAGTTAAGTCTTTAAAGCCCTGTTCAGGTCTCTCAGCCAATATATCTTGCGCTTTGCCTTCATCTATACCGCCTAACAGTGCTTGCAACAGTTTAATACGCGATTGATCAATGGTATTGATATTTATTTGATGCAGATACGAATTGGGGATCGCACACACGTAGTCTTGCATCGCCAGTATAGCTGCAGCGCTAAAGTGTTCGACCAGTCTTAACTCATTGACACTGGTCATTAAACTATTGGCTGCTAAATACGGATATTGCTTAGCCGCGTAGTCACTGTCTTCAGCGCCGTTGGGTGACACCAACACCGCATCGTCATCGAGCCAATCTTGTAATGCATCGGCCATAGATTCAGCCGTATAGCGATCGACACCTTCAATCTCTAACAAGGTTAACAACTCTATAAACGATTGTTTAGCTTTGTTTTTTATTTCTTTTCCTGATTCATTATCGGCATCCTCATCGGTTTCGTCAGCTGCCGGTTGCGCATTGTCGTCTTGCGGTGCGTCTTGTTCGTCGCTGTCAATTGGCAAATCATCTCGACTCTGCTCGGGGTTCACCAGTGCATTGACATTAAAACACGACTGCAAGTCGGTTATTTCACCGCTGATTTCACCTAAGTCCACGGGAAAGGCTTTTTCTCCCTCGGCCCAAGGCTGACCTAGATGGGTAACTTGTTTGTTGTTTTCGCCTTTAAACGACAGACTTAACACCGATTTAGCAAAGGCTTCAGCGCCCATTGCATACCAGTATGCCTGTTGGTTTGAATTGAGGTTATCCGTGCGCTGCACTTGAAAAATTAGCGCTGAGCTCATTCGACTGGCGACAATCACACACAATGCGATGATCAGCATAACAACGACCAACGCAACCCCGTGTTGCGAATTTTTGTTAACCGAGTTAATCATCATTTGCGCCTTGTTCTTGGATCACCCCAGGCACTAAAAACTGGCGTCTAATCACCCCCATATCTGGCAGGGTGATTTCAATTGCCAATGCTAGCGGTAATTCTGTTTCTGGCAGTGACTTGACCCAGTTTTTACCGTTGTAAAATTCAAAGTCTACTTGCTCGACGTTATCCAGTAACGGCCTGACTTTGGGCTCGGTACCAATGACTGAATCGACGAACGTATAGTGCAAGCGATTGAGCGTTGTTTCCTCCAACTGATACATCACCGCTTGCACATCCGAACGCGGTAGCAACAAGCCAGGGTTGCGCCACCCCTTGCGCACAAAAGCGATACCGTGGGTATTAGTTGAGTAGGTCGACTCGTTGCTAAAGATAAAGCGCGACAGCGGTGCCTCGCCGTTCAAGCGCACCGAGCGCTTCGTCATTTGCAACACGTCGCGTTCGATCACCAAAAATGCCCGCTGTAATTGAGTTAAGCGGTCACCTTTTTCTGCCGTTACCTCACTCGATGCATTGAGTGTTGACAACACGGATGTGGTACCCAACGAAATCATCGCAAAGATAAAAACCGCAATAACAACTTCAATTAAGGTGAAACCTCGTTGATTCATCACTGCCTCGCCTTGGGATTGCTGACGTAGGTGATCAGGCTTGCTAACGGATATTTATCGCTTTGTTCTAGTCGCACCTCAACGGTGACTGCTCGCATATTTTTATCTTCTGTGGCCTCAACAATGCGTTGCCAGTGCCATTCGTGCCCAGCCATTTCTGCGCGGCCCGTTTTTTTTGTCGGTGGCCATTGCGCCTGTAAATTAGTCTCAACCAGTTGATTGGCTGCCACCCAAGTCGCCAGCGTCTGCGCTTCGATACGAGCGGTACCATTGACACTGGTACTGGCAATACTCAACACCGCTGTGCCAGCTAAGGCAAATACTGTGAGCGCGATTAACACTTCAATTAAGGTAAACCCCTTAGCCTTTTTCATAGTCTAAGGGTCCTTGTACGGTTAACGGCAATGAATAGCTTGCACTCACTTGAAAGTATATCGGCTGCTCGAAATTATCATCAAAGATAAAGCGCAGTTGAAACGGGGTTATTTCACCACTGGAGAACAAATACACTTGCGGGTATATCGGCTCCTCGCCTTGGTCAAAACTTTGCTCCGTTTCAAATTCGCTGAACATCTCTCGATCAATAGTCATCGCATCCGCATCAAGGTCCAGTTCGTCGAGAGTCAGCTCTAATGCATACGGCTCATTGAAACTTTGGTTAACAAATAGCTCTTGATCGGGTACCTGTTGCCAGCGCTGACCATTAAAGACGAGAAATTGATAGCTGTTGTCTTTAACGTAAAGGCCCAGCTCTAAATTGTTCAGCAGCGCGTATTCACTCGCCAGTGAAAATGTGCGCGCGAAGTATTGGCTGTGCTGCTCGATTTCATCGCTGGCATCGGTGCCGCGAATATTAGGTATCACTACGCTGTACATCATGCCGAGCACAATGAGTACCAGCATGATTTCTAACAGTGTAAATCCGTTACCGCGTTGCACAACCATTCCCTATAAGCGTTTAGTCAAGAGAGCCAGGTCCACCTGCTTGCCACTCTTTGATATTCCAGTTACCAATGTCGTCATCAGTACCCGGCTCACCGTCTTCACCCGCCGAAAAAATGTCATAGCGACCGAACTCACCCGGGCTGATCAGGATGTAATCATTGCCCCAAGGGTCTTGGGGTAAACTTGAAATGTATCCACCTTCCAAGAAACGACGAGGAAGCGGTTCGATATCGGTTTCCTCAACTAACGCTTCTAGGCCTTGTTCCGTGGTAGGAAATTTAAAGTTGTCGGCTTTGTAGGTTATCATCGCTTTCTCTAACGCTTGCACATCAGAGATCGCTTTTTGAATGTTGGCGCGATCTAGATTTCCCATCACGTTAGGTAACACCATTGCCCCTAACAACCCCAAAATAACGATTACAATCATAATTTCAAACAGGGTAAAACCGCGAACGTTTTTGCGTTGTTGCACTTTCATTTGTTACACCTTATATCATTGTATTTAACTGCAGTATTGGCTGTACAATGGCCATTACTATAAATAAAACTACGATCCCCATAGTGACCATGAGCGCTGGCTCAAATATTTTTAATGAAATATTGACCAAGGCTTCAAATTGGCGATCTTGGTTATCTGCGGCTCGCGCTAGCATAGATTCAAGCTCACCTGATTTTTCACCACTGGCTATCATATGGACCATCATCGGCGGAAATAGTTTGGTCTGCTTAAGTGAGGCCTGTAAACTTGCCCCTTCCCTGACCTTGTCAGCCGCTTCGTTAACGCGCAACTTGATAAAGTCATTGGTTAACACTTCACCGGCGATACGCATACTCTCAAGCAATGGCACCGAGCTGGCGGTTAATATGCTCAAGGTTCGGGCAAAGCGCGCCGTGTTAAGACCTTTCGTCACTTTGCCAGTGACTGGCATTGATAACGATAACTCGTGCACTTTCATGCGAAATGCTGGCCGCTTCATCATTTGTTTAAACACCGCGATGGCTACGATAAACAAACCCAGAATCCACAGTATATAATTTTGTAAAAATTCACTGACACTAATTAAAAACTGAGTTGTCGCTGGTAACTGCTCACCCAAATGATCAAATTGACCAACAATTTTGGGCACCACGGCAACCAGTAATACCACAATAACCGACACCGCGACTAAGGTCATAATCATCGGATAAATAGACGCTTGCATGATTTGCGAACGCATATTTTGACGTTGTTCAGTATAATCAGCCAAGCGGTCAAGGACGGTGTCTAAGTGTCCTGATTTTTCACCGGCTGCCACCATAGCGCGAAACAGCTTGTCAAAGACGTGGGGAAATTCAGCCATCGATTCCGCCAAGCTAAAGCCCTCGTTAACTTTAGAGCGCACCGACATGATCATACTTTTCAGTTTGTTTTTTTCACATTGCTCAGCCACCGCCATCAACGACTCTTCAATTGGCAAGCCCGACTCAACCAAGGTTGCTAATTGACGGGTAATTAACGCCAATTCTGTTGCTGATATCTTTTGTCTACCAAAGCCTGAGCGGCCGCTTTCTTGCTTTGCTTTGGCCAACGACGGGGTGACTTCTATTGGGATTAACCCTTTGTCGCGCAACATCGCACGAACTTGTTTGGCATTGTCACCCTCGACAACGCCTTTGTTATTCTTACCGCGGCTGTCTATCGCTTGATAATCAAAAGCTGCCATATCAATTAATCTTCTCGGGTAACCCGCAATATTTCTTCTAACGTGGTGATACCTGCCAGCACCTTGGCAAAGCCATCGTGGCGAATACTCGGTGTATTGGCGCGCACGGCATTGACGATTGCCTGTTCACCGGCATTGTTTTGAATCAGCTCGCGAACTTTGTCATCGACAAGCAATAATTCATGAATTCCGGTACGACCGCGATAACCCAAGTACTTACAGTGCTCACAGCCAACGGCGCGGTAAATGGTTGGTCGAGCGTTGCTGTCAACGTCCAGCAAGCGCGCCTCTTCATCACTTACCACATGTGCTTCTTTACAGTGCGGACAAAGGGTGCGCACCAGTCGCTGTGCTAATACGCCGAGTAGACTTGACGATAATAAGAATGGCTCGATGCCCATGTCTTCTAGTCGCGTAATGGCGCCCGCTGCGGTATTGGTGTGCAGAGTTGATAGCACTAAGTGACCGGTTAAACTGGCTTGTACGGCAATTTGCGCCGTTTCTAAATCGCGGATTTCCCCCACCATAACCACATCGGGGTCTTGACGCAATATAGCGCGCAAGCCACGAGCAAAGGTCATATCAACTTTCGTGTTAACTTGTGTTTGACCGATGCCATCGATAGCAAATTCAATCGGGTCTTCGACCGTTAATATGTTGCGCTCCGTGGCATCGATTTGGGTTAGCCCGGCATACAAGGTGGTACTTTTACCAGAGCCCGTCGGCCCGGTTACCAAAATAATCCCATGTGGCTTATTAATGACGTCGGTGAATTTTTGCCTTGCTTGATCGGTCATACCTAAATCGGTGAGGTTTAACCGCGCCGCGTTTTTATCAAGGAGGCGCAGTACCACGCGTTCACCGTGACTCGATGGCATGGTTGAAACCCTGACATCAACCGCACGGCCGCCAATAACCAAAGAAATACGACCGTCTTGAGGAATGCGCTTTTCGGCAATATCCAACTTGGCCATAACCTTGATTCGCGACACCAACATCGATGCAAGTTTGCGATTGGGTTTTAATATTTCACGCAAAACGCCGTCAATGCGAAAGCGAATCTTGAGCATTTTTTCATAGGTTTCGATGTGAATATCCGATGCGTTTTCCTTAATCGCTTCCGATAGCATTGCGTTGATCAGTTTAATAATCGGTGCATCATCTTCGTTTTCTAATAAATCTTCTGCATCGTGAATTTCATCTGCCAACGAATATAAGTTGGCCTCATTACCAATGTCTTCCATCAACTGTTGAGCTTCAGACGAATCGCGCTGATAGGCGATGGTTAGCAAGCGCTCAAACTCGTCACTCGCGTGTTGTTCAATGGTAAATGGCTTAGCTAGGATGCGCTGAACTTCGAGCAACACCGGCAAAGCCACTCGGCCACTGCTGTGCAGTATCAGTTGCTGTTCGCTTTGTTCGAGCAACACTCCGTAGCGCTTGGCAAAGCCAAACGGCAGGCGCAAGGGTTGCTCTGACGGCAACGGTTGCTGCTCGTCGAGTAACTCATCCGGACTGGTTAATGTCGCCGCTAACTGCTCTGCGCTGTTATCCACATCGCTTTGTTGCTGATTACTCATCATCGCCTTCTGCTGTTTCAATGACCGGCTGGTCAAGCTCTTCTGTTGCTCGTTGTTGCATATACTCATCAAATGACGGTGGTAATTCAAGGTCGTCTTGCCACTGTGGCATTAACGGTAGCTTCTCGTCGTCGAGTAACGACAAGCCTTGTTCGCGCTTGCGCAATTCTTGCGCGCGCATGTAGTTGTAACGCTGTTTGGTTATCGCATCCATCGCCGTACCCTCGCGAATGATGGTCGGCTTGAGAAATACCATTAGGTTGCGCTTACGCGATGTCGTGCCAGTTGAGCGGAATAATGCACCGAGTAATGGTATATCGCCCAAAACTGGAACCTTTTGCATTGACTCTTGCACGTCTTCGTCAATGAGGCCACCAAGAATGATGGTTGCGCCGTTATCCGCCATAACTGTGGTTTTAATTTCGCGCTTGTTAATGGAGATATCCACGCCCGTCGCACCACTAACTGACGACACCTCTTGTTCAATAGTCAATTGTACACCACTACCTTCGTTGACTTGTGGCGTCACTTTCAGTTTAATGCCCACTTCTTTGCGATCAACGGTGGTAAATGGATTGCTGTTATTACTGCCAGTTTGCGAGCCAGTAATAATTGGCACTTCTTGACCGACGATAAAATACGCTTCTTCGTTGTCGAGGGTGGTGATGCTTGGAGTCGCCAAGATATTGGAATTGACGTCTGAGCTAACCGCTTGAACGATCGCCCCCCAATCGTCTTTTACCACGCCAAACATCATACCGCTAACATTGCCCAGCAGCTGCGCCAAAATGGTGTAATCACCGCGTTTTTCGGGGTTGTTCGATTGGGTTATTGAGCCGTCAGGATTGGTAATAGTGGTTTGCGAAGAGTCCTCAGGCTCTGCCGCCACAACGCCGGCAGCGACACCAGAAATAGGCACAACACCATTGTTAAACTGGGTAAAACCACCGTCCTCATGTCCCCACTGAACGCCAAATTGAGCCCCGTCTGATTCAAATACCTCAACAATAATGGCTTCAACAAGTACTTGCGCACGGCGAATATCTAGCTGCCGAATAACGGCCTCCAATGAGCGCAACATATCAGGCTCTGCGGTAATGACTAACGTATTGGTATCGTCGTGTGCTTCAATCGAGATATTGCGATTAGCACCACTGCGACGCGCCGTTGTCGTTGCGGTGGTCGCCGCCGAAGTATTACTGTTTTGGATGGTTTCCGATACCGATTTCATCACCTGGACCAAATCCGCTGCTTTGGCATACTTCAAATAATACACACGCGTATTGCCAGAACTCTCTAGTTCGCTGTCGAGTTTGGAAATCAGCTTGCTAATGCGCTGCCGCGCCTTGAGCTCACCTGATACGATAACCGAGTTCGTTCGCTCATCGGCGACAATTTTAGGGATTAAAAACGCAGGGGTATCAGACTTGCCACTGGCGGGTTTGTTAATGTTTTCAATAATGCGCACCATTTCACCGGCCGATGCATATTCCAACTTGATGATTTCAACACCTTGGTCACCGGCGCGGTCAACCCGTTGGATGATATTCGCCAAGCGATTAACCACAGCGGCAGTACCGGTCATCATAATAACGTTTGACGGTTCATAGTGAACCACATTACCACCACCGGCTTGGTCACTTAGCTGACGTAACAGCGGTGATAATTCCCGTACCGAAACATTCTTAACTTCAATAACGCGAGTGACCATTTGATCACCAATTGCCGAGTGATCGTCACCAACTACTGGAATATTTGCCGTCTTCGCGTCTTTGTTGACCACAACCTTTAAAATGTTGTTTTCCATTTCAACAACGGAATAACCATAAACGTCAAGGACGTTTAAAAAGAATTGATAGTATTGTTCTTCGGTCAGTAAGTCGTAACTGCGGACATTAACCTTACCGCGGACTTTTGCATCAATAATAAAGGTCTTTTTTAAATTTTTACCAACGATATTAATGAATTCATTAATATCTGTACCTTTAAAATTAGGAGAATACTGTGTCGCATAAGCGTGGTTCACGTTTAAGGTACACGTCAATGCCAGAGCGGCTAACACACTCGCTGAGGCTTTTTTTAGTTGTTGTGCGCAAGTTGTTCGGCGCATGAATGTGCTCCAGTTAATTATCCAGTCCTAGTGAAATATCGTGTAACTCACCTTGGCGATCGACTAATATGTCGATCTGCTCAGCTACTTTTAATTCGATTAGTGCTTGTTGCGCTTCGCGCATATCGGTTAAATCACGACCATTAATTTGTACCGCCACATCGCCAGGTACTAAACCGACTTGTTTAAAAAACTCCGGTTTACTGCTCGGCATCAAGCGATAACCGACAATTTTACCGTCAACTCTGTGCGGAGATACTTTTATGTAGTCGGTGATCTTGGTGGGATCTTTAGCGATATCGGCTCGCAATTCGGCGATTTTCTCTTTAATGCGTTGCTGTTTAACAGGTTGTGGCCCTGGTGGCTTGGTGTTGCGTGTTTGCTTGATGTCTAGCTGCGGCCGGGCTGTTGAGCTAGTGGAGTTAGCGTTAATTTGCTTCGTGTATTTAAAGCCGTCAAGCATCAAGGTTTCCATGTTGCCAGCCGTTTCGATAATGACACGATCGGGGTGAACCTGCTTTAACACTGCCCGAGTCCCAGTTATTTTATCGTCAATACCATAGGTTTGCTGTGATCCCTTCGACTCAATAATCGCGGCAGCAACTGCATCATCAGTTGACGCGACGACTCCGGTTAACGTCAGTTGCAGTTTGGTTTCTGGCGCCGATTCAACAGTCTTAACAGGCGCTTTTACTTCGCTTGGTTTAACAAACTTACCGAACAAATTAAGGTCGCGGATAACACTGACATCAATCGTTGGCGAGCTTGACGATAATTGATTACTCGATGTCTGAGTAGACTTTGGCAGTGGTTTCACCTGTTCGGGAATAACAAGCCAAGTGACAGTTGCCGCCCAATATGCAAGATAAATAACGATTGTGGTAATAAGCGCGCGAGCTAAAGCCTGCATAGGTAGCTTTTGCCATACTTGTTGTATTTGAGAATGTAGTTGCGCTAAGTCCATAAATCGTTTTCGTTATTTATATTATTATCAAAGATTCTGTTGCTGATAATACTGAACCCAGCCAGCACTAACAAGTGCTAGCTAAGGCCAATAATGCGATTTACCGCAACTTATCTATACGGTTTCTCGCTTTCGTCCCATCGCTTGCAGGCATTTGTCTACATATATTACGTAGTATGGGCAAATAAATCATACAATCAAATGAAACCACCTAAAGCTATCATTAAAGCCCCCTCGATTGACAGAAAATTAACAATATTTTCGCCAATGCCCCCTCATTTGCTAAAAAAACAATCAAAGCGTTGCTTTTTTAGCCTAGTTAAAGCCGTTAAGTGGCGAAAAATTCGCATTTGTGGTAAAAAGAGGCGTTATTTTTAGGCTGAGATCACTGTGAGTAAAAAATCAAACCACTACATTGAAGACAGCGCCGTACGCCTCGACAAATGGTTGTGGGCAGCGCGCTTTTACAAAACCCGAGCGATTGCCAAGCAAATGATTGATGGCGGTAAAGTGTTTTACAATGGACAACGCAGCAAATCCAGTAAAAATGTCAACATTGGTGATAGAATTAAGGTTCGACAAGGCTATGACGAACGCGAAGTCATTGTCGTCGAGCTTGCCGATCGCCGCCGCGATGCGAACTTTGCTCAAACACTGTATAGCGAAACGGAACAAAGCATTGAAACCCGAGCTGCCAATGCTGTCGCGCGCAAGCAGGGAACCTTACTAAATCCCGCTAGCGAAACTAAGCCGGATAAAAAACAACGTCGTAAACTCAGAGAATTTAAAGAAAGGATCTAACGTGACAATACAAACTGATGTGTTGAACCGCTTCCTGTTTGAAGACCTACACGCCCGAGGCGAATTAGTTCAACTAGACCAAAGCTTCAAACAAATTGTTGAAAACCACAACTATCCCGACGCTGTTAAACAGTTACTCGGTGAACTTATGGCCGCTACCTGTTTGTTGACAGCCACCTTAAAGTTTGAAGGTGAAATTGCGGTTCAAATTCAAGGTGATGGACCGGTGCAATACATGGTAATCAATGGCGATCACCAGCAACGCATGCGTGGCACGGCCAATATTAACGGCCAAATTACAGGTACCAGCCTCAATGATCTGATGGGTAACGCAAACATGGTCATTACGGTAATGCCTAAAAACGGTGAACGCTACCAAGGCATTGTCCGTTTAGAAGGTGACTCTCTTGCAGAGTGTATTGAACACTACTTTGCCACCTCGGAGCAGTTGGCTACCCGTATTTGGTTATACGCAGACAGCTCCGAGATGCTCGCTGCAGGAGCACTGGTTCAGGTGCTCCCAGATAGCGAAGACAAAGATCAGCAAATGCTAGATTTTGAGCATATTTGCCAGCTAACCGCTACGTTAAAAGCCAGTGAAATCTTTCAATTACCTGCCGAAGAGGTGCTCTATCGCCTTTACCACGAGCAAACGGTTCGCGTATTCGACCCGCAGTCAGTAACCTTTGTCTGTGGCTGTAGTGAAGACAAGTGCTTGACCGCCATTGCCAATATTGGTCAAACTGCAATTGAAGAGCACTTAGCAGAGCATGGCGAAATAAAGATAAACTGTGAGTTTTGCCTTAAACAGTATCATTTTGATCGAGAAAAGTTAAAACCACTACTTAAACCGAACTAAAGTAGCCATTTCTGGCTAAGAAATTTGGTGTAATTTTACTACTAAAATGGCGTTAAACCGTAGATAAACTGTTATTTTTACGACAATTAACGCCATTTATGAAAGCCCTGCAAAAAACTTCCATTACTTACTTCATTTCCCTTTTATTTAACGCCCACATTCGTTACTATTTGCCCCATAAAACGCTCTTTTAGAGTGAATAATCTAAGAACTAACGCTGGGAGCCTTCGGGGATGACGACTGCTAAAACCATAGACTTGTCGCAATACGGTATCAACAACACATCTAACATTGTTTACAATCCAACTTATGAACAGCTTTTTGAAGAAGAAACCAAACCTGAACTAGAAGGTTTTGAAAAAGGCACCGTGACCAACACGGGTGCTGTTGCCGTCGATACGGGTATTTTTACCGGGCGTTCACCAAAAGACAAATACATCGTCCGCGACGATGTTACCCGCGATACGGTATGGTGGTCAGATCAAGGTCAAAACGACAACAAACCAATGAGCCAAGAAACTTGGCAGCAGTTAAAGACGTTAGTTACCGAACAGTTATCGAATAAGCGCTTATTTGTCGTCGACACCTTCTGTGGTGCCAATGAAGACACTCGTCTGAAAGTGCGCTTTATTACCGAAGTTGCGTGGCAAGCTCACTTCGTAAAAAATATGTTTATCCGCCCAACAGCAGCGGAACTGGAAGATTACCAACCTGACTTCGTCGTCATGAACGGTGCGAAAACCAGTAACCCTAACTGGCAACAACAAGGTCTAAATTCAGAAAACTTTGTTGCCTTTAACCTGACTGAGCGCATGCAGCTAATAGGTGGTACTTGGTATGGCGGCGAAATGAAAAAAGGTATGTTCTCGATGATGAACTACCTACTGCCATTACAAGGCATCGCCTCAATGCACTGCAGTGCCAATGTGGGTAAAGATGGTGATACGGCAATCTTTTTTGGCTTATCAGGTACCGGTAAAACCACCTTGTCTACCGATCCTCACCGCCAGTTAATCGGTGATGATGAACACGGTTGGGATGACAATGGTATATTCAACTTTGAAGGTGGTTGTTATGCAAAAACAATCAACTTGAGCAAAGAAAATGAGCCCGATATCTACAACGCCATTCGCCGCAATGCGCTGTTGGAGAATGTAGTGGTTCGCGAAGACGGTTCAATTGACTACGACAGCAATGAAAAAACCGAAAACACCCGCGTTTCCTACCCTATCGATCACATTGACAACATCGTTAAGCCGATTTCTCGAGGTGGTCACGCGAGTAAAGTGATTTTCTTAACCGCTGATGCGTTCGGTGTTTTACCGCCAGTAGCAAAGTTAACGCCAGAGCAAACTGAGTACTATTTCTTATCTGGTTTTACGGCTAAGCTAGCAGGTACAGAGCGCGGAATTACCGAACCGACTCCGACTTTCTCAAGCTGTTTTGGTGCCGCGTTTTTAAGTTTACATCCAACCCAATACGCCGATGTACTCGTTAAGCGTATGCAAGCAGCTGGCGCCCAGGCTTACTTGGTAAACACCGGTTGGAACGGTACTGGTAAGCGCATTTCGATTAAAGATACACGTGCGATTATTGACGCCATTTTAGACGGCTCAATAGAACAAGCAGAGTGTCAGACCTTGCCACTGTTTAACTTGGCTGTACCCACGGCGTTACACGGTGTCGACAGCGGTATTTTAGATCCGCGTGACACCTATCAACAGCCACAACAATGGCTAGATAAAGCAACCAATCTAGCCGGTAAATTTATTGATAACTTCACCAAATTTACCGATACAGACCACGGCAAATCACTCGTCGCCGCTGGTCCACAAAAGTAAATAACTACGACGCTAGCGAGTGGTATAGCAAGCCACTCGCTATCCCTTAACTCGGGCGTTCGCTCGCTTTAACAAAACCTATAAATAATTTTTTAACAACAAGTTAGCCGGAAGATGGTGCTCGATAAAGTCCGCTAATACGGTGTTGCTTTTTGCTGTTACCGGCTTGGTTAGCTTTAGCGAAAATATGATCTAGAATAAAGTAATCCCCCACATAACAATAAGGAATCTCTCGCAATCAACCGCAAATGGAGATAAGAATAATGATATAAGCAGCGTGCTGCTATGGATTTTGATTTGCTATCAAAATACCTATGACCATTCTCGATCAACAAGTACCATTAACGCACAACCTCAAGTTCGCGTTGCAAAACCATCGTTTTCTTTGGCTGCTTTTGCTGTTTACCGCCGGCCTCGATTACATTTCCACCATTGAGTTTATGACCCACGGTAGCATTGCCCACGAGGGTAACCTCATTGTCAGAACATTAGCGTATCAGCTCGGTATACTTCCCGGAGTAGCGGTGGGTAAATTACTGCAAATACTGGCAGCGATGGCGTTTTGTGCACTGACCAAAGAAATGGCGCGGCCGATTATGATGATCATAATCGCTCTCAACATTTGTGCGTTTTATATCAATACCAGTTATTAATGTGGCGTTGCTCGTTCTGGCGTGTTGATCGGCAGTTCTACTCGCGCCATTAAGCCGCCATCATCGCGATTTGACAGCAATACTCGACCACCGTGACCGTCAATGATGCGCTTGATAATTGCCAAGCCTAGGCCACTGCCTTTTGCGCCCCTTGCGGTATCACCTTGGGTAAACGGTTGAAACAGGCGCTCTATATCATCTTCGTTTATCCCTGGACCTCTATCGGCTACAGTGAAATAGACGTATGTTGCCGATGGATCACAACCTGAGGTGATTTCCACTTGATGATTACCGTGCTTAACGGCATTTTCCAGCAAATTAGTTAACACCCGTTTTATCGCTGGATAAACCATAGCAACGTCAGGTAACCCTTCGGCTAGGTCGAGCTTGAAAAGCTGTTGTTCAGCTCGTTCGAGTTTGACCACATCGTTAATCAGCTGATTGAGTTGATGCGGTTTCGATTTTTCCATCATATCGTGGCGTATGTAATCGATGAACTGATCAATTATCGAGTTCATGTCATCAATATCGCTAACGATGCCTTCTTTGAGGTAATCTTCGTCTTCGCTCATCATTTCGGTTGCTAAGCGAATACGGGTTAATGGCGTGCGCAAATCATGGGATATACCCGCCATCAATAAACTGCGATCAGACTCTAATTGTTTAATACCGTGTGACATGCGATTGAATGCCTTAGTTACCGCCACAACCTCACTGGTGCCACGCTCCTTGAGCGGTTTGGGGAACTTGCCTCGGCTGACATCGATTGCCGCATTTTGTAACGCTTTGAGGGGACGATTTAATTGGCGGACAAATAAATAGCCACCAATAACACTTAATCCACCGATCAGTACGAGGTAAAAAATTAGAGGGTAAAAGCTAGATTCTTCAATGCCTTTAAGCGGAATTTTCACCCACAATGGTGGCGCATTTGCGGGGCGAACACCTTGCGGTAATCGAATCCAAAAAAGGTACTCCTCACCTTCCGAGATATGAACTTGCGTTTGCCCTTGAACGAGCTCACTCATTTGCATCGACAAATACGGATAGTGTGTTGCACTTGCCAACCCCAATTCCATCGCGTCCGTCTGTCGGTACACACCAATACCTGTCTCGCGATGAAATGCCGTCGCCAAACGCGGGTTAAAAGGCACATCCCCGCCGTAGATCGAGGCAACGACTTTCACTTGTTTAGCGAGTAGCTGATTGGTTTGTTCCAGCGTTGGTTTAATGACATAAATAGCCACGCTTAAGTAAGAGACTACTTGGTTGATCAGCAATAAAAAGCCAATCAACAATACCGTTTGGCCAAATGCACTTTTCGGTAGTAAACGCATATCAACACAAACTCATCGGCGTAAACTAACTGCTGGTGCCATCGGGAACAAACACATAGCCAAGTCCCCAAACGGTTTGGATATAGCGAGGGTTGGCAGGATCTTGTTCAAGCATACGGCGCAATCGCGACACTTGTACGTCAATACTGCGCTCCAGTGCTGAGTAGTCTCGACCACGGGCTAAATTCATTAATTTATCGCGAGATAAGGGTTCGCGAGGATGTGTGATCAAGGCTTTTAACACCGCAAACTCGCCACTGGTCAAAGGCATTTCAAGGTCACCTTTACGCATTTCGCGCGTCGCCAAGTTGAGGCTAAACGCACCAAATTCAATCACCTCTTCTGCCTGTGACGGGGCTCCGGGTGCTTCCGTGCTTTTGCGGCGCAATACCGCTTTAATACGAGCTAATAACTCTCGAGGATTAAACGGTTTTGGCATGTAGTCATCGGCGCCTAGCTCTAAGCCAATAATACGATCAACTTCATCGCCCTTCGCCGTTAACATAATAATCGGGATCTCGTTTTCGGCTTGACGCAAACGACGACAAATTGACAAGCCATCTTCGCCAGGTAACATCAAGTCGAGCACCACCAGATGAAAGTTTTCGCGCTCGATCAATCTGTCCATTTGTTCTGAATTGGCCGCGCTGCGCACCACATAGCCTTGTTCCACCAAATAGCGTTCGAGCAGTGCGCGCAAACGCATATCATCATCTACGACTAATATTTTTGGTGTTTCCTGTCCCATAGAAGCCTCTAAAATACGGTTTATATATCTTTTTTAATTATCTACTGTATGTAATTTCCGGCGTGATTAACAGTTAAAATCAACGCTCATTTGTTACAAACTATGAACGCTGGTAATAAATATCAACAATCTCCAAAAAGCGTTCACCGTCAGGGGTGTTAACGACGACTTCGTCACCGGCCTGTTTTCCCAACAGTGCACGAGCAACGGGTGAGTCGATGCTGATTTCACCCTTGCTGACATCCCATTCATCAGGACCGACGATGCGATACTCAAATTCGCGGTCTTGTTCATCAATAATCTTGACCGACGCGCCAAAAAAGACTTTGCCCTGCTGTTGTTGCTCGGGATAAACAATGGTTAATTGATCTAGGCGCTTACTTAGAAAGCGAATTCGACGGTCTATTTCTCGCAACCGCTTTTTGCCGTAGATGTACTCGGCATTTTCACTGCGATCGCCTAGCGCGGCGGCCTCAGAAACGGCTTTGGTAACCTGTGGTCGCTCTTGCTTCCAAAGAAACTTAAGTTCGTCGTCAAGCCGTTGCCAGCCTGCTCTTGTTATGTAATTGGATCGACTCATTTTACTAAAAATATTGTAATTTCACTGGCATTATTGTCGCGCTACAGGTATATACTCTGCAACTTAAAATTTTTACTAGCGACCATTGATATGCTTAATATTTCGCAGACTATTGCCAACGAATTATCGGTTAAACCAGCCCAAATTGATGCGGCGATTAACTTACTTGATCAGGGCGCTACCGTTCCCTTTATAGCTCGTTATCGCAAAGAAGTCACCTCGGGACTTGACGATGGCCACTTGCGTCATCTAGAACAACGCCTCAGCTACTTGCGCGCGCTCGACGAACGCAGACAGCTAGTGTTAAAAAACATTGCTGAACAAGGCAAACTCAACGAATCGCTAAAACAGCAAATATTAGCAGTCGACAACAAAACCGAGCTCGAAGATTTGTATCTTCCGTTCCGCCCCAAACGCCGCACTAAAGGTCAAATGGCCATTGAAGCGGGACTGACGCCATTAGCCGAGTCGCTATTTAACGATTGGCAACTCGACCCACAACAACTCGGCCAACAATACGTTGCGCCAGAAAAGGGTATTAGCGATGTAAAGTCCGCACTTGAAGGGGCGAGCTATATTCTAATCGAGCGTTTCTGTGAAGATGCGGTACTCATTCAAAAATTGCGTCGCCACCTGCAAAAACACGCTCACATCGAAACTAAAGTCATAGCCGGTAAAGAGCGAGAAGCGGCGAAGTACAAAGACTACTTTGAGCACAGTGAAAAGCTCAGTCAAGTCCCCTCACACCGCGCACTAGCTATGTTGCGCGGGCGCAACGATGGCTTGCTAAAGTTGAGTTTAAATGCCGATGCCAATCGTGACGATCTGGATGAATCAAGCCCGGAAGCGATCATTCGCAAGCACTTACAGTTACAGGTAAATAATCAACCCGCGGCCTCTTGGATCAATGATTTAGTGCGCCTTACTTGGCGCACCAAGCTATCGCTGTCACTGGAAACCGAGTTGTTCGCGGCGATGCGCGAAAAAGCGCAGACACAAGCAATAGAGGTTTTTGCCCAAAATCTAAAGGACTTGTTAATGGCAGCCCCTGCAGGTGCTAAAGTGACGATGGGCATCGATCCGGGTATTCGCACCGGCTGTAAAATCGCCATTGTCGATGCGACGGGCAAGCTGCTCTACACCACCACAATCTACCCGCATGAGCCGCAGAAACACTGGGATAAATCGATTCGCACGATCGCAAACTTAGTCACTCAGTACAAAGTCGACTTGATTGCCATTGGTAACGGTACGGGTTCTCGTGAGACCGATAAGTTGTGCGCACAAGCGCTGACCAAGCTAGATACTAAGCCGACAAAATTGATTATTAGTGAAGCCGGTGCCAGTGTCTACTCAGCCTCAGAGCAAGCTGCAGAAGAATTTCCCAATCTAGATGTGTCGCTGCGCGGTGCCGTTTCAATCGCCCGCCGCCTACAAGATCCCTTGGCCGAATTAGTAAAAATCGAACCCAAAGCCATTGGCGTTGGCCAGTATCAACACGATGTAAGCCAAAGCCAGCTGAGTTATGCGCTAGATGCGGTCGTAGAAGACTGTGTGAATGCCGTTGGTGTCGATGTAAATAGCGCATCAGCGTCGCTGTTAAACCGGGTCGCAGGATTAAATAAAACCATGGCCAATAATATTGTCAAATATCGTGAGCAACACGGTCGGTTTGACAACCGCGCGGCATTAAAAGACGTTCCGCGTATCGGCCCCAAAGCCTTCGAACAGGCGGCAGGCTTTTTGCGCATCAATGACGGTGATAACCCACTAGATAGCTCTGCTGTGCATCCCGAGAGTTATCCGCTAGTGGCAAAGATGGCAGAAACTTGTGGCAGTGATGTAACCGATTTAATTGGACACAGTGAGCGAATTAAGCAACTTGATGCGGCTCAGTTCGCCAACCAGCAAGTTGGTTTACTGACCATCAAAGACATTCTTGCCGAGCTAGACAAGCCGGGTCGAGATCCGCGTCCTGAATTTAAAACTGCGGCGTTTAAGGCCGGTGTTGAAAACATTAACGATTTGCAGCCCAACATGGTATTAGAAGGTGTCGTATCGAATGTGGCGAACTTTGGTGCCTTTGTCGACATCGGCGTTCATCAAGATGGTTTGGTGCACATTTCATCGCTGACCGATAAATTTATCAGTGACCCACGCGACGTGGTTAAGGTTGGCGATGTAGTCAAGGTCAAAGTGCTAGATATTGATGTGGCGCGCAAACGCATTAGTTTAACCATGCGCCTTGATGAAACCTCAAACCAACGCGCATCGATGCCAAAAGGTGATAACGCCAAATCTGCGCCAACTCGCACTAAGGGCAAAGCGAAAAGTAACAAGCCGCAACCGATGGGCAACAATATGATGGGCAATGCCTTTGCCGAGGCGTTCGCCAAAGCCAAAAAAAATTGATAAAACCTAACCAACCAAGTATTTAACCACACTTGGTTGGTTCACCCTTCTTTCTCCGCTGATTTCATTTATTATCATTGACTTAAGCGACAAACGTCGTAGTCTAAAGTAACCGTAACCACGAGCTGGAGACCTTGGTGAAAATTGTCATTGCACCAGATTCATTCAAAGAAAGTCTATCGGCAATAGAGGTATGTGAAGCCATTAGCCAAGGTATGCGGAGCGTGCTTACCGAGGCTGAATTCACCCTATTGCCAATGGCCGATGGCGGTGAAGGAAGTACCGACATATTGCTTCGCGCTACCAACGGTCAGCGTCGCCACCGCAGAGTGCGCGATCCGCTCGGACGGTTGGTAACTGCGTATTACGGTTTAATCGATCAGGGTAAAACTGCGATTGTTGAAGTGGCGCAAGCCTCAGGGTTGCATTTATTAGCCGCCGATGAGCGACAGGCAAAGCACACCTGTAGCTTTGGCACAGGTGAACTTATCAAAGACGCAATCGAGCAAGGGGCAAGACATATTATTTTATGTCTAGGCGGCAGTGCGACTAATGATGCCGGTGCTGGCTTACTTCGCGCGCTCGGTCTGGATTTACTCGATAGACATGGTCAACCCGTTAAGCCTGGTGGTATTCATCTCGACCAGGTAGCCCAAATTGACGACCGAGCACTGCAGCGCACCCTTGCACAAGTGACCATTACCTTGGCCTGTGACGTTGATAATCCAATGTGTGGTCGACTGGGTGCCTCGCGTGTGTTTGGTCCACAAAAAGGTGCGACTAGTGCCGATATCGAGATGCTTGATCGCGCCTTACAACACTTTGCTACGAGCCTAGAAAATAAATATCAACGGCCTATTGTTGATATCCCTGGCTCGGGCGCTGCCGGTGGTATCGCCGGTGCGCTGATGGCGGTCAGTAAGGCGCAAATAAAACCGGGTATTGAGGTTATCATCGAGGCAACTGCTGTTGCCAACCAGCTCAGCGATGCCCAGTTAGTGATCACTGGCGAAGGTAGAATCGATGGACAAACCATTCACGGTAAAACGCCAGTGGGTATCGCCAAGTTAGCCAAGCAATACCAGCTGCCATGTATTGCGGTTTGCGGTTCAATTGGCGCCAATTACGAGCGCGTTTTTGCCCATGGCATCGATGCCGTGTTTAGCATTATGACAACACCACAAAGCCTCGACCAAGCGTTGCAAGATGCAGAGCAAAACCTGATCCAATGCAGTCGAAATATCGCCAAAACGCTTACCTTATTAGATCAATAAGCACTGCGAAGAGTCTGATAGTGTGTTATAAAGCGTTGTTATACAAAGTGAAATGGTAGACACCTGTTGGCTCCTTATACGCTAAAATAATCATAACCAACACATTGTGACAACACGGGCGTGTTTCATTGTACAATCAAGGTGTGCAATCAACATGTACAATCAACAATCGGTGCGAACAAACGTTAACAAGTAAAACCTATGACCAAAACGCAAGATGCATCCCCTTCCTACACGTTTAGCCAAGAGGCCGACCTACTCGAGCGGCAAGCTTCGATCGAACACCTGTGGCAACAAGGTACTATCGATGCGTTTAAATCCAAAGACGGTCTCGATATCTATTACGCACTGTTTATTATCGAGCCACAGCGCCCTTGCATCGTCGTGTCTCCTGGGCGCTCTGAAAGCTTGTTAAAATACAAGGAAGTGACCGTTGACCTAATTAACAATGGCTATAACGTCGCCTTAATTGATCACCGTGGTCAGGGGTTGTCAACTCGTCAGTTAAAAGATAAGTACAAAGGTTATGTGGCCAACTTTCAAGACTATGTTGACGATTTCGAGCAATTTGTCAGTACCATTGTTAAAGTGCAATGCCCACAGTCACCTTGCTATCTGTTAGCCCATTCCATGGGGGCTACTATTGCTATGTTGCATCTGCAGCAATATCCGCAAACGTTTGTCGCCGCCAGCCTGTCAGCACCGATGATCGAGATCAATACGCAACCAATACCCGCATGGCTAGCAAAAACATTGGTGAAACTGTGGCATGGTGTCAGTCGATTATTCACTGACCAGTCTCCTTACTTCATCAGCCACGGGCCGTTCAAACCCAAAGTGTTTGACGGCAACGACTTAATGCAGTCAAAAGTGCGTTTTGATATTTTTCAGAACTTGTACCGATCAACGCCAAACATTCAACTCGGCGGTGTCACTCTAGCATGGCTCAATGCAGCCATCGATGCACAAGTGGCGATACTCAGCGGTGTGGCGCAAATAGCGACCCCCACGCTGGTATTGCAGGCAGGCTCTGAACGCGTGGTCAGTAACGCTCAGCAAGGCCACTTTTGCCGCCTTTTACATCGACATAACCCTCGTTTATGTGCTGACCACAATCCGTGTGTTATTGCCAACGCGCGCCACGAATTATTATTTGAAATAGACCCTATTCGCCATCGTGCATTAAGCGCAACGCTCGACTGGTTTGCTCACCACCCTTAGAATATTGCCGTTATTAACGGTCGAAGCGATGGTGGTTTTGCTCGCTGCCGACAACCGACTGAGGGTCTTGATGAATCAGTACCTCGGCAAATGGGTACTCGGCGATGATCGCCTGTTCAACGCTATCGGCAATGGTGTGCGCTTGCTTTAACGTCAACTCGTCGTCCAATTCTAAATGAAATTGGATGTGCTGTACTTTACCCGCCTGGCGCGTGCGTAATTGGTGGTAGCCGATGACCTGCTCATTGGCTTCGATAATCCTGCCGATACGTGCTCGGTCGTCGCTATCTAACTCGCGATCGAGCAAGTCTTGTACGGCGTGATATGCGATTTTTATTGAGCCATAACCTAAATACACGCCCACCAGTACAGCAAAAGCACCATCGGCGTAATGATAAGAAAACTTGCTTAACAACAGAGCTAATATGACCCCTGCATTAAGCAATAAATCACTTTGATAGTGAAGCGAGTCGGCTGATATCGCTATCGAACCGGTTTTGTTTACCACATATTTTTGCACCGCGACTAAGGCCAAGGTGAGTATGATTGCCAATATTGACACAGATATCGCCAGAGTACTGTGGGTAATCGGATGTGGCGACATCATTCGCTCACTGCCGTGGAAAACCAACAAGGTTGCCGAACCCAGTACAAATGAGGCTTGCATTAACGCCGCTAGGTTTTCTGCCTTGCCATGACCAAAGCGATGCTCTTTATCTGCTGGCGCAAGCGCATAACTGAGTATGACAAAACTACTCAGTGAAGCGAGTACGTCCAGGATCGAATCGGTCGCCGACGCCAACATCGAAGCAGAACTCGACAACCACCATGCCCAAAGCTTACTACTGACCAGTAGCACGGCGACCGCGACGGCACACCGACTGGCAAATTTTACCCAGTAATCATAACCCTGGTTGTGCTGCTGATTGTCGTTCATTGTTATCTTCGAGTTACCACAACGCTTGTATCCATAGTATAATCTGATTTATTTTCAGTGCTATTTCACCATGCTAGACATTGTATTATTTGAACCAGAGATCCCGCCTAATACAGGTAATATCATTCGCCTTTGTGCCAATAGTGGCTTTCGTTTACATCTAATTGAACCGCTCGGGTTTGATATTGATGATAAGCGTTTACGCCGCGCTGGCTTAGATTATCACGAGTTTGCCAACCTAAAACGTCACGCCAGCTTTGACGATTTTGTTACCAGCGAGCAACCTAAGCGGATTATTGCCTCAACGACGCGTGGCACGCAGCCACATACCGCAATTGCGTTTAGCCAAGGTGATTACATCCTCTTCGGCTCAGAAACGCGTGGGCTACCCGACGATGTCCACGCCAAAATTCCACATCAGCACAAAGTGCGCATCCCCATGGTTAAAGACTCGCGTAGCATGAATTTATCCAATTCTGTCGCGGTGCTGGTTTACGAAGCGTGGCGACAACTTGGCTATGACGGCGCCGACCTGTAAATCCACAATATCGGTATCCAATGTTTCGCTTACATGCCTCATTGCAACTCACTTGGCTGGTAAGCGAAACCTAAACTCGCCAATACGCAGATCGTCGTAACGCGGTTTTATCACCTCAATTTGCTCATTTTCTAGCAAGTATTTTATCAGTTGCTCGCTACTTGAATTTTCAGTATTGACGTAAAACCGCTGCCACTGCTGATCAACAAATCGCCATTGATAGGCCGATGTGTGTTGCTGTTGTTGGCTGATGAGCAGGTACTCATCTTGGCCGTCGTGATCCAAATCGACGGCGAGCAAATACTGATAAAGGTCATTGATAGCGGTTGATTGATAACGCTGATAAACCGCATCAACTAAACCGCTTGGCAGCTCGGCACCGCTAGGCCAAACCGTCAGCGCCGCGTCAAACTCGGTTCGCTCTATCTGTTGATTCGCTGCTCGTCGGCCGTATTTAGGTCGCGGATATAAACGTTCAAGCTGAGCGACAAACGCCGGTGATGAGTCGGCGCGAGTTTGTTTAAGCCGTTCGATGTGAAGATACCCTGCACGGCCGAGATCTCGAGCAAAGTATTGTTGATCAAATTGTTGTTCGCTGATCTGAGCTGATTCTAATCGCTTGATTTGATTACTCGCCGATATGGCTTGAAAATTCAGCAACGGCGAGTTGGCCACTAGCATAGTGGCCAAAACCAGCCAGCCCATATTAATATTAACCTTTGCTAATGGCGCCAACCAGTTATCGCCTCGCCTGACGATCGCGACCATATAACCAATTGACAAGATAGCTAATAAGAACCAAATTAATATCCCCCAGCAACGGCTTACGGTTAAGCCATATTGCTCAATGCGCAACCACAAACCGTAACACACTATCGCACTGTAAACCGGTAACACAGCAATACTGACATAAATCAATCGATGCAAAAACACCCCATACGGGCGCTGCTGCTTATTATCTTGATAAACGGCATTGACGAAAAACAGCAACAGAGCTTGTAACCAAAGTATCAGGCTGCTGCCAGCGCCGGTTTGCCATAACTTGTCGAAACCAGTAACCATCAAGGTGGCTAAAAAGCCCAGCGATAACAAGCTCATCAAAGGCAATAAAAAAGTTAGCAGGGTTTGCAGTACCTTGGCGATAGTGTCAGCCGTATAGGTAATGTTGCGAAAGATAATCACGGCAAAGGCAAAACCGAGGTGAATTAACGGTATAACCACCCAATCTTTATCCAATAGCTGTTTGAATAGGTCGATGCCAACAACGGCAAACAAGGCGGCACCAAGCTCCAAAATAACAAATAATATACCGGTAAACAGCACACTCTCAGCAAAAACAATAAAGTTATGCCAAGAGTAGTTAAACAGTTTGGAATAGTGCTGCGGTTGAAGGTCAATACGCAATTGCAAATACATCAATGCCTTAAACGCGGCGATAGCGCCAGTGATACACAACACCACAATGACATAGTTATTGTTGATCATCTCCAAAGGCATCAGTTGCCGACCAACATAAGCACCAAGCGCACTGAGTAGCAGTGCAAACGGAAGCATATAGGCTAGGGTTCTGGTGATCGTATCGCGCCTGACACTGAGCAACACCATCGGCGCAAAGACTAACAGCAAGGTGAGCATAGACACCGACCACATCGGTGCTTGTGCTGGCCACAAGCCCTCGTCAACGCGCCGATAGATTACGGTCAGTAATACGCCGTGGAGCAACGCTAACACGAGCATAAAGCGCTTAGGTAATTGCGGATCCATTATCTTGCCTCTTTTCCATCCAAAAACCGACATGGGATTGATCGGTCACTGGTTAGCAGTGTATCGGTGAAAAATATCGCAAGTCAAACTTATCCAAAAAAAAGCACGCTATATCATATAGATAAAGCGTGCTTATGGTTACCTTATAGGGTGGTAACTATCAAACAACAGCGATTATGGGCGAGTGTACTGCTGTGGTTTTTTCTCATCAATCGTCAGGTAGCGATCGCGCAATTTGGTTTGACGCGACTCTAACTTCACTTCTTCGCCATTGATGATAACGTTGGTGGGGGCGACCATCACTTCTAGCGGATCACCAGACCAAACCACAACATCGGCCTGCATACCCGGTTGCAAACGACCTAAGGTATCATCAATGCCGTAGATTTTTGCAGGTACTGTCGTTAACGCAGCCAATCCAGCTTGATACGGTAAGCCGTTAGCAACGGCATTACCCGCCTGTTGCGGTGCAAGGCGAATATTGTGGGTATCCATGCCAATGGCAACTTTAACGCCAGCCTGATGCAAACGGGCTGCGTTTTCTAGCGTTGCACCGTTTTGTTCAAACGCATACGGCAAGTTTGATTCAGGATTAACAATAACCTCGATATCGGCAGCGGCAATTTGCTCAGCGACACGCCAACCTTCGGCAACACCAACTAAGGTGATATCCAAGTTTTTAAAGGCTTGTTTCAGACGCAATAGTTGGCGAATATCAGCCGCTCGGTGAACTTTGAATAACACCGGCATGTCACCATTGATCACTGGAATCAACGCTTTCGCATCCGCTTTTGACAACGTGCCATGCCATTCTGTTTGCGGGGTTAACTCAATCGACTTAGCGTACTCGGCTTCTGCCAGTGCATCGTTCAGGCTTTGCCACATTGAAGCGCGAGAGCCCGCCATTTTATCGGCACCCGAGTTAGACACATCAATGCTCATAAACGCACGGTGCTTTAACACTGGATCGGCATCGTTACCTAAGGTGATAAAGGCACCTTGGCCTAAAAACATGCTATCGGCAGCGCCGAGTGCGGTTGCGGCACTGGTAATCCCCTCAATGCGTGAAATATTGCGCAATGTGGTATCCGTTGTCACCGCCGAGCCTGCATCTAAGGCTGCGTGATACGGGCTGTTCTCAACATAAGCATCAACGGTGTTGGCCCAAGACGGTACCTCCACCAAACCCAGTGAGGTGTACGCGCCGATAAACCCTGGCGTAACGACTTTGCCAGAGGTGTCGATAATGCGATAGCTATCATCAAGGGTCAGCGCTTGCTTGCTCACTTGACTGATTTTGCCATCTTCAATAACGACCGTGCCATTTTCAATAGTGCCTGCTGTGCCCATGGTGTGAATGGTACCGCCAACTAGCGCTAGTTTTTCGGCATATGCTGAGCTAGATAACGCCGTAGCAAGAGCAATAGCGGTGATTGTTAAAGTTCTCATTTACGGTCTCCTTCGCCTATTTGACCAAGTTCATAGTCACTAATCGCCCATTGCTCTGGCTTGTTGCGATCATATGCTAAGCCACCGTCAATAAATACCATTTCTGCTTGTGCATAAGTTGAAAACGGCTCGGCAGTCCACAAAACCACGTCGGCATTTTTACCGACTTGTAGTGAACCGGTTTGCTCAAAAATACCCAGTGACTTAGCCGCATTCGAGGTTAGCCACGTCCATGCTTGTGCTTTTGATATGTCAATGCCAGCTCGTTGACCGTCAGATAGGGCTTTGGCCGCTTCTTGATTCAAGCGTTGAATACCGATGTCTGAATCTGAGTGAACGATGGCACAGGCATTAGCCGCTTCAACCATAGGAACATTTTCGCGAATGCCGTCGTAAGCTTCCATTTTAAAGCCCCACCAGTCAGCCCACATTGCCGAGCAGATATTATTTTCAGCCAGCTTGTCTGCTATTTTATAGGCTTCTACCGCGTGTTGGAATGACGCGATTTGATAATCAAATTCCTTCATCACATCAATCATCGTGCCCATATCGTCGGCGCGATAACAATGCATGTGAACTAAAATCTCACCGTCTAGCACACCCATTAGGGTTTCTTTATTCAAGTCGCGTTTAGGTGGTTTAGCATCTTTGCCTGCTTCATAATCCGCTTGGTATTTTTCCCAAGCGCGCTTGTAGTCTTGTGCATCTGACCACGCTTGACGGTATCCGGCAACATTGCCCATACGCGTCATCGGGCCGCCTTTTTGACCATAAACGCGTTTTGGATTTTCACCACACGCCATTTTTAAGCCGTACGGCGCATCCGGAAACTTCATATCTTGAATGACTCGCCCCGGCAGGTTTTTAATGGTCACGCTGCGACCACCCACTAAGTTAGCACTACCCGGTAAAATTTGTAAGGTAGTAACACCACCGGCTAGAGCTCGGCGAAAACCGGGATCTTGTGGCCAAATAGAGTGTTCTGCCCACACTGCCGCCGTTACCGGCTTGGTCATTTCATTACCATCGGCATGCGAACCAGCGTCGGGTGTCGCATAAACCCCCAAGTGACTATGAACGTCAATAATACCCGGCGTTAACCATTTATCGGTACCGTCAATAATGTTACTGACACTGCTGGCATCAATGTCGTCGCCGATAGCGACAATTTTGCCATTGTCCAGCAGTACCGATACGCCTTGTGCCATACCACCAACGCCATCATACATATTAACGTTGCTTATTAGCGTGGTTTCAGTGGGTAGTGGTTGATAAGTGCTTGGGAAAGGATCTTTGTTAATTTCAACAAAAGCAGCTTGCTTTTTATCAGTGGTCGCTTGCTCCCCACAGCCGGCAACAATGGCTGCAGATAACAACGACACTGAGGTCAACAAAGCTTTATTGACTTTTTTCATAGTGTTCCATCATCTTAGAGTTATTTGAAAGCTCATACTCTAGCAAGGACACTGGTTAAAGTCATTGTCGCTTGTCGTAAAAATTACGTTAATTATCGGCTCAACGCTGCACTCAACAGCACATTGCTGATTGGTATTATAGCGCTGGTTGGTTATAATGCCCGCAAACCCATGCTAGATAGATATTATGAAATATAAGGACTTGCGCGACTTTCTCGACAAATTGGAGCAAGTAGGTCAACTCAAGCGCATTACCCAACCGATATCAACCGAATTAGCGATGACCGAAATCAGCGACCGCACCTTGCGCGCTGGTGGCCCGGCTTTGCTGTTTGAAAACCCGGTCGGCTTTGATATTCCCGTATTAACAAACCTATTTGGCACACCTGAACGCGTGGCTATGGCCATGGGTCAAAACGATGTCAGTGAACTACGCGATGTAGGTAAGCTTATGGCGAGCTTAAAAGAGCCTGAGCCACCAACCGGTTTTAAAGATGCCATGGACAAGTTGCCACTCTTTAAACAGGTGTTGAATATGCCTACCAAACGCTTAAAGAAAGCCCCTTGCCAAGAGGTGGTTTATCAGGGTGATGACGTTGACTTAACCAAGTTGCCTATTCAAAAGTGCTGGCCTGGTGACGTAGCACCACTAATTACCTGGGGACTAACGGTAACTCGTGGCCCTGAAAAGGCGCGCCAAAATTTGGGTATCTATCGCCAACAACTGCTCGGTAAAAACAAAATTATTATGCGTTGGTTATCGCATCGCGGTGGCGCGTTAGATTTCCAAGAATTTAAAAAGCGTTACCCCGGTGAAAAATATCCGGTATCGGTAGCACTAGGTGCCGATCCCGCAACTATCTTAGGCGCGGTGACACCGGTGCCCGATACCTTGTCAGAATACGCCTTCGCCGGTTTGCTGCGCGGCAGTAAAACCGAAGTTGTCAAAAGTCTGAGTAACGACTTAGAGGTTCCAGCTTCGGCAGAAATAATCCTTGAGGGCTACTTAGACCCTGAAGAAACGGCACCAGAAGGCCCCTATGGTGATCACACTGGGTACTACAACGAAGTCGACGACTTTCCCTTGATGACAGTGACCCACGTCACCATGCGTGAAAACCCGATATATCACAGCACCTATACCGGCCGTCCACCAGATGAACCGGCTATTTTGGGGGTGGCATTAAACGAAGTCTTTGTGCCCATTATTCAAAAGCAATTTCCGGAAATTGTCGATTTCTATTTACCACCTGAGGGGTGTTCTTATCGACTCGCGGTAGTGACTATGAAAAAACAATATCCGGGTCATGCCAAACGGGTGATGATGGGTGTTTGGAGCTTCTTGCGGCAATTTATGTACACCAAATTTGTCATTGTCTGCGACGATGATGTGAATGCGCGTGACTGGCAAGATGTGATCTGGGCGATCACCACGCGTATGGACCCGGCACGCGATACGGTCATGGTGGAGAATACCCCCATTGATTATCTTGATTTCGCCTCGCCAGTATCGGGTCTGGGCTCAAAAATGGGCCTCGATGCGACCAATAAATGGCCTGGTGAAACCGACCGAGAATGGGGCGAACCGATCACCATGGATGCCGATATAAAACAGTATGTTGACGAAATTTGGGAAGAACTCGATATATTCACTACCTCGTCGGCAGTAAACAAATCAAAGTAGTAAAAAAATATGAATAGAATTCGTTGTCAGGTGGCATCAGTAAAGCCACTAACAGAGACCGTGTTTCAAGTGTTACTCAAACCTGAAACCGCGGTGAGCTATGTTGCAGGTCAGTACCTCAGTGTGGTCATGGGCGAAGACGACAAACGTCCCTTCTCGATTGCATCTAAGCCAAGCGATGAACTGATTGAGCTGCAAATTGGTGCATTTGCGGCTGACAGTTGGGCGATGCAAGTCATTGACCGAGTCAAACAAAATGACAGCATTGAGGTTGAACTGCCCGGCGGTGTAGCCCATCTGCAAGAGCACAGTGAACGGCCGATTATCTTGCTCGCCGGCGGTACCGGCTTCTCGTATATCAAATCGATTTTAGCCGAACTCGCTGAACGTCATTACACCAAGCCGGTTTTGGTTTATTGGGGATTGCGCGATGCCGGTGCCTGCTATCAGTTAGAGCAGACGCAAGCCTTAGTCGACCAATTGCCGCAGGGCCAGTTTAATGTTGTGGTAGAGAACGCGGATAGTGACTGGCAGGGCCGTGTTGGTCGCGTACACGAACCGCTACTTAGCGATGTTGTATCGCTAGAACCGTATGATATCTACATGGCGGGACGCTTTGATATGGTTGGCTATTTACGCGATGAATTTATCAAGCACGGCGCGCTGACAGAGCACATGTATGCCGATGCATTCGCGTTTATTTAATCACCGCTTATCATCCACAGCCGATATATAAAAAAACGCAAGCTCAACCTGCTAATGGTCAGCTTGCGTTTTTCGTTTCAGAACACTCAATAGTTACGCTTAGCGACAGTTCATTGCTAACGTCTAATCACCTGCGCGAGTTTGCATCATCGACGCACTTTTTGGGTTCGCCAATAATTGACTAAACACCTGCCAACGCTTGTCGTGGTCGCCGTCTGCCTGTGGCTCAACGTAAGCGCGAACAATGTCCTGCCCTAAGTTATAATTGATCACATACGCTCGGTAGCGCTCAATAAAGTCGATGCGTTGCGCTGATTTGTTTCGATCACTGAGGGCATACTTCATTAAAAACTCGATCGCTTGCTGCTTATTAATCTGCCCATCTAAGTAGCGTTTTGCCGCCACGTTACCCGCGTAGGAGAGCTTACTTAGCACACTTTGTACTTGATAATAGCGCTCAGCCTGCGACGCATCTAGCTCCGCTAATTTAAATAATACATCGCGCTCAAATTCTAAGCGTTGTGGTTGTGGAAATGCCACCTCGATGCCGTAGTTAGCACTGCCTTCAGCTAACAGCGATAACGGCGAATACAGTGGATATTTCGAATACTCGATCCAGCCCTTGCCGTTAACTAAGTGCTTCTCCATTAATGAATTAAACACGTGATGGCCAGGATACCCCTCGTGGCTTGCCAAATCGATAGCCCGATCGATTTGCATATCAAAATCGGTATTGACTTGGATCACACTGTGACTATTGCCCTGATACCAATTGTAACCACTCCACGGCTTAGAGGTGACGTACTCTAAGGTAAATGACTCATTGCTGGGCAATTCAATATATTGCTTGGTGCGATTTCTAGCTTCGCTGATAGCGGCATCAAATACCTGAGCAAGTTTATCACTCGGGATGACAAATTGACGTTGAAACGCGTCAAGTCGTGTATTTAAATCTCCTTGCCCAGGCAATAACTGATCAAGTTCGGCTAACGCGTCGTCAAAATCTGCCTCCGTTAATGCCCCAGACACTGCGTCGTATAACGCTAATGATTCTTGGTCAAAAGACAGTTGTTTACCGCCGAGCTGCTCCACAAACGCCAACAGCGAACGCACTTGCACCTGCAACATATCTTTGCGTAACTGTTGTTCTCGATCGGGGCTAACGCGCTCGATGGCACTCAACAAGCTCTGTGCATCCTCAGCCAACTCTGTCAGTGGTCGCTTACTAGCCTGCTGTTGCCACTCTTTCGGCCCGTAATATGCATCAATGTAGTAATCGTGATGCTTACCTACTTCTAACGCCAATTTTACATATCGCTCTGCCAACGGGTTCATCTGCTTACCTGTATCGTTTGTGTAGCCGCTAGAGCAGCCCCCAAATACACTGCCTGCGACTATCATCAAGCCTACAATCAAACGTTTAATAATCAATTAATTATTCCTTCTCGGCCGCTTTGAACTGAGCAAAATAATGCGCTAGTGCCCGCAATTCATCATCACTGAAGCGCAACATCATCGGCTGCTTTACTTTTTGCTCTTCTAACTGATCGCGATAATACTGCATTTTAATAAACAATTGCTGCTCACCCTGACCTGCTAAATCGGGATATATTGCTAAGCTTGCCCTACCCTCGATGCCATGACACGGGGCACAGTAACGTATGTGCTGCCTGAGCTTTTGCTGAGCCAACTGCTCTTCGGCAATTTCTGCTTCGGCCATAAGCATGCCTTGTTCAAATAATGGATCGTCGATGGCAATAGGTTGCCAAGCATAACTGCTGTGCGCAACCAACGCTAAGCTCAGTAATTTGATGCTGGTTATTTTTCTTATCATGGTCAGGTGATGGCGTTAAATAGGTAGTGTTCTATCAAACCGTATTCCGCTTTGTAACGGCAATAAAAAAAGCGCATATCAATGCGCTTTTTTACCTACATAGGCGGCTTACTTAGCGTCTAAGCTTGCGTAGTAAGCAGCTAAGTTAGCGATATCTTCGTCCGTTAATGGCATTGCCATTGGCGCCATTACTGGATCTTTGCGGTTACCAGCTTTAAAATCTTTCAATTGCTTTGCAATGTAAGCTTCTTTTTGGCCAGCAAGGTTTGGATACATAGGTACCGCTGAAATACCTTCAGCACCGTGACAAGCTGCACAAACAGCTGATTTGGCTTTACCAGCTTCAACATCAGCAGCCATTGCTGGTGCAGATAGTACAACAGATGCAGCTAAGGCTAGAGTTAATTTTTTCATAGTCATTACTCTTTGTTGTTTAAGTGAATTATTTAAACCTCATTTGATTATATGGAAAAAAACCTATCGTGTCTGTGGTTTTTTCGCAAAAACATATATCTTTGATAAATATCACGTAAAATACCAAGGTATTCAACGTATCAGGATCGCCATGATTACACTGAACAATAGTTATCTCACCTTAGGCAACCAATTTTTTCAACGGGTGATGCCGAGTAGAGTCGATAACCCGCAACTGTATTTATTCAATCGCGACTTGGCAACCAACTCGCGTATTTCAGAGGCACTGATCGACGACCGGCAAGCACTAGCCAATATCTTTGCCGGTAACGTAGAGGCGTGTGACATCTCCCCTGTGGCACTGGCGTATGCCGGTCACCAGTTTGGCCACTTTAATCCACAGCTTGGCGATGGTCGAGCGCATTTACTTGGCGAGTTAACCGACGTTGATAATCAGATACGAGAGTTACAATTAAAAGGTTCAGGACAAACCCCGTTTTCAAGACAAGGCGATGGCAAATGTGCCCTTGGACCGGCCATCAGGGAGTACCTGATGGGAGAGGCCATGCACGCCCTCGGGGTTCCGACCACCCGCAGCCTCAGCGTGGTATTGACGAATCAAACCGTATATCGCCAACAACCCGAGCCGGGTGCCGTGGTTAGTCGCTTGGCTAGCAGTCATCTTCGAGTTGGCAGTTTCCAGTATTTTGCGGCGAGAAACGACTACCAAAGTGTTAAACAATTGGCTGATTTTGCGATTAAACGTCATTATCCACAGATAGATATCGCCAGTGATAATTATTTACTGCAGTTTCTCCAAGCGGTAATCGATAAACACGTCAGTTTGCAAGTGCATTGGTTGCGAGTTGGGTTTATTCACGGTGTAATGAATACCGATAACACCACCATCAGCGGTGAAACAATCGACTACGGTCCATGTGCAATGATGGGGGTTTACGATCCAGACACCGTGTACAGCTCAATTGACCATCATGGTCGTTACGCGTTTGGACAACAAGCCAACATCAGTCAATGGAATATGGCTCGCCTTGCAGAGACGCTACTGCCATTGATTGACGCCGACAGCGATCAAGCGGTGGAAATGGTATTGCCTATTGTTAAGAGCTTTGGTGAAAAGTTTAATCAAGCCAATGAGCAAATGTTGGTGAATAAAATTGGCTTTGAGCGCGTTAATGCCGATACTTTGTCACTGATTCACCAATTACTCACTGTCTTGAAAGTAGAGCAACTCGATTATACCAATGCGTTTTTTCACTTAGCGCATACCCTACAAGGTAAACCTCTTCCCGCATCACTTGCTCCAGCACTAAGTGCTTGGTTGGAGAATTGGCACCAAGCCCTCAGTGATCACACCGCCGCCTATCAGTTGATGCGCCAAACTAACCCGGTGGTGATTCCGCGAAATCACCATGTCGAGGCAATACTCGCCGAGTCATATCAACGGGTTGCTGACAACGACATGTCCACTGAGCACATCGAGTCGTTTTTGCGCGTTGTGAGCAAGCCTTTTTATCAAGGCGAACAAACGCATAACTACCAAACCCCAGCAGCGGATAACGACGCGGGTTACCAAACCTTTTGCGGAACCTAAGCCGAGCCAAACGAGCCCACTATGAAGCTTACTCAAATTAATAACCACACAGTGGCCATAACCTTTACAGACGATTGGCAGATCGAACAAACTGAAGATCTAGCCAAGCACATTCTCAGTTACTTAGACGAACACCAAGTGTTGGAAAAGGTAATCGGCGCAGATCGCTTCGACTGTCGCTTTCGCTTTTTGCAGTGCGACTTCGTACTGCATTTTGAGCACTACAGTGAGTCTTGTTGGATTGAGGCACAAGATCGCTTTAATCAACGGGGTGTGCAAGACATAGTCGCCGCCCTAATCAAAGCGCAATAACACTTTGCCATCACTTTTGTGAACGGCATAGTGCTCCAATGCTGGAACGAACTGATCGACGTTGAACTGACCGTAGATATCGGTGGCAAAAATGCCATCGCGAAATAATTTTTGCACCTTCTTAGACAAGGCTAATACTCGTAGCGGGTTGGCCTTGGTTAATTCTGTTGCCAACCAAAACCCCTCAATTCGCTGATTTTTAAAAATCACATCAGCAACGGAAAAATAACCGCCATACGGGTCCACGGTCTCGGTTAACCGACCGTAGACAATAGCGGTTGAGCCACTGGGCATTTGTGCTAAAACTCGCGGTGTATCCGTATCGGCGACCGCATCAATAAACACACTTGCGCCAAGCGTTTTACAGGCGTGCTTTAATTGCTCACAGAAATCGTCAGCACTCGTCAATAACACACAATCGGCACGCAACTGCTTAAGTGCCTCGACATTCGCTCGCGAGCGCACCGTTGCAATGGTTTTTATACCCTGTGTTTTGGCGTAGCGAATTACTCCCTTGCCCACTTGGCTGGCAGCGGCGTTTAACACCATGGCTTTGGCGCCAAGTTGTTTAGCTCTGTCGACCAAACAAACCGAGGTACAGGGGTTAACGATCAGCGTTGCGGCTTGTGCGTCGGTTAAGTCGGCATGTACCGGCAGACAGTGATTGGCCTGTACAATGGCGTACTTGGCCCACAGACCATCTGCCCCAGGCGTGGCTGATAACGCCACGCGCTTGCCGGTGAGGTATTTTCCATACAAGCCGGCGTTGGCCTCAATCACTTGACCACAACCTTCAAAACCGGCGTATGCGCCATCAACGGGGGGTAAGCCGTATTGGCCCATCAAGTAAACCAAGTCGGATGGGTTCACTGGTGAGGCGATCATTTTTACTAACACTTGTCCCGACTTTAACGACGGCAAGTCTTTTTCTTGTAACTGCAAACGCTCAGCAAAAGGGCGTTGTAAGTCGTCAATCACTTTAAGGGCAAAGCCCTGATTTTTAATCACTTGATGCAACCTCATATAGAGTTAAAAACTGCTAGAATTAAAGTAAACCGAAGGCCTATCTACGAGTTGGTCTTAACGACACTCACCCTAACACAAATCGGCCATAGTCCAAACCAGTATAACCTGTTCCAATTTTGACTAGGGCGTGTTGATCTTTGAGGTACAAATTTTGTTCAACCTAAATGATTTCTGATCAAAATAGCTGTCATGCAGCATAGTCATCTATGTAAATGTCAGATATTACAGAGCAGGGAGAATTTAGGCTGAACCCTTTGGGCAGCGTTTGTTTGACATTTCTACTTTGTTACCGCCTATTTATTTAGATGGCTAAACTTTATAGTCGTTGCCTTGTAAAAATCTCAAACAACTCGCTGCAAAAATGAACAGCAAAGATCAACACGCCCTAGGATCCGTTGGTTTTTGCGGTAATTTTTTTTCACAAAAGCAAGATTAATTTCTGAAAAACAACGATAATTAGCGGATAAATTGACGTCTTTGCTAAATCTAAGCAAACCAAATTCGGTAACTACCATGGAAATTAAAGTAAACTTTCTCGACAACTTAAAGGTCGAAGCTAAATTCGATGATTACTCAGTGATCGCCGACCAACCGATCCGCTACAAAGGCGACGGTTCAGCACCAAGTCCATTTGATTATTTTCTCGCTTCTTCTGCCTTGTGTGCGGCTTACTTTATCCGTGTCTACTGCAACGCGCGTGACATACCGACTGACAACATACGCTTATCGCAAAACAACATTATTGACCCGGAAAATCGCTACAACCAAATATTTCAAATTCAAGTTGAACTACCCGAGGACATCTCAGAGAAGGATAGGCAAGGTATTTTGCGCTCGATTGATCGCTGCACGGTAAAAAAGGTGATACAAACCGGCCCCGAATTTAAGGTAGAGATCGTCGATAGCTTAAGCGATGATGCGCAAGCCATGCTCATGCAACACCGCGAAGATGACAGCAATACATTTATTGTTGGTAAAGATTTGCCGTTAGAACAAACCATTGACAACATGACCGCATTGCTGGCCGATTTAGGGATGAAAATTGAAGTCTCCTCGTGGCGCAATATCGTTCCCAATGTCTGGTCGCTGCACATTCGTGACGCGGCCTCATTCATGTGCTTTACCAATGGCAAAGGCGCGACCAAAGAAAGTGCGCTTTGCTCGGCATTAGGCGAGTTTATCGAACGTTTGAACTGCAATTTTTTTTACAACGATCAGTATTTGGGCGAGGATATTGCCAATAGTGAATTTGTCCACTACCCCAACGAAAAGTGGTTCAAACCCGATGCGAGTGATGCCCTACCTGAGGGCTTGCTCGATGATTATTGTTTATCGATTTACAACCCAGATGGCGAGTTGCAAGGCAGCCATTTAATCGATACCAACTCGGGAAATGTTGAGCGCGGTATCGTCGCTTTGCCGTATACCAGACACAGTGACGGCGAAACCGTTTACTTCCCGTCGAACTTGATCGAAAACCTGTTTTTAAGTAATGGCATGAGTGCGGGCAACAACTTATTTGAAGCCAAAGTACAGTGTTTATCGGAAATTTTTGAACGGGCGGTGAAACGTCAAATTATCGAAGATGAAATCGCGCTACCCGACGTACCGCACAGCGTATTAGAGAAATACCCGAGTATCCTTGCGGGCATTGATGCGCTTGAACAACAAGGCTTTCCCATTGTCGTCAAAGACGCCTCTCTTGGCGGTCAGTTTCCGGTGATGTGTGTCACCTTGATGAATCCGAAAACAGGCGGGGTATTTGCCTCGTTTGGCGCTCACCCCAATTTTGAAGTTGCACTTGAGCGCAGTTTAACCGAACTGCTACAAGGCCGCAGCTTCGAGGGTCTGAACGACATTCAAAAACCGACCTTTAATTCGATGGCGGTACAAGAACCTGAAAACTTTGTCGAACACTTCATTGACTCGACTGGTGTTATTTCATGGCGCTTTTTCAGTGCCGCTCATGACTATGAGTTTGTTGAATGGGATTTCTCCGGTAGCAACGAAGAAGAGTGCAATGCCTTGTTTGCGATTTTAGACGATTTAGGCAAAGAGGCTTATGTTGCTGAGTACACTGATATCGGTATCGCCTGTCGAATTTTAGTACCCGATTACTCAGAAGTGTATCCAGTGGAAGATTTGATTTGGGATAACACCAACAAAGCATTGCAATATCGCCACGACATTCTCAATATTCATCGCTTAGATGACGATCAACTGGCCGATTTGGTGGATCGCTTAGAGCAAAGTCAACTGGATAATTACATCGATATTATCACCCTAATTGGCGTCGAGTTTGACGACAATACGCCGTGGGGACAACTGACCATAATCGAACTCAAAATATTAATTTATATTGCCTTAGGGGTTCTCGAACAAGCATATGAACTGATTGGTGAATTGTTGCAATACAACGACAACTCACTGACTGAACGCCTGCGCTTTTACCAAGCGATGCACGTCACCTTAGAAGTCGCACTCGCGGATGACCTCGAATTTGAGGATTACCATCAAGCGTTTAACCGCATGTTCAGCGAAGACATTATGAACAGTGTGATTGGTTCAATTAACGGCGACATTAAGTTTTATGGATTAACGCCGACCAGCAGTAAATTAGAGGGTATCGAAAAACACTTAAAGTTAATTGAAAGCTATAAGAAACTGCATCGAGCACGCGCCAACATCGCCGCACAAAAGTAACCGCTACAGCAAGGTCAAGTAATGTTCCAGGCAGGGCTTGACCTCAATCTGCTAGCTAGTGGTAGCGATAATGGCATTATCGCCATATATTTGATATTAGTCATATAACAACCCCTGTGACCCTGCTAAGCTAACGTCCTAGACGGCACAATGTACTCAGTGCATCGACCCTGTTACAGTGAACAACTGGGAAGAGGTAGTTGACGCCAGCAAAGAATAATATCGCACGGGAGAGGTAAGGTGAGTAACAGACAATCTAATTGGCAAGATATTTTATTGTTAGAGCAACAGCTAACGGATGATGAGCGAATGATCAGCGCGATGGCGCGAGATTTTTGCCAAAATGAATTGCAGCCGGGTATCTTAATGGCCAACCGCAACGAACAGTTTGACCCCGATATAATGCGTCAGTTTGGAGAATTGGGCTTACTCGGTGCCACCATCAAAGGCTATGGCTGTTCGGGTATTTCATATGTTGGCTATGGCTTGATTGCGCGTGAAGTTGAACGCGTTGATTCGGGCTACCGCAGCGCGATGAGTGTGCAATCATCGTTGGTTATGCACCCTATTTATACCTGGGGTAGCGACGCACAAAAACAAAAATACTTGGCAAAACTAGCAAGTGGAGAGCTGATTGGTTGCTTTGGCCTAACCGAACCCGATGCCGGCTCCGACCCCGCCAGCATGAATACCCGAGCGCGCAAAGTCGAAGGCGGCTATCGCCTAACTGGCAATAAAATGTGGATCACCAATGCGCCTATTGCCGATGTGTTCATTGTCTGGGCAAAATCCGAGCAGCACGACAACCAAATTTGTGGCTTTATTCTCGAGAAAGGCATGCCAGGACTCAGCGCCCCTAAAATTGTCGGTAAGCAGTCGTTAAAGGCTTCGATTACCGGTGAAATTGTCATGGATAACGTGTTTGTTCCCGAGGAAAATATGTTTCCTGAAGTCCGCGGTTTAAAAGGCCCGTTTAGCTGTTTAAATATGGCGCGCTATGGTATTTCATGGGGAGTGATGGGCGCGGCAGAAGACTGTTGGCATCGAGCCCGTCAATACGGTTTAGAACGCCATCAGTTTGGTAAACCTCTGGCGCAAACCCAGCTGTATCAAAAGAAATTAGCCGATATGCAAACCGAAATAACCCTCGGTTTACAAGCTTCGCTACGAGTTGGTCAATTGATTGACAGCGGCCAGTTTCAGCCTGCCATGATCAGCCTGGTCAAGCGCAATAACTGTGGTAAAGCGTTGACAATAGCGCGTGAAGCGCGCGATATGCACGGCGGTAATGGCATTGCTGATGAATACCATGTCATTCGCCATATGATTAACTTGGAAACCGTGAATACCTACGAGGGAACCCACGATATTCACGCCCTTATTTTGGGACGGGAGCAAACCGGATTACAAGCGTTTTTTTAAGCTTCTGGCAACCGTGTAAATAGCGAGCAGGATAAGCGATTCCTCCCCTAAAAACGAAGAAATGTTGTCTTTTTCTGATCGCTATTGTTGGAGTATAACCTCGACACCAACTGCACCGTACTAAGCGCCTTTATTCGAGTGGCACCACTTTACCTATGTATGGGAGGTAGCGGTAGTTCTGAGCGTAATCGATTCCGACACCGACGACAAATTCATCGGGAATGTCGAAGCCCACCCATGTCACATCAACCTCGACTTCGCGTCGCGACGGTTTGTCGAGCAAGGTGCAAATGTTGATTGACAATGGGTCGCGCAATTGCAGCATTTGCACCACTTTTCGCAAGGTATTGCCGGTATCAATAATGTCTTCAACTAACAGCACATGCTTATCGGCAATATCGCCATCCAAATCTTTGAGAATATGAACATCGCGCGAACTGTGCATGCTATTGCCATAGCTTGAGGCGGTCATAAAATCGACTTCGTGGGCAACGGTTATTTTGCGCGATAAGTCGGCCATAAACACATACGATCCGCGCAATAGGCCAACCATAACTAATGGCTCGTCACTTGGGTAATGGGCACTAATTTGTTGGCCTAACATGGCAATGCGATCAGCTACTTGCTGTTCGCTTATCATCACCTCCACTCGATGTTTCATGATCACTCTCTTATTGCTACATTGACGTGTTGATAACTATAGCCGATGTCGGCTGGTTTGCGGAAAATCTGATACACGAGACAATTTACCCTTGCTTTGTATGCACAATTCGTTAAGCTTGCCCGGTAATTTTTTAAGCAGTATTTACAACAATGGTTAACACAATAATGAATAAATTACTTTCTCTTTGCAGTAAAGCAGCACTTTGCTGCGCCTTACTCACTTCAAATGCGCAAGCCACCACGATTTTAGTAAAAACCAATATGGGTGATTTCGAGGCGGAGCTATTTGACACTCACACACCTAAAACCGTCGCCAACTTTCTTTCCTACGTAGAAAACGGTGATTACACAGATGCCGTTTTTCATCGTAGCATCAAAGGCTTTATCGTACAAACCGGCGGTTTTACCTACGATTATGAAGAGCACAATGTAAGCAGAATTGAAACCACTGAGGCCGTCGAAAATGAGCCTGTGTTCTCAAACGTGCGCGGTACAATCGCCATGGCTAAATTAGGCGGTAATCCCGACAGCGCAACGAGCCAGTGGTTTATCAATACCGGTGACAATGCGAGTAACTTAGATGGACAAAACGGTGGCTTTACCGTTTTCGGTAAAGTGTCTGAGCAAGGCATGGAAATTATTGATGCCATCAACTACCTAAAAACCTATAACCTCAGCCCAGGTAATATGACCTTTGCCGAAACACCTCTGCAAGGTTTACCCGCAGAAGACGAAGTGCAAGTACTGACCGAAAAGCACCTAGTACTGGTTGAGTCGATCACCGTTATCAACCCTGAGCCAGAGACGGCGAGCGAACTACCACCACTAAACGATGCCGATGCGAACGACGACAACACCGATTCAGACGTAGCCGACAAAGAGCCTGAATCAAATGACAACTCGAGCTCAGGTGGTAGTCTGAGTTGGTTACTTGCATTATTTACTGCTACAGTTGCTTTACGTAAGCAGAAATAATCGCAATCGATGAAACTCAGGGTTTATGTTTTCCGAGCACCCATACGGGTGCTGCGGATCAAGCGAAAACGCGGCATTTATCAAGTACGTCGGCAGATGTTAACCTTGAAAATGGCGCTCGCCCAAGAAAAACAAGAAACCCGTGAGATGCTTACTGTTTACCTCAAATACACGCGTAAGCAAGCTACCAAAGACGAAATGAAAATAGCCAATAAGCAATTTTTCGATTTGCTCAAAGGTCTCGGTATTGGCGTAGTGGCTATTTTGCCTTTTGCGCCAATTACTATCCCGATCATGATAAAGCTCGGTGACTGGGTTGGTGTTGACATCTTACCTAGCTCGTTTTCTGATAAAAATCGGCAAAATCGCGAAATTCGATAATCACATGCGTCTGCTCACAGACGCGCGTCATTGATTCACTTCACAATCAACTAAACAACTCGACAGCACCAACCAATATCGCAGGGTGTTAGGGTGTGCTTATCTTTGTTTGTATTTTCTACAATCAGCTAAACAACTTGACAGCACCGACCAATATCGTAGGGTGTTATTATCCTCTCGGTCTCTGGATTAATATGAAACTGATTATGCGCAGCGAGTTTGATAACTTGCGACTCAATGACCAGCATGCCTTCGATGTTGATCGCAACGGTGATAAACAAGTCGTTAAGATTTATGCCGGCAACAAACTTATCGCCAAAAAAGTCACCCATAAAAAATCAATACGCTATTTTGCGGTTAAAGAGTATAAAGACTATTTAGTTGATCTTTCGTAGTTAAAACCCACTGCAATATCAGTGGTTAAATGTTATGCTGAAGATGTCTTAAATAACAATAATAACAAGGATATAGCTATGAAAATGCGCTACGTCAGCCTTGCCCTTGGGGCAGGCTTATTAGCGAGCCCGTATTTTGCTGGTAAGCAGATAGAGCGGGATTTCACCCATATTATTGCGCAAATATCAGCGCAAACCCCCTATGATGTGTCAATTGATCACTACCAACGCGGTTGGTTTTCAAGCACCGCTGATGTCAGCATTCAAGTTGAGCAGCTAGTTGACGATATGGTCGAGCCATTGGTATTAACCTTTAAGGCCACACATGATATTCAACACGGCCCTTTACTGAGCCAATCTTCATTAACGTTAGGCCTAGCCGACATTCGCCACCATATCACTTTAGAGCACAATATGCCCGATAGTGATCAGCTCAACCACGACTTCAGCAATGATAAAGTCGACTATTACACGCAGATTACCTTTTTAGGCGACTCCTATTCAACACTCAGTAGCAAAACCATCACCGTGAACTCCAGTGATGCGGTGATGAAAATTTTACCGACTGACTTGACCATTAAATTAACCCATCAAGGTGAACTTGCGCTAAATGGTATTTGGCAAGGTATGACGGTTTATCAACACGAGCAAGCGTTAGTAGAGATTGGTCAGATGCAGATGACCTCAAATCAACAAATCGTGCGCGGCAGTGTTTGGGCAAATACCGCTATTATGGTCGGTGACAGCAACATTCACTTGGATAGCTTACTGATTCAAGATAATGACGATGTGGGACCTATTGCAATGAACCACGTTGACATCACCACAACCAGTGCTGACCACAATGGTTTGATGGCGGGCAAAGCGGTGGTTAGCGCAAAAGATATTCGCGCATTGGGACTGACATTCGATGGTTTTAATTATCAATCGAGCATCAAAAATGTTGATTTAGATACTTACGCAGAACTGCAGGCCTTATTGGTAAAGGCATCAATGCAAGACAATCCACAACAGTTTGCTCAGCAAGTGCAAGTGATAATTCCCAAGCTACTGAAAAGTGCCCCCGAATTTAAAATGGACAATTTAGCGCTTACCACCGGACAAGGTGACATTAGCAGTTACATGGATATATCGTTCGATAGCGATAAGATTGATACCAGTAATCCGATGTCCATCTATACCGCAATTGATGCTAACGCCCATGGACAAGCACCTCTCGATTTCTTTGTCGAGTTGAACATGAGTGAGGTAATCGACGACTTACTGGCTGAGAAAATACTCATTCGCGAGCAACAAAATATTCGCTTTGACTTTAGCTTGGCCGACGGCCTACCCATACTCAATGGCCAAGCAGTACCGCTAGGCTAGCGCCCCCCTGACGTCATTAGCCAATAAAAAAGCCACAACCCGAACGGTTGTGGCTTATTAATTTAGCGCTTTATTTTTATTGTCTTATGATTATTCTTGTTTAGCGCCTCACCTGAATCCAGGTGCTCTCTTCCCCAATGTTAGCGTCGCTGTCAAAGCGCTGGGTTTATCCCCTACGCCTGCTTGACAACGGTTTGCTTGATTTGACCAAAAATTGATTGGCCATTGGCATCAAACATTTCAATTTCAATGGTGTCGCCAAAGCTCATAAACGGTGTACTCGGCTGACCATTATCAATGGTTTCAATCATTCGAATTTCAGCAATACAGCTGTATCCCACGCCACCTTCAGATACCGGCTTACCTGCGCCGCCGTCCAGTTTATTTGACACCGTACCCGAGCCAATAATGGTTCCGGCTGCAAGAGGACGCGTACGCGCCGCGTGAGCAATTAACTGACCAAAGTTGAAGGTCATATCAACACCGGCGTTGGGTTTACCAAATACGCCGCCATTGTATTTTGAACACAACGGTAAATGCAACACACCATTTTGCCATGCGTCACCCAATGCCTCAGGGGTAACACACACTGGGCTGAACGCACTTGATGGCTTTGATTGGAAGAAGCCAAAGCCTTTTGCGAGCTCGCCTGGAATTAAACCGCGCAGTGACACGTCGTTGACGATCATCACTAACTTGATATGAGATAGAGCTTGTTCGGCGCTGACTCCCATTGGTACGTCATCGGTAATCACCGCAATCTCAGCCTCAAAGTCAATGCCAAAACCATCGTCTTGTGGCATAACAATATCATCTGTTGGCGCTAAAAAGCTATCTGAGCCACCTTGGTACATCAGAGGGTCGGTCCAAAAGCTCTCTGGCATTTCCGCGTTACGCGCTTTGCGAACTAATTCAACGTGATTGACATAGGCACTGCCGTCAGCCCATTGAAAGGCACGAGGTAATGGTGAGTGACATTGGCTTTGTTCAAAGGCAACACCGTCAATTTGGCCCTGTTCCAACTGTTGGTGTAGTTGCTGTAATTGCGGAGCAACAGTCTGCCAATTGTCTAACGCACTTTGCATCGTTGGTGCAACCTGCTCTGCTGATACCATTTTGGTTAACGCGTTATTAACCACGTAAAGGGCGCCATCACGGCCCGCTTTTAAACTTGTTAATTTCATTATTTATTATCCTGAAAATCTTCACCGTTGTGTAACCAAGCGGCATGCTGAGGTGCCTTTTTGGTTTCTGCCCACTCATCAAGCATATCCACTGACACGCGCTTTAATTCTTCTAACATACCCGGTTTGGCAGTTTGCGCTGCAAGCTCAATGCGATGACCGTTGGGGTCAAAGAAATAGATAGATTTAAAGATGGTATGATCAACGGGCCCTAACACCGACAAACCAGCCGCTTCGAGCTTAGCTTTGTGGTTGAGCAGATCATCCATAGACTCAACTTCAAAGGCAATGTGTTGTACCCATTCAGGGGTATTTTGATCGCGATCCATCTTCGGCGAATTTGGCAGTTCGAAGAATGCCAATACATTGCCCATACCCGCGTCTAAAAAGACGTGCATGTACGGATCCGGCTCTTTGGTCGAAGGCACTTCATTTTCTGCTATCGCTAGCTGAAAATCCATGCCCAGTAAATCGCGATAAAACGCAACCGTTTGTTTGGCATCATTGCAGCGATAAGCCACGTGATGAATGCGCTTAATGGTCATGCTACCCCCTAAGCCTGCTTCGCTTCGTCTTTGATCACGCCGCGCTCCAATTGGTCGCGTTCAATAGATTCAAACAGTGCTTTAAAGTTACCTTCGCCAAAGCCTTCATCTTCTTTGCGTTGAATAAATTCAAAAAACACTGGACCAAGCAAGGTATCAGAGAAGATTTGCAATAACAATCTAGGTTGGCCACCTTCGGTGCTACCATCAAGTAAGATACCTCGAGTTTGCAACTCGTCTACTGGCTCTCCATGACCAGGTAAACGCTCTTCCAACATATCGTAATAGGTGCTCGGAGGCGCTGTCATAAACTTGATACCACGCGCTTTTAACTTATCCCAACACGCGATGATATCATCACAAGCAAAAGCAATGTGTTGGATACCTTCACCATTGTACTTCATTAGGAATTCTTCAATTTGGCCACCGCCACCTGCTGCTTCTTCGTTCAGTGGAATGCGAATCTTGCCGTCAGGTGCGGTCATCGCCTTAGACAATAAGCCCGTGTACTCACCCTTAATATCAAAGTAGCGAATTTCGCGGAAGTTAAATAAGTTTTCGTAGTATGAAGCCCAATAATCCATGCGGCCGCGGTACACGTTGTGAGTAAGGTGGTCCAGCGTGTGGAAGCCACACCCCTGTGGATGGCGATCGACCCCTTCAATCCAGTCAAAATCGATGTCGTAAATGGTATTGTTACCTTGATAGCGATCGATTAAGTACAACGTTGCACCACCGATGCCTTTAATCGCAGGTAAGCGCAATTCCATCGGCCCGGTCGCTACTTCAACCGGTTGTGCACCCTTAGCTAAACATTGCTTGTAAGCATAGGCTGCATCTTTAACGCGAAATGCCAAGCCACATGCCGATGGGCCGTGCTCTTGCGCATAGTAATCGGCATGACTTTTTTTCTCGTAATTGGCAATAAAGTTAATATCGCCTTGGCGCCATAATTGCACATCTTTTGATTTGTGATTCGCCACATGAGTGAATCCCATGCTGTCAAAAACCGGCTCAAGAATGCCTTTCTCTGGTGCCGAAAACTCTACAAATTCAAAGCCATCAAGCCCCATTGGGTTGTCAAATAAATCAGCCATCCTGTCTCTCCATCTCTTGTTGTTTGCTCAACTTGCGTTAGCTATAGCAATATCGTGCAAATCGTATTATTCTAATTATAGTTACATTTGAAACTAGTTTAGTCTTTTCACTAGCAATGCTCAATTAGCGTGACAATATGTTTACCTGCACAAATGGCACCATATCTTTACAACAATTTTTACCGTACCGGCTGACGACGTTGGCAAATCGCATATCGCAATCACTGGCCAAAAAATACCAAACGCAATTTGGTATTAGTGTGAGTGAATGGCGAATCATTGCTGTATTAGGTGAAAAACGAAAGGCCAGTGCGGTCGAAATAACCCAAACCATTGCCATGGACAAAGTGTCGGTATCAAGAGCGGTTAAGAAGTTACTCACTAAGCACATAGTTGATAAAGTGGTCAGCAAAACAGATAGCCGTTCGTATGATCTGCAACTCACTGAACAAGGACAGGATTTGTATCAGCAACTGGTGCCAATTGCTATAGAGCATCAACGCTTAGCGCTAAGGGAGTTCTCGGCTGACGAGCAACGCCTTCTCGCCAATTTACTCACCAAGCTCGATAACAGCCGAGCGACGGATTATTTGACCGAAAAGAATGAGTATTAATTGGCTTTAAAGGTCAACTTAGGCTTGCTCTTGGCTTTTATTTTGGTGCGACACGGGATCAGGCGAGTGCTCTTAATGTTGTGCTTATCAATCAGCTCATCAATAAACAACTCGGTGCGCTTTTGCCCCATTTTGCGCAGCTCATGTGCGACCGTTTTATCGTCTGTATTACCGATAACTACTGGGCAAATGGTTAGATGTAATTTTTTTCTCTGATTCAATAACTTGGCGAGCTTATCTACAAACGGTTGCTGTTCATCGGTTAGCTCTGTTTGCCCTATTTGGTAAGGCAAATCTTCAATTTTAATCTTAAACAAATCACCAGATGCCATCATCACGATATTGGCAACCCCGGCATACGGTACCAGCGTTTGTAATAAATACATCTGCGCCCCTTCTTTTATCGCTTTGGTGGTGATCAGCGAAATAAAGCCACCAAGACCAAAATTGGGGTCGTCAACGTTGCCCGTTAACGGCACCGTGACTTTCATATTGCCTTGTTCATCAGTTAATTGCGCCACCACCGTACTCAGAGGTAAACCTGATGCCGATGCATTACTCGATTTTTGCTCTTTGATGCGAAGGCCGTTAATACGAGTTTTCACTTCACCATCGATTAAACCTTTTGCTACGGCAAAGTGAAAATCGGCATACAACAGGCCTCGCTCGATTGATAACCCAGACGAATCAATTAAATAAGGAGTAAACTTTTTCAGATCGATGCCATCCAGCCGCCCTTTTGCTTGCGTGTCTAAGCGCTCGGCAAAAGGAAACAACGAGCCTTCTATTGAGATGAGTGAACGTTTACCCAATCGCCCTTGCCCCGCAAATTTGGTCCGCATCTTACGCGAACCATCGGTGGTTTTATCAATATCGGTGACCGTTAACTGCTCAATCACAACACGTTGCTCAAAAACTTCAGTTAGTGAGTAATCGTGAATGAAAAACTCTGGCTTACCACTGAGTTGGACTTGATTTACATGCATTGAAAAGTCTTCTGTTTGGCCACTTGTGGTTTTAGCTTCTGAGGTTGCGGCTTTACCTTGCTTTGGTTGTGCATTTTCACTGGCGAAAATATTGACTAAGTTTGCAATTTTGCTTTGTTCATCGCGATACAATTCAACGTGTTTAACATCAATATCAATATTATCGACCTGTAAATCACGGTCTTTCCAACTTAGCTTGGCTAACTTTAATTGGTTAAATTCCAGTAGCGGTTTAATTGCCGAACTCTCAATACCGCTCAAGGTATTCATTTTATTGACATGCGAGAACAAGCCATTGGTAAGTGTGATATTATCAAGGGTCACGACCATCGGTTTTTTGTTCTGTTGAGCTAAGGTCAGCGCGACAATTTGCGCACCTTCTAAGCTGAGAATTTTAGCGATTGGCTCGCCTTGTTTATCTGTTTGTAGCCAGTGCAAGCTCTGGGTTGCACCATCAAAACGAGAGCTGAATTGGCGAAATGCGTTGTTTTGATCAAAGCTCAGATTAAAGTCTGACAAGCCTGCTCGCACCGTTTCAATGTCAATTTTTGAGAACGAGTCTTCTTTGTTTAAAATGTTATCAATAGTGCCCTCGGTTAAACTGACCTCGCTTTTTTCACTGGTAACAACAATCCCCTGATCATCGTAAACGAGCTTCGCTTGCCCGTTGACGGTGAAAACGCCTTGCGACAACGGCAGCGCATTGGTTAAAAAATCATTGATGTCTTCAACGTCAACCCTTGCATCAACATTATCAGCACCCAGTTCAACAAACTTGCCTTTGCCTTTGGCGTGAGCGGCAAGAGCTGCCGTGTTTTGTCGGTATACTAGGTTCGCATCAAGTTGAGCCTGATAACTGTCTTTATTTAAGGCAATATTGGTCAATGTCAGCTGCTTGACCTGCAGTGGATCCTTGTCCTTGGCAAAGACGATATCGGCAACGCCCGCTAACGAGTCAATCGCCAGCTGCTGTGCTGGCGAATGCGCAATCGCGTTTGCCGTCAATTCAGCGTTGTTAATCATCAGCAATTGCGTTTTTTGTTTTTCTTGGCTGTTGGACCAAATAAATTTCTCAACCGTGGCCGACGCATCGCTGGTAATGTTCAGTTGACTATTACTGGCGAGGCTGACATTGGTTTGGCGGGTCTTTAACTGCAGTTGTTGCAGCTCAAAGTGGTCTGTTTTGTTAGCTCGAACATCGCGAAATCTAAGCTTAGGACTCACCAAGCTCCACTCGCTAGAGCCCGTAAAAAATGTAAGCGCACCATCACTGTGTTGCACACGCATATCTGTCGTGGTCAGCGCTAGTGCTTTGCTACTTGCGTTAACCGATTTTTGCTCTGCTACGCGAAGGCTTTTAACCTGAGCTTTATCGGCTTGCAGCTGTGCGAGCTGAGTTTGCACATTGAGCTGACCTTGAGTGATATCTATGTTGGTATTCTCAGTTTGTAATTTCGCCACCCCCAGGACTATCTTGGCCCCAGCTTGGTCACTGGCGATGTTGGTGAGTTGCCCGTTTTGCAGAACGAGTGACGCATCTTTACTCGTGATGTTGATTTGCTCAGGCTGATATCTGATCTTTGCTTGGCCGACTAGCGATAGTTGTCCTTGGGTTAATGGTAACGGCTCTGATAATATCGCGTTCACATCGGAGGCAATTACACGGCTGTCAACGCTGGTTATGTCAATGAGTAAATCAGCTAATGTGCCGTCGATATCTCCCCCTGCAACTAGGGCGTTGTCCAAGTAGCTGGTATTTATATTAAATTCGGCTTTATACCCCTGCTCACTCAACTCAACATCCGCCCCTTCTATGGCATGCACCATCAGTGGCGCATGGTCAGGGCTGAATACAAAACGACCGTTAACCCCTATTTCATCGATGGTATAACTTTGGCTCGATGTGGGTGTTGGCTCGTTATCTTTTGGCGCTGACGGTTGCCTCGTGAGTTGTTCAATTAGTGGCTTGAGCTGTTGATGATTCAAAACAAAACCATCAACATTGAGGTAGTTGAGGTGTATGGTGTTGCTAAACAATGACTGAATTTCTAAATTCGCTGCCAAGTGATCGGTTTCTAACAACACCTGATCTTGATAATGCACTACGAGCTCATCAACTTCGACCGACAACCCAGTCGGTGAAAAACGCAGGGTTTGGTAACTCAGCGTCGCATTGAGGTGCGATAAATAGCGGTTGGCCAAATATTTGATAATGCTGTCACTGGACAACCACAACGCCCCCCATAATCCGGCCAAAACCGCAACGGCAATCAGTAATTTAAGCCAGATATTCATTGCTACCCCTGTTGTTGTTGACGTCTATAAAGTATGGGTTAAAGACGGTCATAATTTCCAGAAATTAAGGTCAATTTTGTCAGTTTATAACGCCCCACATACAGGACAATCAGCTCGCTTTATTACCGAGAATTGTTGAAATTGCATATCGAGCCCATCGAATAACAATAACTTTCCGATGTTGTCATTGCGCCCAAGTAATAATCGCAGAACTTCAAGTGCTTGCAAGCTACCCATAACACCAAGTAATGGTCCAATAACCCCCATATTGGCGCAATTTAGCTGCTCATTAGTCAATTGCGGATACAAACACTGATAACAGGGTGACGACGGTTGGCTAAAATCAAAGCTAGACAATTGACCCGTTCCTTGGATTGCCGCCGCGCTAACTAATTTTACGCCGCTAGTGACACAAGCGCGATTGATGTACTGGCGTGCTTCAGCATTATCGGTACAATCAACAACAACGTCAGCAGAACGAAATAACGAGGCGGTATCAAGGTTGAGTATTGAGTCGCAAATGGGCTTTACATGACAATGCGGATTTAAACTTTCCAGCTGCTGCATCGCCACCTCGACCTTAGACTCACCGATGTCAAAGTCGCTGTATAGGATTTGCCGCTGAAGGTTAGATAACTCGATGGTATCGTTGTCGACAATGGTTAATCGCCCTACACCAGCGGTGGCTAAATATTGTGCGGCAGGACAGCCTAAACCGCCCATACCGACGACCACAACACGCGCTTGTTTAAATGACAACTGACCTTGCTCGCCGATTTGTTCGACCATGATATGTCGATTAAAACGGATGAATTCCCGATCTGACAAACTCACGTTTTTCCCCTCACAACATCGCTAAATCGAGGTTATTGTTATCGCTTAACCACCTCGCTTAGCCGGCTATTCTTTTTTGTTTTCACTGATGCCCAATTGATCAAATCGCTGTTTTACCGCTTCTGATATCGACCATTTGGCTTCATCGATTTCACTAGAGCGCACCCAAAAACGGGCGATATATTTTACTTCTGATTCGCCTAGCTCATACACCCTAGCATGTTTATCGCGATCCTGCTCTACAACCTCACTTTTATCGAGCTCCTCAGAGATAGCCGCCAATATAGCTTTTGAATCACAGGCATAAGGGGCAGTAAAAAATAAATCCAAGCGCACGTGAGGTTCCGAGGTCACATTGTGGATGATGTCTTTCCAAATGGTGTTATTGGGCACGGTCAAATGGTGGTTGGCCGAAGTAAATATGGTTGTTGTTACTAACGTCATCTCTCGCACACGACCTTCGAGCCCAGCAACCCGAATTTTGTCGCCAACATCATAAGGGCGATAAATGAGAATCATCAGACCTGAGGCAAAATTGGCCAGCGTTTCTTGAAGGGCAAAACCAATGACAAAACCCATAATCCCCAAACCAGCAAGTAATGGACCTATTTGCAGTCCCAGTTGAGCCAATGCATACAATAAACCGAGTAATAAAATCAATCGACCAGAGCTGACGATTAAAAACTTGCGCGCTAATTCTGACATATTAGGGCGACTGCGTTTGAGACTAGCACTGACAATATAGCGCACGAGCTTTGCCAGCAGGCCAGCAATAACAAAGATACCGATAAAGGTTATCGCGCTACCAATGATACTGGGCGCTTGACGCCGTAGCCAAGTTTTAAAGTTAATCCACCACTCGGTAACAAGGTGTGCCAATACTTGTCCGTCGAGGACCTCTTCACTTAGCGTATTTCGGGCTTGAATTACCGTCTTCTTATAGAGCGCCGCCGACAAGTCAAGATCTTCCAATAACGTAACTTGTTGCTGTAATCGATTGGCGTACTCTTGAATTTCTAAATTGAGCAGCGCCGTTTGTGAAATCAGTTTTTTGCCGGTTTCCGACTCCGTGCGCACCACCGCTTTTTGCTTTTGTAACTTCATCAGCTTGTCTTCGTTTAAACCAATTAAACCGGCTAGTGTGTCGGCCTGCTTGCGAACTCGCTCCTTAGCTAGCAATAGTGGACGTTGATTATCTACGTCGAGGAACGCCGACTTTTTGGTTAAGTAAACCAGCGCGTAATACAGTTCTTCTTGGTAACGACGGGCGAGGTTTAACCGCCAATTCATTTGCTCTACCCGGTCTTTTGCCGGGCCTGCGTTGACGGTAAAAATGCTTTGTCGCGCTGTCGCTATTTTTTCTTCCAGTTCGCGTACCGATTTATCGCTACTGTCGATATCCGCGTATATATCGACCAGAGCCTTCTCAACCAGCTCCCGCGCTGACTGACGATAGGATTTAATGAATGGTTGGTCTTTATTGGCATAGACTTCATCGAGATATTGCAATAGCAAGTTGCGATAGCGAGTTAACGTGCTTTGCCGCTGCTTTGCCAACGCCCGCTTTTGATATCCAAGGGTATCATCACGCTCGGTTTCGATCTGTTCGATAAGCTCTTGATAATCAGCAATTTCGGTTAGAGTTTGCTGTAATTTTTGCTCAACATTAGCGTCTTGAGCGTCCGCATTTGATGCTTGAGCGACTGACAGCATGGCGGCGAGCCATGTGCATGACAGCGCGATCAGTGTATATCGTAAAAAGGGAAGTGATGTCATCGTGTAAAATAGTTAATCAAGCATATATATTAACCATAGCAAAACGGCAATATTTCACATTACAGATGCTGGTTGACTAAAGATGGCTATTGATAAAACGGCAAACCTTTGCCACAAAACCACAAGCAAGAGGCAAAACACTGCCGTATCCACAGCATATCGGTATACGCGATAAAGTAATTAACCAATAAAAAAGCACCGGTATTCGCATCTTTAAGAGCGAGTAACGGTGCTTTTTTTACGTTCGGTTGAGTGCTTAGTGCTTAGCGCCACCAGTTGTCGGCAGGCATTTCGTATAGCCCTAACTCAACTTCAACTTTATTAACTGGCTTTTTAAACAGTGACTGAAGAAGTGCTAACATAGATCCTCCTGTCGACTATATGCGGATTTTTACGCGAGTTTGCTCAACATCAAGCTGCTGAGTATCATTTTGCTCAGGCTTAATGCGGATTTTTACACGGCTTAGCTCTGGCTTAATGCGGATTTTTACGCGGCTTAGCTCTGGCTGAATACGGATTTTTACGCGAGACTCGGTTGCGTCGACAGCATCGCCTTGTACAGGTGACGTAGCCATAAGTGCAGAGAATAAAATAGAACTTAACATAGTGAACTCCAAGGGATTGTTATTTTTGTATAAATCTAACAATCACCCTGCAGTAACTATGCCAACTTTACCTCGACACCCAAATCAAGTAGTTAAAACGAAGGTGCTCTCGGCCTAACCGTGATCAACACCACCGCTAAACCAACTAACGATCAGCAAATTTGGCGCTGTTGCTTGAAATCATATGCGACAGCAAATAATTATCAAACTCGTCGCTGGGTAACGGTCTCGAATACAAATACCCTTGCAGTTCGTCACAGTTCATCTGCTTCAACTTATTCAGTTCCGATTCGGTTTCCACCCCTTCAGCAACAACTTTCAGTTCAAGTGTATGAGCGATGTCGACAATGCTGCGCACTAGGTTATGGCCCTTTTGCGAGGTGTGCATATCGCGAATAAACGTTTTATCTATTTTCAGCGAATCGAGCGGGAATTGCTGTAAATAAGCCAGCGAAGAATAACCGGTACCAAAGTCATCTAAGGCCAGACTAATCCCCATGGCTTTTAACTTAGTCAGCGTCGCAATAGCTGACTCAGGTGAGCTCATCATCATCCCTTCAGTGATTTCCAGCTCTAAATGACGAGGAGGTAAGCCGGTATCGCTTAATACGTCACTGATGATGCGCAACAAGTTCGGTTGATTAAATTGGACTGCCGATAAATTGACTGCGACTCGTCCTGAAAACAGACCGTTATCAATCCACTTTTTAGTTTGTTTGCAGGCCTTTTTCAGTACCACGTTGCCAATATCGATGATTTGCCCTGTTTCTTCAGCAATTGGGATAAATACATCTGGGCTAATGACTCCTTGGCTACCGGCCTGAAAACGAACGAGCGCTTCCATTCCGGCAATTTTGCCTGTTGGAATGTCGATTTTAGGCTGATAGAAAACGCTAAATAAGTCTTCTTTCAAGCCGTGTTGAATTAAGCCTTCAACCTGCAATCGCTTCACCGCTGCTTGGTTCATTGAATCGTTAAAGAATTGATAGCTACTGCCACCAGAGCTTTTGGCGTGGTACATTGCGGTATCGGCTTTTTTCAGCAAGTCGGTTGAGGTTTGGCCATCATCTGGGTAGAGCACAATACCCACAGAACCCGATAAGAATATTTCGTGCTTTTGCACAAATAAAGGTTCGGCAACGGTATCGAGTACATTTTTCGCAAAGCTGGTAATTTTATGGATATCGGTCGTGGTTATTAAAAAGGCAAACTCATCTCCGCCTAAGCGGTAGCAATTGTTGTTTACTCCCTCAACAAATCGAATGCGCTCAGTTAAGCCACATAATAACAAGTCGCCAAAGTGATGACCGAGAGAGTCATTAATGCGTTTAAAGTTATCCAAATCACACACCACCAAAGCGTGGGCAACGTCCTGGGCAACTAACTGTTGGTGCTCTTTAAGGAACAACGCTCGGTTAGACAAACCGGTAAGCGTGTCTAAGTGTGTTGCTTTATCAAGTTCTTCAGCGACGCGTTTTTTCTCAGTGATATCGGCAAATACGGCAACATAGTGCGATATTTGATCGTTGTCGTCTTTGATAACGTCGAAGGTAATATCTATTAGGCACAAGCTATTATCCGCTTTATGTGCGGTGAGCTCACCAACCCACGAACCTTGCAGTTCAAGTACGCGTCGAATGTTATTGGTAAAGCGCTCTTTTCTGATGTAATTGGCTAGAGGTGTGCCTAATATGGCTGATTTATCGGCCCCAATTATGGACTCAAATGCCAGATTGCAGTCAATCAATTGAAATTCGGTATCCCAAATAACCACCGCATCAGTAATACTTTCAATACTTTTGGCCAATAATTTAAGGCGCGCCTCATTGGCTTTGGTTTGGCTAATATCTTTAATGGTTCCCGCCATTCGCAACGGATTACCCAAGTGGTCTTTTTCTACAATTTTGCCTCGGTCAAGTACCCATAACCACTCGTTATCTCCACCTTTAATTCGATATGATTCCTCGTAATACGGCGTTTCACCAGCCTTGTGCTTTTGCAATGCTTGGCGCACCCGAACAAAGTCATTTGGATGAATGTTTTGTTGATGTTCTTGATGGGTGTCGATCTGGGCGCGGTTGGGAAGCCGGTGCCAGATGTTGGAGCGATACATTTTATTGTTGGCGATATCCCAATCCCACATTTCATCGCCTGAACCCCACAGCGCCAGCTTTAACCGCTCTTCGGATTGTCTGATTTGTAAATTGACTCGTTGCTTTTGCTTTGCTTGTCTATACAGAACGTAAACAATAAGTAGACAGAAAAGCGCATACATCAAAATTGCGTTCTTTGATTTCCAAAACGGTGGTAATACTTGGATGTACAGCGGCTCTGCGTTGTATTCACGCCCCGTTGACGGACTAAACGCCTGCAGTTCAAAAGTGTAATGACCGTCGGATAAATTAGTGTACGTTGCACGACGGTTAGTGGCGTCAGTGGTAAACCATTGAGAGTCATTGCCAACTAAGCGGTAACGATACTTGATGCGCTGTGCCGACATTGGATTAGGTGAGACAAAGTCGATACTGATCGGCGATTGCTTGTAGTCAAGTGTTATCGCTGGTTGGTTGTGCAACGGACTTGTTAAGATGACTCTCGATTGTTCGTCTGGCTTATCGCCAATTTGAACCAATTCATTAGCGATATAAAGTTCCGTTAAAATCGGTTTGTTGATTACCTCTTGTGCGATAGCGATATCTTGACTGTAGAAACTATTAAAGCCATTAAGACCGCCGAAGTACAACTTGTCTTGGCTAGATTTAAATCCCGCTCCAGAATTAAATTCACTGCCTTGCAAGCCAAACGTCGTGTCGTAGTTACTGACCGTCGAGGTCTCAACTTCAATCTTGCTAATCCCTTTATTGGTGCTAACCCAGACGCTGTCGTCAACCACCAGTAACTTAGCAATAAAATTATTCTTTAATCCATTTTGCTCGTTATAGACCGAGAACTGCTTTGATTCTTTGTGATAGCCAATCACCCCTGAATCCCACGTTGCAAACCACAAGTGGTGTTTCGACTCAACCACATCAGTAATAAAAAGATCGGCAATAGGTGTGGTCTCTGGCATGTAAAACAAACTAAACGCGTCTTTGACCACATCGTATTTGAACAACTTACCTAGCGCGCTTTTAACCCAAATACTGCGCTCTTCAGCGCGTCCAACAGGGTAAAAGTGACTACCCGAGGACGGCATCTTATAAGAGTGAAGCTGGTTGTCTACCGTTGAAAAGCGGTAAATTCGACCGTGGTCAGAACCAAACCAAATATTTGAGTCGGTGGTGACAAAGTAAAAGTGCGCAGAGCCGTTCACTTCGCGCAGATGTTGAGTAAACTCGGTATTGTGCGTTAACGACTGAGTCACGGGATCGTAAACCCACAACTGGTCGTTATCGGTTATCATCCAAATATGATTGTTTGCATCGCTAAAGATATCAATGATGCGCTCGTTGATTTCGACAGGGGCCCGAGTGACTTGGCCTGAGGGTTCATCGACATAAAACAAACCGGTGAAATCAGTAGCGACCCATATTTGCCCATCTGCCAATTCGGTAAAGCTTTGTACGCTGTGACGGTTGTCTTGGTCATTAACCAAATGATGAGAAAACAAGGTAAATGACGGGTGATATTTCATCACCCCGTTGTGTAAACTCGCCGCCCAAATAGCACCTGATGTGTCAGTGTATAAGTCATAAACCGTTTCAACATTAATCGCCCTTGAATGTATATCGCCGGCATTAACAGCCGTTAATTGATTACTGAGCAAATCAAAGTCGTATAACCCACCTTCTGTAGCCAGTAAAACACTGGTGTCGTCAAGTGGCGCAATATCACGCACCACATTTACCTTCGTTTGGTGACCGTAGTCTTGTGCCAAGATGTGTTTGACCACTTTGTAGTTTGGCGAAATAACGTAAATACCATTATTGGTGGCAAGCCAATATTGATTATTAATCCGCTTTAGTGCGTGTATCCCTTGCGCATCAATATCTAATAACCACCTGTTATTGCCATCGGCTTTTTGCAAAAAATTAAAGTGCGCGTCCGCCATGTACAAGCCACTGTCAAAGGTACCGAGCCAGTAGTTTTGTTCGCTGTCTTGATATACAAACTTAATTTCACTTAGCGCTGTTTGATTGCCCAGTTCAACCTTGCTAAAACGACCATCTTCTCTGATATACAAGCTGTCGTCGGTGGTCACCAGTAATTGACCTCGATTGTTCTCTGATATTGACCAAATTGCCTTGCCGTCAAATTCTGTGAAATTGTTGTCAAAGCTATCGGTTTGCTCGTTATAACGACTCAAGCCTAGCATCGTACCAACCCAGATAGAGCCCAGGCGGTCGGTATACAGCTCGCGAATTACATTGTTGGGAATTGTTTGGCTATTACCTGATTGATGTCGATACTGAGTCACCTGGTAGCCGTCGTAGCGATTTAACCCATCGCGAGAACCGAGCCAAAGGTGGCCGAGGTCATCTTGGGTAATGGAGTAAATGGTGCTTTGAGATAAGCCTTTGTTATGCGATACCTGCTCCACTTTGAAACTGTACTGGCTAGCCGACACGCTAAAAGAAAATAACAGAAAGAGAACGAACAATACGGTCCATGTCTGCTTATAAGATAAGGTATGCTGAGCCATTTATTAGTCTTTTTATCAAAGCGGTTGATCGTGGTTTGTTATGACATTAGCTAAAAACGTTGCTTGGCGACTGCTAATCAACAATAAACCATTCGGGTTATTCCAGTGTAAACAACTTGCGCGATGATGAAAAGACTTTAAGTACATAGCATTAGCAAAAGATCAATGCCACTTCACAGCAATATATTTACATTTAAACACCAAGTTACAACACTGGCAGTGATATAATACAGTTACTTTTTACTATGAGGTTTAGTCAGTTGAAATTTGATGTTGTAGTTATCGGCGCAGGCGCCGCTGGATTGTTTTGTGCGGCCACAGCAGCGAAACGCGGTCGTCGCGTATTGGTTGTTGATCACGCCAAACGCCCGGGTAAAAAGATTTTGATTTCCGGCGGTGGTCGCTGTAACTTCACTAACTACTACATCGAGCCGGAAAAGTACTTGTGTAATAACCCGCACTTTTGTAAATCGGCGCTGAGTCAATACACCCAGTGGGATTTTATTGCGCTGGTTGAACGCTACAATATTGCCTACCACGAAAAAACGTTAGGCCAATTATTTTGCGACGATAGCGCTAAAGACATTGTCGCCATGTTGGTTAGTGAGTGTGAACAACATCAGGTGTCGTTTAGCTATCAAACCGAGATTTTGGCTGTTGAAAAGCGCGATGACAACCAGTATCACATTAACACCAGCAAAGCGGATTTTGATTGTGAAAGCTTGGTTATCGCCACAGGCGGTCTATCAATGCCTAAACTTGGCGCAACGCCATTTGCCTATAAAATTGCCGAACAATTTGGCTTACAAGTGCTACCTACCCGCGCCGGCTTGGTACCGTTTACCTTACTACCTGAATTAAAAACCCCCTTGGCGGAGGTTTCAGGTGTTTCAATGCCTACCCGTATCAGTGCCAACAACATGGCATTTAGCGAGGATATGCTGATTACCCATCGCGGTCTTTCGGGACCTGCGGTACTGCAAATATCATCTTATTGGCAACCCGGCGATGACATAAATATAGACCTTTATCCCAATGGGGACTTTAGTGAAGTGCTGAGTAATGCCTTGCAAGAGCAACCTAATGTATCTCTTAAAAACCTATTGAATGTGAACTTTGCTAAGCGATTTGTCGAAAAGCTATTACCACTTATTGGTTTAGATAACGTACCGATTAAACAACTTAATCACAAGCAACAAGCCAGGCTAGTGGATACTATTCACAACTGGACCGTTAAGCCATCGGGTACCGAAGGCTATCGCACGGCCGAAGTAACACTAGGTGGGGTAAACACCGATCATTTATCATCCAAAACCATGGAAGTGAAAACATGCCCTGGCCTGTATTTTATTGGCGAAGCTATGGATGTCACCGGTTGGTTAGGGGGCTACAACTTTCAGTGGGCGTGGAGCTCTGGTTACGTTGCCGGTCAACACGCATAGCTGATGTTTAGCGACAAAAAAGTTTGAGTATTTTTCCATTAGCGTAGCACATATAACTCATCGTCATTCAATAAAGCAGACAAACAAAGCCGTCATCCCATCATGTTTTTCGACTGCAAGGATGCAGGACGAAGATCAATGCATGTAGCGGTTGCCAAAGATAAGATGTCATCCAGTTCCGAGTTGATTCTGTACGGCTGAGTTGTGCCATCAGAGTCAGTCACAATATCAGAAAAAGAACATCGTCATTCCATCATGTTTTTAGATGGAATCTCCTTCAGTTTCGATGTGGTTTGACCGGCAGCTTTGTGCCATTCAAAGTCGCTCACATAATTAGAAACAATTCAGCGTCATCCCATCATGCTTTTGGATGGGATCTCCTTCAATTTCGATGTGCCTTGACCGGCAGCTTTGTGCCAATAGCCGACCTTCACGTATATTAGAATCAGATAAATAATCTACCTTAAGGAAGAGTTTAAAGGGTGCTCTTTGCGAATCAGTTCTTTTACTTTATCGCAATTGATGTGTATTTCGGGGACACCAACTTTCCAAAAGATTTTGGATTGCATCTCTAGCATATAAGGGTATTCAGGCTCTTCTGATTTAACTTTATCAATCAGCCATTTATTTTCTTTTAGCCAATACTTAATTTCTTCAGAGGAAGGGCATATATCTAGGGAACTTTCAAAAATCGATAATAGCCATGCCGCCCCGCTACCTGTTTGAGAGCACTTATTTGACTTAGAGTCACATAATTCTGTAGCGAGCAACGCATCAGAGTTGAATAATAAAAAGGATATAAGTAAAACTTTAAGATTCATATAATTTGGACCAACCTAGTGGCTTTTAATCGCTCTTCCCTATGTTATTAGTTAAGCCTTTAAAGGTATAACCAAATAAAACAATCGCCGCGACCAAGGGTAGTACAAAGACTGGTGATAGATTTGTAGGTGTTCCTAGCAAGATATAACACTGAATAACCGCTACTGCGCCAAGTATTAGGCCAACTCTAGCAAACTTTATTTGAGCTTTAGTTAAGTTATATCCCAAAGGAATATTTACTGAGAACATTACAGAGTAGAGACCAATACAACCGCCTAAGAAAGTCAGTAAAACAATAATACCATCAACTTCAAATCCTATTACCGATGCCAGCATATATGGAACCAACCGCAAACCTAATATTAAAAAGAAGGTTACTGGTGCAAAACATACTAAAAGCAATAAATAGACGGTGATTTTTCTCATGTCATATAAGTATTATATTGTTGTTTCAACGTCCGTTGCTCGCTCACGGCAGCCGTTCGCTACTCACTATGAATCAATAACTTACGCTATTTAACCGACATGCGCAAATGTGCCAGCGGCATCGAATTATTTACACGTAGCCATTCTAAAGCTGCCCGTTTCAGACAATAATAAACTTCCGCCACCACTAGTATTGATAAGCAACTCTCCTGTTTCCACAAACCAAGATGAGTAAGCTGAACCAGGTAATCTAAGCCAAGGTTTGCTTTTCCAGTTTCCCCTACCATCTACATGCAATTCATAGATCAGTCCATCGTTCATAGTAAGGTGTGCTAAACCTGTTGTTGCGATGTAACGTTCCCCTAATTTGTAGATATCTTCTATATTTTCATCTAATAAGTTAGTCTGCTCTCCATCATCGGCGATATGGACTAACTCTCCGCCCCACTCACCTCTATCGCTTCCAACAAGCCAACCATTAGCTACTTTTAATGCTACTCGTGGTACTTGAACAATCTCCTGCCTATGTTCAATAATATTATGAGAATTAACTTCAATGATGCCGCCTGGGTTATCAGCTTTTTGTTGTTCTTCATCACTGGCACCATAACTTAAAATAACGGATTTATATGTTAACTTTTCAAGTTGCTCAGACGCATTTTGTGAGTAAAGCTTTTGAGACGCCGGCTCAGCAACGGTTTCTAAAGTAACTTCATCGCAAGCTTTAATGTCCATATGTTGAAAGTGGAAATACTCAAAAGCAAAGTTCTTTCTATGAAATTCACTCTCGTAAGCTTGCCCATTGCCTATATGTTCTATCGCTTTTAGAGCTGCACTCCTTACGGCCGGATACCAATGATTTTCTGCAACCACTTTAAGCGAACTCAGTGCGTCTTTTGATTTTATTCGCCCAAGCGATTCAGCTGCTACAAAATTTATTTGAACATCAGTTTTATCATTCAGCAATGTAACTAATTTGTGCTCAGCGTTTTTATATCCAATGTAGCCTATTGTTCTCGCCGCAAAGAGCTTAACGTCCATATCATCGCTATCAAGTAACTGAGTTACTGCGGCCCCAGCCCCAACAGCATTCTGACCCAATTCAGCTATATCCCTAAGAATATAAATATCAGCACCTTCAGCTAGAGCTTTGGCGTATATTTCTCCCGCATGCTTTGACTTAATCCCTATTAAGGCTTCATTAGCGGCACGGATAAAGTTTTGTTCATTGTTCCTTAAATCTAATATTTGTGGCTCTATCAGTTTTCCAGCCTCACCTAGAAAACTGATAACTTGTAATGCCCCAATTTTTATCTCTTCATCTACAGAGGGAGCTAAAGCGACATTTATTAGCTTTTTGGCTGCTTCAGTTTTATCATTATCTGCCATATCTTCTAATGCACTACCTAATAGGTAGTAAGTATCATCATTACATTTATACTCACAATGTATTGCTTTAATAATGTAAGGCAAAACACTCTGACCGAAGAGCCGAACGGCATAGCCTTCTTGATTGTGAGGAGCGCTTCTGGATACTAAATATTTTTTCACTGCCACTTCAGCAGCATTTGGAGTCCCAACCTTCGCAAGAGATGGTGCTAACCATGAAATATCCCTATCTAAACCTGCTATGATTTTGGGCAGGAATTTTTCATCAATACTCTCAACCTCTCTAAGTGCTACAGCCCCTATTCGAGCGATAAGTTCGTTATCTTCTTCCAGTAAATTAATAATGAAAGGCAATCCATCGTCTTTAAAAAGTGTTAGTTTTTTGATGATTGCTTGTTCAGGCATAGAAGGGTATTGACCAGGTGTCGAATCTCTGTCAAATACTTCAAATATTTTAGCAATGCATTTTTCTGGTGTTTCGCAGCTATCGGGTTCAATATCTTTGTCTATTGCACCCGCAGAAAACGACAATAGTGCCAGTAAAAGCACCGAAAGCATTAATTTCAAAGTGTTAGTCCCAAAAATAGTTTATATCTGAATGGCTCTAAATCGCTCGCAACAGCCTTTCGCCACTGCATTTATTAATCAATAACTTACGCTATAACTGCGACCGACGCAAACGTGCCAAACGTTAGCAGTCTCGGACTTTAACATCTGTTATGTTTTTACTACTAACAGCCATGAACTCAATGAATAATAAAATAAAAACCCAAGTCCACCATAGTAAACATACTTTAAATCATTTTTCAGTTCAAAACGGGATAAAATTGGCCAAACAATTAATAGTAAGAAACATAGCCAATCAAGAGAGTGGTACATGTCAAAAGGTTGATTAATACCTTTGAGGTTAGGTGAATCTAAACTCAGCCATCGCCCGAGGAATTCGGATTTCGTTAACGACGCTGAGCCACGAGATTTAATTTTCCAACATACGCTATCTAAAGTTTGACGAGTATACAAGTCGCCTTGAAGACGCAGTGTCAAGTGGCATGTCTCCCCTTTAGAGTGCCTTATCATTTTGGCGCTAACAATATCTACATTGTAGGTTTCAGCTAAAAAAACTGAGTCTACGAATAACAATAACAATGAAGAATAAAACAGTCCCCACGCAGGAAGATATTTATTAAAACCAAATTTTAAAAACATACTTTAAATTTCTAGCTAGACTGTCGAAAAACATAACGTTTTTAATAAGCGGCGCGTGCTGTTTACGCGTCCGTTGCCACGCTTTTTGTGGCGATTTACTTTATTACCTTGTTAGGTACTTACTCTATTAATTTGCGCCTTAATCATTTTGAAAGGCCAATATAAGAATAAAAACACCGTAACAAATATTGCTTTGTATAAGAACACCTTGGGATAAAATTCGGGCAACAAAGCACCTATTAGAAGCGCAAAAAGTAAACTTATAACTAACAAAGCAATTAACACGCTTAAAACAACACCGACTGCTTTAATAGCACTTGGCTGCGCCGAAATGATATTTCGTTTTTCCACAAAGGTTATGAACAAAACGTAAAACAATATCACTATCGAATTAGCAAAAAATAAATCCATGTATTCTTATGTACCTAACAGTTGTAATAAGTGGAAATATTAATGAAATACGAAATTATTCCATTTTCCACGTTTTTTTGATGATTATCACTAGAGATAAACTGTCTCTTAATCGCTCTAAGCTGCCTTGCAGCACTGCTTCGTATTCAATAACCTACGCTATTTATTGGCTTGTTAAGTATCAATTTTAGGCGAGCTAATTTTTCTTTTACCTCTAACCCCTCGTGAGTGTAGCTTTCATCTACGAATTGGCTAGGCGCATGAAAAAACATACCTCTATTTAGTGCAATATACGATTGAGTTGGATTATCTACAATATTTTCCATTTCAATATCAATGATTTCTAAATTAAGTTTTTCAGCTAATCTTTTCAATATCGATAAAGCTCTTTCCTCATATCGTGAATCATCTATATGAATGAAAGCATCAACTAACTCTTCAAAGCTATAATTATCGAAATTTGGAGCAGTCTCGAAATACAAAATTATCCTTTCCTTGATGTAATAGTAGCCTGTGATGTTGAAAGTTTTCTAACTCCGCCTTTGGTCATAAACACCTCTCTACTTTCAATTGTAGTGTGTCCATGAAAATGGGGTAAGACGACATATGCGACATTAACGTTGTGCGGGCATTGCTGTCAAATTAGATGAAAACATTGCTTTCAGCTAACACTAGTACTCACTGAAAGGTGATTAACAACAATTAATGAAGGGCATATATGAGGTTTGAACTGGCAGGGCGACAAACGCCCTGCGATACTTCGTGTTTTATTAGGTTATAGCTTTGAGCTAAGCGCCGTCGGCCGGTGGCTCTACCGATACCGGGCCATTTTTCGCCATTTCAGCCAAGTCTTTATCAACGAAGAATAAAGCGTGCCCGTCTTTACCAACCAATTCAATTTTGTCGATAATAGATTTAAATAAAGTTTCTTCTTCGTGCTGTTCTGCCACAAACCATTGCAAAAAGTTAAAGGTTGAATAGTCTTGAGTAGTAAACGCCGTATGCGCTAACGCGTTAATGCGTTCGGTTATCAAACATTCGTGCTTATAAGTTTCTTTGAATACGTCAACGAGTGATTCAAAATCGTGTGGTGGCGCTTCAATGGCACCAATGATAGGCATTGCACCGGTTTCACTTACGTAGTTAAACAAGCGGTTCATATGCTGCATTTCTTCAATCGCATGCTTGCGCATAAAAGCAGCAGCGCCTTCAAAGCCAGCGTCTTCACACCATGCACTCATTTGTAAGTACAGGTTTGAAGAATAAAATTCCATATTGATTTGCTCGTTGAGCTGCTCAATCATAGGTTTCTTTAACATAATACGTCTCTGTTTAATTGGTATGTCAGTTTGTTTATAAATTAGCTAACACGTTCTCAGCGCTGCTAACACTAAACTGTTTCGGTTGTTCGACAAAAAGTTTGCTTACGATACCATCTTTGATGACCATAGCATAACGCTGAGATCGGGTTCCGCCAAACGCGCCTGTGTCCATGGTCAGCCCAAGGGCCTTGTGGAAACTCGCGTCACCATCGGCAAGCATTAATAAATTTTCAGCATTTTGACTTTTGCCCCATGCATCCATGACAAAAGCGTCGTTTACGGCAACACAGGCAACTTGGTCAACACCTAGGGCTTTAAACTCGTCAAAATGGACGACAAACCCAGGTAAGTGAGCTTCTGAGCACGTTGGCGTAAACGCGCCAGGAACAGCAAATAATACCGTGGTTTTACCGGCGAACAGCTCATCGGTGTTATGGTTTACCATACTGCCATCGACCATCTGGCCCAAGTTACCAGCTGGTACTTTATCGTTGACTTGAATCATATCTTATTCCTCTGTTATCTGGCAGCTTCACACGCCCTAAATTGGTGATTGTACGTATCCACAGCAAAGTAGATTCATCAACGTACACTTTTTTGCTGCCACCGTACGTGCGATTATCCATTAACCGTATCATAGCTGTGTGGACTTTGCATGACTGTTCAGTTCATTTTTAAATAATTGCTGCAGCAGGGTGATGTCGTTAACGCGAACATAATTGGCCCGGGTAATAAACGCAATACTGCGATGTGGACCCGGCTCGCTTAAATGCAGTGCCGCCAGTTCAGACTGTGGATAGATTAATTGCGACAATGCCATTTCTGGCACGAGTGTGGTACCGAGTTTTCCCGCCACCATTTGAATAAGGGTATACAAACTGGCCGAATCGAACTCATCATCACTGTGATAGCCTTGCAAATGGCAAGCCGCTAACGCGTGATCTTTTAAGCAGTGTCCATCTTTTAACAGCATCAGTTTTTCAAACTTTAATTCGGCACTTGATATGTGCTGTTTTGCCGTAGACACATTATCGCAGTGTGTGATCCAATAAAAGTCTTCTTGCCAAAACTGAAAGGTCAACAAGCCCGATGTCTCATACGGCAAGGCTAAAATAGCACTGTCAAGTTCGCCGTTGCGCACCATATCAACCAACACATGAGACTGTTCTTCAACAATTTTTAATTTAAACTCAGGATACTGCTCACGCAGCGCTGGCAATACCTTAGGTAACAAGTACGGCCCAATTGTCGGGATAACGCCAATTGCCATAGGTGCAGACAAGGGCGATTTATTGACCGCTGTTAACTGCTCTAATTCATCTATTTGAACCTGAATTTGACGCGCTTTGGTTAAAAACTCACGGCCAAAGGCGGTCACCAACACTTGCTTGTTGTTGCGCTCAAACAGTTGCACACCCAAATGTTTCTCTAACTCACTAATGGCTGTACTCAGCGCTGATTGTGATACGTGACACGCCAGTGCGGCGTTTTTAAAGTGCCGAGTTTTATCTACCGCTAAGGCGTATTGAATTTGTTTTAACGTCACCATGGTTTAACTCTTCTCGTTGTTATTGACCTATTGGTCGACAACCGCTTAGTAATTCAATTTTTATGAACATAATTATAGATTGATTCAATTATACTTATCAAACTAACTTCTCTATTATTTCCTCATCAACGCAACACACGATACTTTTTTTAATAAACCAAGAGGAAAAATAACATGGCACAGATTGGTAAGCACATTCCAGAATTTAAAGCACAAGCGTTCCACAATGGCGACTTTGTAGAGGTGACCTCAGAAAGTACCAAAGGCAAATGGAGCATCTTTTTATTCTACCCTGCTGATTTTACGTTTGTTTGCCCAACAGAATTAGAAGATATGGCTAACCACTACCAGGAGCTTCAAGAGCTTGGTGTAGAAGTATACGCAGTATCAACTGACACGCACTTTTCACATAAAGCGTGGCATGACTCGTCTGAGGCTATCGGCAAAATTAAATTCCCGATGGTGGGTGATCAAACAGGTCAAATTACGCGTGGCTTTGATGTGATGATTGAAGAAGATCACATGGCACACCGCGGTACATTTTTGGTCGACCCAGATGGCATCATTCAAGTAGCGCAAATCCACGCTGGTGGCATTGGCCGCAGCGCAAAAGACATGGTTCGCAATGTTAAAGCCGCACAATACGTACGTGAAAACGACGGTGAAGTTTGCCCTGCCGCATGGGAAAAAGGTCAAGCGACCCTAACGCCAAGCCTAGATTTAGTCGGCAAAATCTAACCGAACCGTCAGCTCCAAACTGACTTCACACTTATGCAAACTGCGTTTGGCGGGCCTAAGACTCCGTTTTCTAGCCCGCCTTTTTTGTCTCGTTAGTTGGGTGAACAACCGCTTTTAAAAAGGATGAACACATGTTATCGCAAGAAATCTTAACAACTCTAAAAAGCTACACCGCCGATATGGCAAAACCGGTAACCTTAGTTTTACAAACAGGCGAGCACGCAAAACGCGATGAGCTTGTTCAGTTTCTCAATCAACTGTGCTCAGTCTCAGATAATTTGCACCTCAAACAAGCAGACATAAGCTTGCGTAGCCCCCTATCTTTCGTTGTAGAAGTAGACGGAGCGCTCAATGGCATTATTTTCTCAGGCATCCCTGGAGGCCATGAATTTAACTCGCTGGTATTGGCCATTTTACAATCGTCGGGCAGCGCAATTAAGTTAGATAACAACATCAAAAGCATGCTCGAAAAGATTGATGACGAGTTACATTTTGAGGTGTTTGTGTCACTCAGCTGTCACAACTGCCCAGACGTCGTTCAAGCGCTAAATCAGTTCGCGCTGGTCAATGAAAAGATCAATAGCGAAATGATCGACGGTGGCGAGTTTCAAGACATTATTGCCGAGCGAAATATTCAAGGTGTGCCGAGTGTCTATTTGAATGGCGAATTGTTTGCCAACGGTAAAATCGACACTGCCCAACTCATTGATAAATTGGTTCAACGCTACAGTTACATAGCGCAACAACAGTCTACCGAGCAACTGCCACTGCAAGACGTGACGGTTATAGGTTCAGGCCCTGCGGGTGTTGCCGCGGCGATTTACGCGGCGCGCAAGGGTCTCAATGTCACTGTTGTTGGCGATCGATTTGGCGGACAAGTTAAAGATACAGTCGATATTGAAAACCTAATTTCGGTATCGAAAACAACCGGTAATCAGCTTGCAGCAAATTTACAAGCGCACCTTAACGATTATCAAATTACGTTAAAAGAGCACGTTCGTGTCGATAAAATTGAAACGCCTGTTGATGCTGCAAGCAAAGACAAAACCTTGTATTTGTCGTCAGGCGAGGTGATCAATTCAAAAACGGTGATTATTGCCACAGGCGCCAAGTGGCGGCAACTCGGTGTACCGGGTGAACAAGAAAACATCGGTTCAGGTGTGGCGTATTGCCCACACTGTGACGGGCCATTCTTTAAAGGCAAAAATGTTGCGGTTGTCGGCGGTGGTAATTCGGGTATCGAAGCCGCACTAGATTTAGCCGGCATGGTCAATCACGTTACTGTCCTTGAGTTCATGGAGGACTTTAAGGCCGACCAAGTTTTGCTTGATAAAGCGCAACAACACCCGAAAATTAACTTAATAAGCAATGCCAAAACTGAGCAAATTACCGCTGCAGGTGGCAAGGTCAATGCAATTGAGTATACCGATCGCGTGAGTAACGAAACCCGACGCGTTGACGTTGCCGGGGTATTTGTCCAAATCGGTTTGGTGCCAAACAGTGACTTTTTACAAAATGCGGTAGAGTGCACACCATACGGTGAAGTGATTATTGACGAAAAATGCCAAACATCAACCCCAGGTATTTATGCGGCGGGTGATGTATCAACCGTACCGTATAAGCAAATTGTGATAGCTATGGGAGAGGGTTCAAAAGCGGCTTTATCGGCATTCGAATATATTATTAAAGAATATTAATCATCGCTATCAACACCAAACGGCTCCGTGGCTTCAAGGTGTTTGAGTTTCGTCAAACACCTTGTTTATACCATCACAGCTGTTGCCACAAACACCGTTATGGAATTGCGCTAGCTTTTCGGTAAGCCTTGCACAACATAAATATCAAAGCGATTTTTTTTCATTTTAATAGATGTAGACGGCTTTCTACCGGCAAGTGGCTCGGCGTAATTGGGGCGTTTTACCACCACGCGGTATTTTGCGATCGCCAACGCTTTATCCAATAACTGATCGGCATCGGGATCGCTGCCAACCAAGCCTTGAAAAACACGCATCTCTTTTTTCACCGCAGCCGACTTTTCTCGGTGTGGATACATGGGGTCCAGATAAACCACATCAATATCGGCCAACGCCTGCTCACTGGCCATTGCATCAATACTCGATGCGTGAATAAGCTGCATCCTCTCGCTAATCCAGGCGCCAAGTTCTTCATCCTGTTGCGCTCGTCTCAAACCATCATCTAACAGTGCCGCGACCGGTTGTTGCCGCTCAATCATCGTCAGTCGACAGCCCAAGTTAGCTAAGACAAAAGCATCTCGACCAAGACCTGCCGTAGCATCAAGCACATGTGGGTTAAAGCCGTGTTTTAAACCCACCGCTTTGGCGATGTCTTGACCTCGTCCTCCGCCAAACTTGCGTCGATGGCCAGCAGCTCCGCCAACAAAATCAACGTGAATACCACCCAGTTTCGGCTCGTCCGTTTTGTGTAAGGCAACGTGGTCGTCGCTAACCAGCAAGTAATACGGGCTCTTTACTTTACTAATGTCTCTGAGCTCACCCGCATAAGGTAACTGCCAGCGCTCGCTGACACCTTCGGCTTTCATGACATTGGCTAGGTTATCAGCAAACACCAAACAATGGGCGTGACCGAACGCGGATTTCGTCGTGTTGTCACTAGACGCTTTGGCCATTGGTGTTCTCCTTAGGCTGGCACATAGTTATCGCCACAACTCAGAGCAATGAGGCGACTGATGGTTTGCATACTATAGCCACTTTGTTGCTGCCATTCATTAAAACATGCTTGAATTTTAGTTAAGCTGGTTTTTGACGACAAGCCACCACTAATTAAATCGCGTGAACGAAAATAGGCTTCAACATCACGACTTAGTAAAAAAGTATCCTTGCCGAGTGCGCGCAATGCATAAGGGCCAGTATTCCCGCCTAACCGTTGACCGTGCTTTTTCAGATACGCCCAAAGGCCAATAATATCGGTTTCTGGCCAGTTGGCGATAAACTCGGCAAAGCTTCCCTGTTCAACATCGACATCGTAAATCATTTGCGCATTGGCCTTAATGGTCTGCACCTTTTTGAAATTGCGAATGATTTTTGGGTTTGCCGCTTTTTGCTCAAGCATCTCGTCCGGCATCATTAATATCTTTTCAATAGAGAATTGAAAGAATTGCTCTTCAAAGTCGGGCCACTTTTGCTCAACCACACGCCAGACAAAGCCAGATTGAAACACTTTCTTGGTGAATTCAGACAAAAATCGATCGCTGCCTAAGACTGATAATTCACGCTTATTTTGAGCCAAACTGGCATTACCCTGAATCAGCATCTGTAAGTTTGTTTCGCTGCCTTTGCGCTCTAGGGCGCGTTGGTAAATACTCGCAATTTTTTCCATATCAATTACTAGGGCCTGTTGATCTTTGCAGTATATTTTTGCACAGTTTTGGTGAGCATTATCACTAGGCAGCGCTTACGATGTGTGGTTATTCCACAAGAGGAACTAATAACGCTGTAACAATGCTCACTTAACGCTGTGCAATGGATTCATTTAAAAAAATCGGTGTGTCAGAAACCCAACACACCGTTTATTGTGGTTAATATTACCCACCGAGTCGACATTAACCACCAAGTTAGGCGTTAATCCCTGAATGGCGCAACAGTGCATCAACCTGAGGTTCGCGACCGCGAAACGCCTTAAACAACGCCATCGGCTCTTCGCTACCCCCTTTTTCTAAAATACACTGTAAGAAGTCTTTACCTGTATCACGGTTGAAAATCCCCTCTTCTTCAAAGCGCGAGTAAGCATCTGCCGATAACACCTCTGCCCACTTATACGAGTAATAGCCCGCCGCGTAACCGCCAGCAAAAATATGACCGAAGCTGTGTTGAAAGCGATTAAACTCAGGGGCGTTAACCACTGCGTATTTTTGACGAACTAAATTTAGCGTATCTTGAATGCGATCGCCTTGTTTCGGGTCGTAATCTGCGTGAATGGTAAAATCAAATAAACTAAACTCCAATTGACGCAGCATTTGCATTGCCGATTGAAAGTTTTTGGCTGCCAGCATTTTATCGAGCATCTCCTGCGGTAAAGGTTCGCCCGTTTGGTAATGACCAGATAAAAACGCTAGCGCTTCAGGCTCCCAACACCAATTTTCTAAAAACTGACTCGGTAATTCTACCGCATCCCATGGAACGCCATTAATACCAGCAACGCCGGCGGCATTCACTTGGGTTAACATATGGTGTAAACCGTGACCAAATTCGTGAAACAACGTAACGACTTCATCATGGGTAAACAGCGCCGGTTTATCACCCACTGGCTTGGTAAAATTACACGTTAAGAATGCAACCGGTAACTGCACAGTACCATCGTCTAACTGACGACGGCCAATACAGTCGGCCATCCACGCACCACCGCGCTTTTTATCCCGCGCGTACAAGTCGAAATAGAAACTACCGCGCAGGTTGTTATCGCTGTCATAGACGTGATAAAAGCTAACATCTTGATGCCAGGTATCAACACCTTGTTGAGCTTTTATCGTAATCCCGTACAAGCGCTCAACCACTTCAAACAAACCAGCTATCACTTTGTGTTCTGGAAAATACGGACGCAAGTCTTCATCTGAAATAGCGTATCGAGCCTGCTTTAATTTTTCTGAGTAATAGGCCAAGTCCCAAGGTTGTAAGGTTTGTTTGTTAAACTCTTGCGCCGCAAATTCGGTTAGTTCAGCTAAATCTTGTTCACCCTGTGGCTTAGACTTTTGCGCCAGATCTTGTAAAAATGCAAATACCTGTTGAGTGTTCTCGGCCATTTTGGTTGCCAGCGACTCTTCAGCATAATTGTCAAAGCCCAGTAACTGTGCCATTTCATGACGCAGCGCCAGCGTTTCACTCATGATGTCACTGTTGTCAAACTCGCCGGCATTTGGTCCCAATTCTGATGCGCGGGTAACGTAAGCGGTATACATTTTTTCACGTAACGCCTCGTTGTCACTGTACATCATCACCGGCAAATAGCTCGGGATATCAAGGGTAAATAACCAGCCCTGCTTGTTTTGGCTCTCGGCTGCCTGTTGCGCACCATCAATAGCGCTCTGAGGTAACCCGCTTAGCTCGGCTTCGTCTTCAATTAGTACGGTAAATGCACCTGTTGCATCGAGAAGATTATTACTAAACTTAGAAGATAACTCACTCAGTCGAGTTTGAATTTCACCGTAACGCTGCTTTTTGTCGTCAGCCAAAGCAATACCTGAAAGTTTAAAATCGCGTAACGCGTGCTTAACCACTTGTTTTTGTTCGGTGGCTAACGTTTTGTACTCATCGCTTCGGGAGAATTGTAGATAAGCATCGTATAAACCTTGGTGTTGACCAACCCAGGTGCTGTACTCAGAAAGTATTGGCAAACACGCATCGTATGCTTGGCGGAGTTCGTCGCTATTTACCACCGAGTTTAAATGCGAAATCGGAGACCAGACTTTTTCTAACACGTCGTCAACTTTGTCTAAATATGCCACCAAGTTTTGCCAGGTGTAGCCCTGCTTACGAGCGACAACGGCTTCAATAGCTTGTTTCGCATCAGCGATTGCACGCTCTACTGCGGGTTGAATGTGCTCTGGTTTGATTTGTGAAAACAACGGCAAAGCACCGTCTTGTTGTGCTTGCTCTAATAATGGGTTGCTCATTACTTTACTTGCCTACATTTTACTTATATTTACTCTAGAAATATGACCGAAAACACTAAGATTCAAGGTTAACCCTTGATAAAAACCAACGTTCGAATCCTGAGCGCGCAATCAAGCGACAAAATAGCGATTTACATCAACCTTAATTCAAGTGGTTGGATGCTCTAATTTGTTGCTGTCTATACGCCGAAAATTTACCTACATTACACTTCATTATGGCTAACCGCGCAGTATATTTAATATTTTAAGCAATAGCACCATCGCTATCACGTCGCTAAAACACCGCTATCGCGTTCAATCACTATGTCTGTAAGACTGAGCGCGACTGTCGTTAATTACTTGAAAAATACCTGATTGACCTCCATCATCTGTACACAAAAGCCATTGGAGTAAATCATGACTAAACATTTCGACTATATCGCCTTAGGCGCAGGATCAGGCGGTATTGCCTCGATAAACAGAGCAGCCATGTACGGCAAAAAATGTGCCCTTATTGAAGCCAAAGCGCTTGGTGGGACCTGTGTTAATGTAGGTTGTGTGCCTAAAAAAGTGATGTGGCACGCGGGGCAAATTGCCGACGCAGTACACTTATCAGCTGACTACGGTTTTGATTTAACCGCTGGCGCGTTTAACTGGCAAAGACTAGTGGACAGTCGCGAAGCTTATATTGAACGTATTCACGGCTCATACAACAATGTCTTAGCTAAAAACAAGGTTGAGGTGATTCATGGCTTCGGTAAATTTGTTGGTAAAAACGCCATTGAAGTGAACGGTGAAGTATATACTGCTGATCACATTTTGATAGCGACAGGCGGGCGCCCTAGCATTCCCAATATACCGGGAGCCGAGCACGGTATCACGTCCGATGGCTTTTTTGCGTTAACCGAACAGCCAAAACGAGTTGCCGTTGTCGGCGCTGGTTATATTGCGGTAGAGATCGCTGGCGTCTTACACGCTTTAGGCAGTGATACTACGTTGCTCGTGAGAAAGCACAAGCCGCTGCGCGATTTTGACGACATGCTATCTGATACCTTAGTTGAAATCATGGCGCAAGATGGGTTAAACCTGAAAACCCACAGCGTACCTAAAGCAGTTACTAAAAACGCCGATGACACATTAACGCTCGAATTAGAAAACGGCGAATCACTAACCGTCGACAGCATCATTTGGGCAATTGGCCGTGAACCAGCGACCGATAACATCAATCTGCAAGCTGCTGGCTTAACGACCAATCAGCAAGGCTTTATTGAAACTGACAAATATCAAAACACCGCCGTTAGCGGTCTTTATGCGGTAGGCGATAATACCGGTCGCGCTCAATTGACGCCTGTTGCCGTTGCCGCCGGTCGCCGTTTATCAGAGCGACTATTTAACAACAAGCCAACCGAGCACTTAGATTACTCACAAATACCAACAGTAGTCTTTTCACATCCGACTATCGGTACGTTAGGTTTAACCGAACAACAAGCAAAAGCGCAATATGGTGAAGACGATATCAAAGTTTACACCTCGCAATTTACTTCTATGTATACCGCCGTTACGCAATATCGCCAGCCATGTCGAATGAAACTGGTTTGCCAGGGTGACAACGAGAAAATTGTCGGTATGCACTGTATTGGTTTCGGTAGCGATGAAATGCTGCAAGGGTTTGCCGTTGCCGTAAAAATGGGCGCAACCAAAGCCGACTTTGACAACACCATAGCAATTCACCCTACCGCCGCAGAAGAGTTTGTTACCATGCGCTAATGAAACGCTGTACCTAGGAAACGAATCCTTTGATCAAACAATATCAAGCAAGGTGCTAACTGGCTTTCATCCTGGCTAAATTAGGGGTGAAAGTCAGATCTTTAAATCGTCAAGTGGTCGTTAGTGATAATTTAAAGGTAAACTCTCTTTTTTACGTTGTTTAAGCTTGCCGATAAGTAACCGCTTACATACAGCAAGAAAGGCAACATTTGGTTAACGTTTTCGGTATGACGAGTGCAACACCTAACTCGTTCAAAAAACAACCAAAAAAAATCAATAAAAAGTATTTGTTTTTGAAAATGTTTCTGCTAGTATCATTATCCCTTCTGATTGTATTGGTTGTTTTTCAACCTAGCTAAAGAAGGGTTACAGGGAAGATTATCCACACCTATTGTTAACATAATAATAATAATAACGTGTCACCGACAAATCCCCTATCCCAGATAAAATAAGAGCTGTAACAGTTAGACACTTGACATTTTTAAAATGTGCCAGGTGGCGGGCTATTTTGTTACACAGACTTATCCACAGACGCTTTAAACTTATCCCAACTGTTTTAACTCTGGTTTGAGTCGCCTATCTGTGGCATCCTTATCGGCAATATAACAGTCCAACAAACGATAGTTTTATGAGCCAATCATCACCGTATATTCTAGTTGACGGATCATCGTATTTGTTCCGTGCTTATCACGTTCCTTATTTACAAGCCCTCAGTACAAAGGACGGTCATCCGACCGGCGCCATCACCGGGGTGTTAAATATGATTCGCGCATTAGAAAAAGAATACCCCACAGGCAAAATTGTGGTGGTTTTCGACGCCAAAGGCAAAACATTTCGCAACGATATGTACGCAGAGTACAAAGCAAATCGCCCGCCGATGCCCGATGATTTACGCTGCCAGATAGAGCCATTACACAACATCATTCGCGCTATGGGCTTGCCGTTATTAGTTGTCGAAGGTGTCGAAGCTGACGATGTCATTGGCACACTAGCACTACAAGCGAGTGAACAAGGATTAGAAACCATTATTTCCACTGGCGATAAAGACATGGCACAACTGGTCACTGATCACGTGCGCTTAATTAACACGATGACCAATACGGTCACCGATGTTGACGGTGTGGTTGAAAAATTTGGCGTCCGTCCAGATCAAATTATCGACTATTTAGCGTTAGTTGGTGACAAAGTTGACAATATTCCCGGGGTTAATAAATGCGGTCCGAAAACGGCAGTAAAATGGCTTACTGAATATCAATCACTAGACGGCGTTATGGCCAATGCCGATAAGGTCAAAGGTAAAATAGGTGAAAACCTGCGTGACGCACTTGAGTATTTACCGCTGTCTTTTCAGCTCGCGACGATTAAAACGGATGTTGAACTAGAGCAGAATTTAGCTGATATCCAAGCTAGTACGGCAGATACCGATACGCTACGAGAATTGTATACTCAGTTTGAACTTAAACGCTTACTCGCCGATCTGGATAAAGGCGCAAATATATCAGTAAGCCAAACTGACGATCTAATCGATGACACCGCAACTGACGACGCTCAGATTGCGCCAGTTGAAGTTGACTATGAAATTATCTATAGCGAAAAGCAATTAGAACACTGGTTAGAAAAGCTGGCTGCCAGTTCACTATTTGCTTTTGATACCGAAACGACATCGGTTGATTACATGCAAGCCAAACTCGTTGGCATGAGCTTTGCCGTAGAGCCGGGAAAAGCCGCATATCTGCCATTTGCACACGATTATGACGGAGCACCGGAGCAACTAGACCAAGACATGGTGTTAGCTCGCATAAAACCCCTATTGGAAAATCCACAACAGCTAAAAGTGGGACAAAACCTAAAATATGATGCCAATGTGCTAACCCGTCATGGTATCAGCCTGCAAGGCATCGCTTATGACACCATGCTCGAATCATATTGTTTCAACAGCGTTGCTACCCGTCACAACATGGATGCTTTGGCGGAAAAATATCTAGATTATAAAACGGTGCATTTTGAAGATATCGCCGGAAAAGGTGCTAAGCAATTAACGTTTAATCAAATAGATGTCGAAAAAGCCGGTCATTACGCTGCCGAAGATGCCGATATCACTCTGCGCTTGCACCAAGTGCTATGGTCAAAACTCGAAAAAAGCCAACAATTGAAGCAGGTATTCGAAGATATTGAAATGCCACTAATGCCTGTACTTGCTCGCATGGAGCAAATAGGTGTTCACATCGATAGTGATCTGCTGTCACAACAGTCTGCCGACATCGCAGGGCGTCTTGATCAGATCGAAATGAAAGCGCACGAAATTGCCGGAAAAAGCTTTAATCTTAACTCGCCTAAGCAGTTACAGACTATCTTGTTTGACGAACTAAATATCCCAGTTGTTAAAAAAACTCCCAAAGGTGCTCCGTCGACCGCTGAAGAAGTATTGCAAGAATTGGCATTGGATTACCCGTTGCCCAAGTTGATATTAGAGCACCGCGGGTTGGCAAAACTGAAGTCGACTTACACCGATAAATTACCACTGATGGTGAACTCAGAAACCAATCGAGTACACACGTCGTATCACCAAGCGGTCACGGCAACAGGTCGCTTGTCGTCGACAGACCCTAACTTGCAGAATATTCCAATTCGCTCTGATGAAGGTAAAAAAATACGCCAAGCGTTTGTCGCTCCCAAAGGCAGTAAAATTGTTGCCATTGATTACTCTCAAATCGAACTTCGCATTATGGCACACTTGTCTAACGATGAAGGCCTGCTAAAAGCGTTTGCCGAAGGTAAGGATATTCACCAAGCAACAGCGGCAGAAATATTTGCTCTGCCACTTGATGAAGTGACTGCCGACCACCGACGCAGTGCAAAAGCAATAAACTTTGGCTTAATTTATGGCATGTCTGCGTTTGGTTTAGCCAAACAATTGCACATAGGACGCAACCAAGCACAACAATATATGGATAAGTATTTTGAGCGTTATCCTGGCGTGCGCGAGTACATGGAAAATACGCGTATCAACGCCAGCGAAAACGGTTATGTTGAAACCTTATTTGGGCGTCGCTTGTACTTACCCGAAATAAAATCGAAAAATGGTGCTCGACGCGCTGGTGCAGAGCGCGCTGCTATCAATGCACCAATGCAAGGGACGTCAGCCGACATCATCAAAAAAGCAATGATCGCGATTGATACTTGGTTACAACAAAAAGGTGATGATCGAATTAAAATGACCATGCAAGTTCACGATGAATTAATTTTTGAAATCGATGAAGATATTGTTGATAGCGTTGTGCCACAATTGGTGGAGATAATGGATAACGTGGTTCAATTAAACGTACCTCTGATCTCTGAGGCGGGTATTGGCGATAACTGGCAACAAGCCCACTAAATGTAATAAAACTACAAAAAGCAGGGAAATTTAGCGAAAACAAGACAATTACGTACAAAAAACAAGCAAGCAAACAGCTAAATGTAAAAAAATTAGAATAAACACTTTACAAAGTAGAGTGAAGACTCTAAACTACAATCATTCCTAAGGGAATTCTTGTTGTAATAACTTTTGTTTTCTAGCTTCCCCATAAGCTTCCAACCGACGGCACTTTGTGACGTCGGTTTTTTTTATGTCTAAAATAACCCGTAAATAAAAAAGGCGCCGAGGCGCCTTGTGAAAGCAATACTAATAGCTAGGCTAATTAAAGCTCGGCTGCTTGCTCTGCTTCGTCGTCGGCATCGTCGGCATCGTCGGCATCGTCGGCAAACGCATTAAACCAATCGCTAATAACGCCCGTCGCTTGCTCTAAGCCGACCTTAGTTAACGAAGAAAAACCGATCACCTTAATATTGCTGTGTAAATCCTTACACTGCTTTTTGACCTTTAATACTTCTGCGCTGCGCTTACCTGATTTTAATTTATCAGCCTTAGTCAGTAAGGCTAACACCGGCAAGTTACAGTCATCGGCCCATTGAATTAAATCAACATCCAAATCTTTCAAAGGGTGACGGATATCCATCAATACCACCAAACCCTTTAAGCTTTCTCGCTTTTCTAGATATTCGGCTAGCGACTTTTGCCATTTCTTTTTCATTTCCAACGGTACTTTGGCAAAGCCGTAACCTGGCAAGTCGATTAGGCGACGGTTATCGCGAATATCAAACACGTTAATAAGCTGGGTTCGACCAGGGGTTTTACTGGTTCGGGCTAGGGACTTTTGGTTGGTCAGCGTATTCAAAGCGCTTGATTTGCCGGCATTAGAGCGTCCCGCAAATGCAACTTCTACCCCAGTATCATCCGGCAGTTTACGAATATCGGGCGCACTTAAGATAAACTGTGCGACATGAAGGTTTACGTCTGTGGTTGTCAAAATGATCTACCTAAAAAAAATAACTGCTTCAATTATATATTGTTTTAAACATCGCTTCTTATTGTTTTTTGTAATCTTTACTTAAACAGCACTTGGTTAAGTTTTTTTTCCTAATTTTTCTTAATAACCATTACACCTGCGTGGTAATTGTGTAAAATAACGTAAATAACTATCTCTAATTGACTTAATTAATCGTGCTATTAAAGAGAAAAACCATATTCGTTACGGTTTTTCTTGAGTAATAACAGGCAGAATCACTATGAAAAAACTTGTTCTTTCAGCAATCTTAGGTTGCGGATTACTGGGTAACGCATTTGCTGCAGGTGATGCAGATGCAGGCAAAACTAAAGCAGCTACGTGTGCCGCATGTCACGGTGCTAATGGTATCGGTATTGCCGATAACTACCCTAACCTTGCTGGTCAACATGCTGACTATATTGTTAAGCAATTAAAAGCATTTAAAGATGGTTCTCGTAAAGATCCAGTAATGTCGCCAATGGCAATGCCATTATCTGAACAAGACATGCTTGATGTGGCAGCCTACTTTAGTGCCCTGTCTGGTTCTGGCGATGCGCCGGCTGATGCCAGTACTGGTGCTGCTGCGCCAGCGGCTCCTGCGGCTGTACAAGTGGTAGCCGATCCAGTAGCAGGTAAAGGTCTATACCAAAACGGTGACGTAACTCGTGGTATTACCGCTTGTGTTGACTGTCACGGTAAACAAGGTAACTCAGATGTGTTGATTAACCCGAACTTGTCAAACCAACACCCTGAGTACATTGAAAAGCAACTTAAAGCATTCCACAGTGGTGAGCGCAAAGACGCATCAATGAATGCGGTAGCGATGAATCTAACAGAACAAGACATCATCGACCTTGGAGCTTACTTTGAGTCGCCAGAAGCTGTTGCCGATGCCGTGGCTAAAAAGCCTTCAGCTGAAAAATTAACGTTTGTTGGCGATGTTGAAGCAGGCAAAGCCAAATCGATGGTTTGTGCTGCGTGTCATGGTGCTGATGGTAACCAGCCATTGCCAAATCACCCGAAACTTGCTGGTCAACACGAACAATACCTTGCAAAGCAGTTACATGATTTCAAATCAGGTGCTCGTGATAACGCTATTATGGCAGGTCAAGTAGCCGCTTTAACTGACGAAGACATGCAAAATCTTGCCGCGTACTTCGCTAGCCAAAAATTAACAGCTACAGCTGCTGAAGAAAACGCTTTGGGTAAAAAATTATATCAAGGTGGTGATGCTGCACGAGGCATTACAGCATGTATCGCTTGTCACGGAACCGATGGTAAAGGTGCTGGCCTAGCTGGTTTCCCTAAAGTTGGTAGCCAAACAGCCGATTACCTCAAACTGCAATTAGAGCAGTTCCGCAGTGGTAAGCGCAACAACGACATGAATGGCATGATGAGTAACATTGCAGTGAAACTTACCGATGAAGACATCGCTGCTCTAGCGCAATACATGGCGTCACTGAAGTAACGCTTCTAGTTAATAAAAAAACAGCGCACTAGGCGCTGTTTTTTTATACCTAAAATTTATCTGCCGGATTCCACGTCGCTCAAAATCTCGCAAAGTACCCCATTATTGGTAGTAAGGTTAACTTTAGGCTGAGATTCATATTAGGTGTTTTCAATTAAAAATGTAGCGCTGGGGTCAACATACACGCGATCGCCCATCCCTTGACGGCCGAGTAACATCATATACGTCATTTCTTCGCGATTGCTCAATGTCAGCTCTATAGGCCATTCTTCAATGCCCAGCCGCAATCGGGTAATGATCACGCAACGTTGTTCGCTTACACCGTTTGACGATTTGATACGTCGCGAATCGTGAAGTGGTGCCGAGCACTTTACCGTTTTATCGAGATTATAAATATCAGGATGTAGATCAAAATTAACTTGAGGCTTACCAAATTTGGTTACCACGTTAATGTTATCAACGTGAAGCGACGATGTTTTTGCACCTGTATCGATGCGCACCGGTAAATCTGAAATCCCCAAATCGGGCAAGCTACAAAGCTCAATATTACCAATAAGTAATCTATTCATTTTCTTTGTTAATGTCATGAGATGTGCATCACCAACAACACAGTCGTTACCGGTAAGACACCGATGTGCACCGTGAGATATTTACAGCAAAATTGTACTAGCAGTAAGTATATCAGCAGAGCAGAATTACGCCTGTTATATCAGCAAAATAATGGTGATAAAACAAGATCAAAAACCGAGTTAAATATGCGGTTATCAAAACCAGAAAACAAATGGAATATAAGCGGGAGTTTAGATTAAAACTAGATGGGGTGGCTGATGGGACTTGAACCCACGACAACCGGAATCACAATCCGGGGCTCTACCAACTGAGCTACAGCCACCACTAGGAAGACACTGCCCTAAGCAGTGCGCGGATTGTATCTTGTTCGCCTTCTTTAACGCAAGTACTTTTGCATAATAACGGTTATTTTTTTAAGAAAAACAGGCGCAAAAAAAAACATTTACTTTTTTTTGTCATTTATTTAACTATTGAATTACAATAAGGTTAGGATTTTATTGAACTTTTAGAGATGAATAAAGCTCGTCAGGGAAACTGACAATTCGCCAGCACTTGGTACGGCTAGGCAGCAATGGATATGCAGCAGGAATCATAAATGAATAATTATAAAGAATTCTTTTACGCGATAGTCATATTTTTTTCAATTAGCTTTGGCGCCTCAGGCGTAGCTAAGGCATCGTCGACTGATATTATAATTGATGGCAGTGAACGCGGACAATTTATATCAGTCCCCGGAAACTACTTTCTCGACCCAACCTCACTATTAAATGCTAATCAAGCTTGGTTGCAACGGCTCTCGTTTTCACAAAGTGGTAAAACGAACGGATGGATAGCTCCGCAAAGTGGTTCTGTTTGGAGTTACTATTCACTGGTTAACAATACCGATTCTGAAATCACTGTTTATCTCGAATACCCAGTACAACAATCCATAACACTGTCATTGTATGAAAAACTCGGCACAGAGAATCAATTTGTGCGCAAGACCGTTACTCCTTACGACAGTTCACACCGTGAAATCCCCTTACCGCGTATGGCGTTACCTATTAGCCTCCAGGCTAACGAGAGAAAACACGTACTACTTGAATCATACAGCGATGTATCAACGGCCCGCTTCACCAGCTTTAGAATCTGGACAAGCGCCGCTTTGGTCAAAGCAACGGTTAATGAACACGTGACGTTCGCATCTGTAATGACCTTTATCATCCTGTCGGCCATCGCAGCGTTTATCTGCTTCAAGTTTCTAAAAGAAGCCTTTTTCAAGTGGTACATTATTTTAGCTTTAGCCAGTATTCCGGTTATCGGCTTGCAATCGGGTGTACTCAATATCTATATACCAGGTTTAGATTATCACCCTCTTGGCACCATTGCGGTGGCGCTTATGGTCGCCAGTTGTGTCCAATTTATTCGTATATACGCAAATGCGTCGTACCACTCGTTGCACCTCGACCGCGTCTATAAGACGACGATTATCGTCTCCCTCAGCTGTGTTCCCGTTGCTATTGTTGGCTTTCACGAGTTGGCAATGCAATTACAGCAACTGACTTTATTTGCCTTTGCCATTGCTATCTTTGCTGCTATCTACAGTGCGTATAAAGGTGAGAAGCAAATGAGCATTATGATATTAACCATGATACTCTGCCTGGAAGTGATCGTTTGCAATAGTGCGTTAATTTGGGGCTGGCTGCCCGCAAGTTACGAATTTATGTTTTTCCCAACTGTCGGTACCGTGGCCCCGCTAACTTGTATAATGATTGCGATGAGCCGCAAAGCGATCGTTCATATGAAAGAAGGCTCTACCGAAAACACTTTTGAAAAAGTTTACGCCTTTGAAAAACAGGTGAAACAACAAAACCTGATATTGAAAAAAGCTAAAGAGCAAGCCGAGTTCGAAGCGCGTACTGATATGCTAACTCAGTTGCCAAATCGACGCGCTTTTATGGCTTTGGCAAAAATGTCGGTTGCGCAAGCCAAACGCGATAGCAAGCCGCTTTCCTTTATTGCCTTTGACATCGACAACTTTAAGCAAATAAACGATAACTATGGTCATCCTGCTGGTGATAAAACACTGCAGGAGGTCGGTGCTATCATTCGCAGCGTGATTCGCGACAGTGACTTTTGCGGACGCGTCGGAGGCGAAGAGTTTATGATCGGTTGCCACAACAGCTCTATTGATAACGCCTATAAATTAGCTGAACGTATTCGTCGTGAAATTGAAAGCTGTGTTATTAATTATGAAGGTCTTGAATTCTCGACTACAGTGAGTATCGGTTTATCGCAATTAGACGAAAATGATGATTTAGACAGTGTCGTCAAGAAGTCTGATGAGGCGATGTATCGATCCAAAACTACAGGTAAGAACAAAGCCACGTATTATGCTGCTTAACGCTGCGTAAAGCACAATCAATACCGTTTGTCAGTTATCGTTATTATGTCTATAGAATCTTTACAAAAACAATTATCCGCAAATCAACAAAAGCTACCACCCGTCGAGCAGTGGGATCCACCGTATTGTGGCGAGATGGATATGCGCATTGATCGCGAGGGTCAATGGCATTATCAAGGTAGCCCTATTAGCCGTCAACGCTTAGTAAAGCTATTTGCCAGCGTATTGGTAAAGGAAGCTGATGACTATTTTCTCGTCACCCCGGTTGAAAAAGTAAAAATAAGTGTCGACGCTCTACCATTTGTTGTAACTCAGTGGCAGTGGGTTGATGAGGTCGAACGCGGTTCGATGTTACTGACCACGAACCTCGGTGATGAAATATTACTGGATAAATCTCATCCAATAAAGCGCAGTAATGACGGCTCATTACGGGTAAATATTCGCCGCAATTTAGAAGCCTCTATTCATCGCAATGTATACTACCAATGGATAGAAATAGCAGATAAGGTTGAAGGTGATCAACAACTACAACTGTATATTCACAGTGAAGACATTGATCACTTAATTGGAGTGGTCGACCTGGACTAAATAACTTTCGAAAAGCGCTGTTGATGTAGCTTCGTTTTCAAATAGGCGTCAAACGACATGCAAACATTGCGAATGAGTAGACGCGCTTTCGGAGCAACTTGTATCGAGTGTTCGTTTACCGTGACTAACCCATCGTTGACAAACACCTGTAATGAATCTAATTCATCGGCAAAATAGCTATCAAAGGTTATTCCAAACCGATCTGCAACAACTTGTTTGTCGACGCTGAAATTACACATCAATTGCTTAATTACAAATGAGCGAATAGCGTCATCAGCGGTTGTGGTAATCCCCTTTTCTAATGCATGACCACATTGCTCAATGGCTTGGTAATACGCCTGTAAGGTTTTGACATTTTGGCTGAAACTGTTGCCCATTGCGCTGATCGCTGATACCCCGAAAGCCAATAAGTCACAATCACCTAACGTGGTATAGCCCTGGAAATTTCGATGTAAGCTACCATTGCGCTGTGCTATCGCTAAATCGTCTTCTGGTTTAGCAAAGTGATCCATGCCAATAAACTCATAGCCAATTGCAACCAAAGACTCTATCGCATACTGCATCAATGCCAGCTTTTCAGTGGAATTTGGTAACCATTGATCTTTAATTTTTCGCTGCGCAGCAAAACGACTGGGTAAATGCGCATAACTAAATAAGGAGATGCGATCGGGATCTATGCGCTTAACTGCAGCAATAGTGTCTGCAAAAGACTGCGGAGTTTGATGTGGCAGACCGTAAATTAGATCAATATTTACCGAAGCAAAGCCGATGCGTTTTGCTCTTCGCGCCAATTCGACAATAAAGTCGGTGCTTTGTAGGCGATTTATCGCTGCCTGCACTTTAACATCAACATCTTGTACACCGATACTGAGACGGTTAAATCCGACCTCAAATAAGTGATCAATTAAGTCGAGCGATATCTCTCTTGGGTCAACTTCGATTCCCATTTCAATCTGCTCAGAAAAGCTAAATGAGGCTTTTAATTTATCGACTAAGCGACTGATTTGCGCCTTGTTTAAAAAGGTAGGTGTACCTCCCCCCCAATGCATTTGCTTTACTTGCTTGCCTTTAACTAACTTGGCTCGCGTGTCGATTTCTCGGCACAAGTAATCGATATATTGGTCCGCTTTATCCTGATGACGAGTTACGATTTTGTTGCAGCCACAGTAGTAACACAAACTATGGCAGAACGGGATATGGATATAAATTGACAACTCTTGGCTATCAGAAGTTTGAATTGCGTCAACCAACTCACTATCGCAAAAATTCTCATTAAATTCTAATGCTGTTGGGTACGAGGTGTAGCGAGGACCGCTCACGTCATACTTGGCTAACATTTGACGTGAAAACATATCATTTAATGCGTTGTGAATTTGATTAGATTGAGACACTTAGAAAAACCTACCGATAAAATTACCGGTAGTATAAAAAACATTGCACCCGCGTTTATTGATCGAGCGCAATGTTTTATCGAGAACACGCTTGGAGAGAATTGAGTTTGTAAAATTAATCAGCGCAATGAATGCATTTAGTGGCCGCAGGTTGCACTTTCAACCGAGCCTCAGCGATGTTTTCACCACATTCGCTACAAACACCATAGGTACCTGTTTCGATGCGATTTATGGCATTAGAAAGTTGTTGAATCTCTATTTTAGCCTCTGCTTCTAGCGCATTGAGTACTTCGTCATTTTCCCGTTCACCCGCCTGTTCAGACCAATCAGCGGCTCTACCTTCTGCAAAATCGCCGTGAATTGAATCAACACGCTCCTGTAAAGCAACAATTCGCTTTGTGAATTCTACTTTCAATTGCTCACTCATGAGACCACCTTTAGATTGTTATTGTCTAGTTGTGCTTTGCAATGTCTCAATCAATGTCTGTGAATAAGGTAACAATTTATCTACTTCGGCGAATACCGCATCCTCGTATTGCTCTTCGTAGCCCATCCGTTCCAGGTCGAGCTTAAGCCTTTCTTTCTTTGACAACTTTTTACGCTCGTCCAAAATAGGCATATGACTGATATTGCTATATAAAGTAAATATAGCAGGAAAATTCGCTTTCATCTTGACCTTGTGATCAGGTAGCGAGTCCATCAACACCGACAAACGCCAACTGCCTTCAGATACTTCACACTGCTTAGCCGACATCGCTCGACAAATATGACTAATTGACTGCAAAGCCTTGATATCACGCTGTGCGAGCTTTTGCCGTTTCTCAGCTAATAGCGCTTCATTTTTTTTCTTTTGATGGCGGAGTTTAAATAGCAAAAAACTCGCATAAACAGCCAATGCAAAAATAATGATGCCACCGACCACCAATAGCGCAATCGTAGATACTGTCATTTTTACTACTCTTTGAATTCAGAAAAGTCAGTATCATCTAAGCGATCGAGAATATCGTCATCATCGCTTTCGCTAATCTCTGTATCGAATTCCTCATCTTCAATACCAAGCAATTCGCATAATTCTTGATAACGCTGCTGTGCTGCCTCTAGCGTTTCAATATCTTGATCAGAGACTTGTTCTCCCGCATCGAGTTTTGCCGAAATAAGCATTAATTGCTCGTTCTCTTCAAGCTGTTGTAACTCTTGCTCATAAATAGCAGTCATGTCGCTAACGTTCGCTACTGGTTCAATTACAGTGACAGCCGCTAATGGTATCTCTTTCTTCTCAATAGGCTTATCGCGATTAGTACTTGCATTACTGTCGATACCAAGCGGTATCGCCTTCTTGCTACCGTGACGAGCGTCTTTACTACCCGTGCTAACTTGCTGCTTTTTTGTGTTCTTTTCAACTTGTTGTCGCGAACCAGCTTTATTACCAGCGATTTTGCGCTTACGAGGTTCTTTTTCCACTTTCTCTGGGCGCTGTAAATTCAGCTTCTTCATTAAAGCGCCTTCTTTGCGAGATTTTTTCGATCTAGCCATAATTCGTTACATTCATTAAAGGAAATATGGTTATATTTTACGTTAAATATGCTAAGAAGGATAATAAAGCTTTGTTACTAAATTGCTAAGTGCGAATAGGTTGGGCTTAGATAGCGAGAAAACGTTAAGTTTTAACTTGATATGAAACGAATAAATTAAGGTGTAGGTTTAAGTCACAATATCACTACCGCTTTGAAGAGAAAAGGCAAAAGCGAAGCCCCCTTCGCTTTCGACAATTACATCTGTCTAATGGCGCATCCGGTTTCTGCCTTTACTTCAATGTATGCCTTCCTAGGCTTTAGCGCATCCGTGATATTTATTATCTGTCATCCTGACAACTTTTTGACTATCCTTAATTGATCTTCCGTAATAAAGACTCATCCTGAGTCTGCGGCAATCCATTGGTATCCATACATAAATGATTTCTGACTTGTTACATCCTGTAACTAAGTGTAATTCTACGCCACACTGGCTTGGAAACAACTAGCGACGATCAAAATATTTGTTCGCAAAAAAACCAATAGAATATAAAGCCCTGATAACATTAGCATTATTAATTTAAACTGGCATAGATAAGCGCGATAACGACCAAGCAAAATGGCAAATGTCTCACACAGCAGATAATACATGTCTCAATTGGCCAACAAGGTTGAAACAAATGTTAGGCGACAAAACACAATTTAATCAGGCTCGTTACTTCAATTATCAATCAGAAGAAATATTGGCGTGATTTAATCCACTTTAGTTATTACGGCTAGTCAAAAGCAACAATTACGATATGTCGTTGGTTACAGCCAAGGTGCGGCTATCATGTAACTTCAGCTCACGCACTTCAAAACCAATGGAGATCCTTACTTTTCCAGAAACAGATAAACGTCATCCTGGAATCGCAGAGCGATGTCCCATACCGTCCCACAGAAGTGTGTCCCACTAGACAAATAAAAAAGTCTCTCTTAGTTTAGTTGAAAGTTTCGACCAAAAAACAATCAACAACAAACGGAGAGAGACCATGACTAATTTAACGCTGAATAGTAAACAAATTCAAGCAGCATTGGATTCATTAATCGAAAAGCCTGGAGGGCTCAATCAAGTACTAGAGCTGGCTCTCAACTCATTTATGAAAGCAGAGCGCACAGAATACCTAAGAGCATCACAAGGAAACAAAGGCAATGGTTACAGACAAGTGTCCGGCCTAGGTATTGGTAGTGCTTTATCATTACAGGTTCCTCGAGATCGACTGAATCAATTCAAGCCTTGGATCCTCAATGTAATGAAGGAGCAAAGTGATACATTAAATGAGCTTTGCTTCGAACTTTATGCTAAAGGTTTGACAACCCGAGATATCGAATCTGTAACCGAATCGATTTACGGTCAGAAACTGACTCGTAGCGCGGTATCACGCATCACCAAAAGTCTTTATAAAGAAATGGAGGACTTCAGAAAGCAGAAGCTGTGCGAGTACTATCCCATCATTTATCTCGACGCGACATTCATCAAGACAAAGCGTGAAACAGTTTCCAGTGAAGCTTATTACATTGCGCTGGCCGTTAAGCATGATATGACTCGCGAGGTTATCGGTATCTACAATGCGCCAACGGAATCGGCGTCAAATTGGGATGACATCTTATTAGACTTAAAAGCTCGAGGGCTCGCACAAATCGACCTCGCTGTGATAGATAACTTAGCCGGTTTAGATTCAGCCATTGAGCGCCATTATCAATGCCGAATTCAAAAATGCGTGTTGCATATGAAACGCAATATCTTAAAGAAAGTGAAAAAGTCTCATCGTAATGATGTTGCTGAGGATTTAAGGTTTGTATTCAACTTAGAAGATCAATCTGATGATCGAGAGGAGTTTCTGCTCCGAGCGAGGTGGTTGTCTGATAAATGGGGTAAACGATATCCTAGCTTCAAAGTGTTTATAGATGAAGTATACATGTACTATTACGCGACCTATTTAGACTTTGAGCCGATGATCCGAAATATGATTTATACTACCAACTGGATCGAACGATTAAATAAATCATTCAAACGTACGCTCAAAATACGAAACTCTATGCCAAGCGTTGACTCAGTGTTAACCATTCTGAGTAAGGTTGCATTGGATATGAATCAAACGACTTACCAATACCCAATAAGTCGTTTTGAGAAAAGTAACTTATTTAACTAGAAAGTTTGAAACTGAAATTGAAATAAGAGAGACACACTTTTTGGGACGGTACCGAATCGCAGAGCGATGTCCGGGAACTCCTTGAGCGCGCAGAGGCTTAGAAAAATTTAATCTACACAAAGCAAAAAACCCGTCACAGGGACGGGTTTCTTTTAATTGGAAGCCTGGCGATGACCTACTCTCACATGGGAACTCCCACACTACCATCGGCGCTACTTCGTTTCACTTCTGAGTTCGGCATGGGTTCAGGTGGTTCCAAAGTGCTATTGTCGCCAGACAAAAAACGTTTCAATTCGGAAAGCGATATTTACTCAATTCTTAATCATGCGTGATGATTATCAGACCATACACACCAGAGTAAAACCTCTTGGGTGTTGTATGGTTAAGCCTCACGGGCAATTAGTATCAGTTAGCTCAACGTCTCGCAACGCTTACACACCTGACCTATCAACGTCGTAGTCTCCGACGACCCTTTAGGGGACTTAAAGTCCCAGTGAGAACTCATCTCAAAGCCTGCTTCCCGCTTAGATGCTTTCAGCGGTTATCAGTTCCGAACATAGCTACCCGGCAATGCCACTGGCGTGACAACCGGAACACCAGAGGTTCGTCCACTCCGGTCCTCTCGTACTAGGAGCAGCCCTCTTCAATTCTCAAACGCCCACGGCAGATAGGGACCGAACTGTCTCACGACGTTCTAAACCCAGCTCGCGTACCACTTTAAATGGCGAACAGCCATACCCTTGGGACCGACTTCAGCCCCAGGATGTGATGAGCCGACATCGAGGTGCCAAACACCGCCGTCGATATGAACTCTTGGGCGGTATCAGCCTGTTATCCCCGGAGTACCTTTTATCCGTTGAGCGATGGCCCTTCCATACAGAACCACCGGATCACTATGACCTACTTTCGTACCTGCTCGACGTGTCTGTCTCGCAGTTAAGCTGGCTTATGCCATTGCACTAACCGTACGATGTCCGACCGTACTTAGCCAACCTTCGTGCTCCTCCGTTACACTTTGGGAGGAGACCGCCCCAGTCAAACTACCCACCAGACAGTGTCCCCATCCCAGATTATGGGACCAGGTTAGAACATCACGCATACAAGGGTGGTATTTCAAGGATGGCTCCACGAATACTGGCGTACTCGCTTCAAAGCCTCCCACCTATCCTACACATGTAGGAGCAATGTTCACTGTCAAGCTATAGTAAAGGTTCACGGGGTCTTTCCGTCTAGCCGCGGGTATACGGCATCTTAACCGCAAATTCAATTTCACTGAGTCTCGGGTGGAGACAGTGTGGCCATGATTACGCCATTCGTGCAGGTCGGAACTTACCCGACAAGGAATTTCGCTACCTTAGGACCGTTATAGTTACGGCCGCCGTTTACCGGGGCTTCGATCATGAGCTTCGCTTGCGCTAACCCAATCAATTAACCTTCCGGCACCGGGCAGGCGTCACACCGTATACGTCATCTTACGATTTAGCACAGTGCTGTGTTTTTAATAAACAGTTCCAGCCACCTGGTTACTTCGACTGGCCTCAGCTTAGGGAGCAAGTCCCATCACCAGAGCCAGCGTACCTTCTCCCGAAGTTACGGTACTATTTTGCCTAGTTCCTTCACCCGAGTTCTCTCAAGCGCCTTAGTATTCTCTACCTAACCACCTGTGTCGGTTTGGGGTACGGTTCCTTATAATCTGATGCTTAGAAGCTTTTCCTGGAAGTATGGCATCAACAACTTCAACTCCGTAGAGTCTCGTCTCGTATCTCAGCCTTGAGGAAATCCGGATTTACCTAAATCTCCAGCCTACATACTTTCACATGGACAACCAACGCCATGCTTGCCTAGCCTGCTCCGTCCCTCCTTCGCAATTATAAGAAGTACAGAAATATTAATCTGTTTCCCATCGACTACACCTTTCGGTCTCGCCTTAGGGGCCGACTTACCCTGCCCTGATTAACATGGGACAGGAAACCTTGGTCTTTCGGCGTGGGGGTTTTTCACCCCCATTATCGTTACTCATGTCAGCATTCGCACTTCTGATACCTCCAGCATGCTTTACAACACACCTTCAACGGCTTACAGAACGCTCCCCTACCACTTAATCCTAAGATTAAATCCGCAGCTTCGGTGCTATGTTTAGCCCCGTTACATCTTCCGCGCAGACCGACTCGACTAGTGAGCTATTACGCTTTCTTTAAAGGATGGCTGCTTCTAAGCCAACCTCCTAGCTGTCTGGGCCTTTCCACATCGTTTCCCACTTAACATAGACTTTGGGACCTTAGCTGGCGGTCTGGGTTGTTTCCCTTTCCACGACGGACGTTAGCACCCGCCGTGTGTCTCCCGGATATCACTCACTGGTATTCGGAGTTTGCAAAGGGTTGGTAAGTCGGGATGACCCCCTAGCCTTAACAGTGCTCTACCCCCAGTGGTGTTCGTCCGAGGCTCTACCTAAATAGATTTCGGGGAGAACCAGCTATCTCCCGGCTTGATTAGCCTTTCACTCCGACCCACAAGTCATCACCGCATTTTTCAACATACGTGTGTTCGGTCCTCCAGTTGATGTTACTCAACCTTCAACCTGCCCATGGGTAGATCGCCGGGTTTCGGGTCTATGCCCTGCAACTAAACGCGCAGTTAACACTCGCTTTCGCTACGGCTCCCCTAATCGGTTAACCTTGCTACAGAACATAAGTCGCTGACCCATTATACAAAAGGTACGCAGTCACCCGAAGGCTTCCACTGCTTGTACGTATGCGGTTTCAGGTTCTATTTCACTCCCCTCACAGGGGTTCTTTTCGCCTTTCCCTCACGGTACTGGTTCACTATCGGTCAGTTAGGAGTATTTAGCCTTGGAGGATGGTCCCCCCATATTCAGACAGAATTTCACGTGTTCCGTCCTACTCGATTTCACGGTAAGGTCATTTTCGTGTACGGGACTATCACCCTGTATCGTCAAGCTTTCCAGCTTATTCCACTAATTCACAAACCGCTTAAGGGCTAATTCCCGTTCGCTCGCCGCTACTAAGGAAATCTCGGTTGATTTCTTTTCCTCGGGGTACTTAGATGTTTCAGTTCTCCCGGTTCGCCTCGTTAAGCTATGTATTCACTTAACGATACCTGCCTTATGACAGGTGGGTTTCCCCATTCGGAAATCTGTGCCTATAACGCCTTTTATCGGCTTAACACAGCTTATCGCAGATTAACACGTCCTTCATCGCCTCTAACTGCCAAGGCATCCACCACATACGCTTAGTCACTTAACCATACAACCCCAAAAAGTTTCGCTTGTCTTTTGCGTTATTAGCTGCGTTACGCTTGATGTTCGTTGGTCATTACCCGAAGGTAACTCCCTGCCTCACATCATCGCAAGCCTTGCTACTAAAGCAAAATCTGTGCAATACAGTTGCTGAGTAATTTGGTGACAAAACCAAATTCAAATGTATGTCTGACATTTTCACGCATTCATTAAGAATGTTCCAAACAAGGATGTTTGGATGTCGAATTGTACACGGATGTACTTAATTCGACCCTTGAGTATTGATTTTTTTAAAAATCATGAAGAATTTCTTCTTCGTTGGTATTTATATCTTATGCAACACCGTGCGACACGTTGTTGCCAATACAAACACCGGGTTTAATATCAGCTTCCCAAATTGTTAAAGAGCATCATGCAATTGCATGCGAATGTTATCATTCAATTTGTGTGAACACTCAAAAGACAGTGTTTTACTTAAGGTAAGGAGGTGATCCAACCCCAGGTTCCCCTAGGGTTACCTTGTTACGACTTCACCCCAGTCATGAATCACAAAGTGGTAACCGTCCTCCCGAAGGTTAAACTAGCTACTTCTTTTGCAACCCACTCCCATGGTGTGACGGGCGGTGTGTACAAGGCCCGGGAACGTATTCACCGCGGCATTCTGATCCACGATTACTAGCGATTCCGACTTCATGGAGTCGAGTTGCAGACTCCAATCCGGACTACGACGGACTTTATGGGATTCGCTCCACCTCGCGGTCTCGCTGCCCTTTGTATCCGCCATTGTAGCACGTGTGTAGCCCATCCCGTAAGGGCCATGATGACTTGACGTCGTCCCCACCTTCCTCCGGTTTATCACCGGCAGTCTCCTTAGAGTTCCCGCCCGAAGCGCTGGCAAATAAGGATAGGGGTTGCGCTCGTTGCGGGACTTAACCCAACATTTCACAACACGAGCTGACGACAGCCATGCAGCACCTGTCTCAGAGTTCCCGAAGGCACCAAACTATCTCTAGTAAGTTCTCTGGATGTCAAGGGATGGTAAGGTTCTTCGCGTTGCATCGAATTAAACCACATGCTCCACCGCTTGTGCGGGCCCCCGTCAATTCATTTGAGTTTTAACCTTGCGGCCGTACTCCCCAGGCGGTCAACTTAGCGCGTTAGCTACGCTACCCACGAATCAAGTTCACAGACAGCTAGTTGACATCGTTTACGGCGTGGACTACCAGGGTATCTAATCCTGTTTGCTCCCCACGCTTTCGTGTCTCAGCGTCAGTATTTGTCCAGGTGGCCGCCTTCGCCACTGATGTTCCTTCCAATCTCTACGCATTTCACCGCTACACTGGAAATTCCACCACCCTCTACAATACTCTAGACAGCCAGTTCGAAATGCAGTTCCAAGGTTGAGCCCTGGGCTTTCACATCTCGCTTAACAATCCGCCTACACACGCTTTACGCCCAGTAATTCCGATTAACGCTCGCACCCTCCGTATTACCGCGGCTGCTGGCACGGAGTTAGCCGGTGCTTCTTCTGCGAGTAACGTCACAGCTAGCAGGTATTAACTACTAACCTTTCCTCCTCGCTGAAAGTGCTTTACAACCCGAAGGCCTTCTTCACACACGCGGCATGGCTGCATCAGGGTTTCCCCCATTGTGCAATATTCCCCACTGCTGCCTCCCGTAGGAGTCTGGGCCGTGTCTCAGTCCCAGTGTGGCTGATCATCCTCTCAAACCAGCTAGAGATCGTCGCCATGGTAGGCCATTACCCCACCATCTAGCTAATCTCACTTGGGCTAATCTAAAGGCGAAAGGTCCGAAGAGCCCCTCCTTTGGTCCGTAGACATTATGCGGTATTAGCAGTCGTTTCCAACTGTTGTCCCCCACCTTAAGGCATATTCCCAAGCATTACTCACCCGTCCGCCGCTCGACGCCTTCTAGTAAACTAGAATCGTTTCCGCTCGACTTGCATGTGTTAAGCCTGCCGCCAGCGTTCAATCTGAGCCATGATCAAACTCTTCAATTAAAAATTTAATCTACTCAATGAATTCTGTTGCATTTGACATATGTCGTTTGCATGAACCTCATTAAGATTTTGAATAGTGGTAAAACTACATATCTTATGAATGCTCACACAAATTGCATGATAACTATTTGTTAAAGAACCGATTCTTAATGAATCGAGCCAATCAATCGCACTCGTTGTTGGCGTTGCTTTTCGTTGAAAGCGGATGCGCATTTTACGCATCTGAGTTTTGATGTCAACTGTTATTTGAAATTATTTTCAAATGTTTTGTTGAAGGTTTAAGGTACTATTAGAAGACCTAAACTTATCAAAACACCTCATTGGCCTGTGCCGTTGAAGTGGATGCGCATTTTAGGGGTTTTTTAGCTAAGATCAACCCTTTTTTTGAAAAATAATTAAATACACCTCAAGCAGACTAAAAAACAACCATAACGGGTAATTATTGGTCTACAGTGTGCTTTTAAGTAACGAAACTGTTGCAATAAGTGTATAGAAATAGTTCATATTTATAAGGGTTTATTTTGAACAATTAATTTTTAAGTATGCTAAAGCTTGTCAATAACGACTAGTTAACATGGATTAATTTCGTATTTTATCTATTTTCAGACTTAAATCGACATTTACAAACCTTTAATCACATAAAACTAACCGACATAATTATTAAAGAACGGTCTGTATTAGTGAACTTAGCATGATAATCACTCTTTTTAAGGTAGCTTTTAAAGGCAAGTCTTAATCTAAGTTGATCACCCCATCATTACTAGAGACCATAATACGTCGATAAGTAATCTAACACCGCTTTGTTATTCTCATCGCTTAAAGGTTGCATGCCCTGTTCATCTATCATCCACTGCAGTGTTTCTTGCCAACTCTCTCTACTCAACCCTTGTTGAGTGACCAAGTGTAGCGAATGACAGGACGAGCAGACAGAAGCAACAAGTGGCATATTTTCATCAGCTGCTAAAATACCATCTCCGACCGACGTTGTCTTATTACTTGGATTACCAGTAAGCCAGTTTACTGGCGGATCATTGTTACGACCTAGCCAGGCAATAATCGCTGCTCTGCTACCAGTATCTTTTATACCGGGAAATAGCATATTGGTACCCGGTGCATATTGTTGTGGAGACTGTAGAAATTGGTCGAGTCGCTCTGCTGTCCAATTTCCACTTAATTGATCTAGCGCATCACTGTACTGAAAGCCTTTGGCACTTGCAATATCTCGATGCGCTAACCCCCAAAGTGGAGGCCCTACGTTATTTTGCCCATCTTCATTGAGTTGATGACAACTTTGGCAAACGATAACTTGTTGCTTACCTTGTTTAATAAGTTCATCGTTTAAAGTATTTGCATGAACAACACCACACACAATGCAGAGTAGGCTTAGTAAACCTATCGAAACACTGTTCATAAACACTAAGCCTTTACAATAACTGCAACACGGTGGTAAGTGTTATTCAAATAGCCCTTAGGATTCCACGCAATGGCAAATGGCTGCGCGATACCTGAATCATCTGTTGCTTTGGACCATACTTCATAATACCCCGCTTGCGGGAACTTCACTTTGCTAGTAAAGGTTTGCCAAGCGCCTTTATTTTTCGCTGCGTCAAGTTTTGCAGTATGCCATGTCGCGCCAAAATCTATCGATAGCTCAACCTTTTGAACTGTGCGGTCACCTGACCATGCATGCCCACGGACGAGAACCTCATTTCCGGAGATTTGCGTATTGGTTTGAGGTGAGGTGATCAATGACTTAACTGGCATACGTTCAATGATCTCAAAGTCTTCTTCCGCTACCTTTTCACCTGGAGCGACAGGTCTATTAGGTACCCGATAAGAAGTGCCTGTCATTTTAGCGCCATCGTGTACCTGATCTCTGACTTCGATTCGAGTTAGCCACTTCTGTGAACAAGAACCAGGCCACCCAGGGACGACTAAGCGCAAAGGGGCCCCGTTCATCGGATGTAAAGGCTCGCCATTTTGTTCAAAGGCTATGAGATTTTCATCGCTAAGTGCTTTGGCCATTGGCAAGCCACGAGAAATAGGCAGTTTACCTGCGTGACCAGAAAGGTGCTTATCAGCCCCATAATGTGCCGTGTACACTGCACCAGGCTTAACTCCTGCGGCATTCAAAACATCGCTAAGACGTACGCCTGTCCAATTTGAACACGCTACGGCGCCGTAAGTCCATTGATTTCCTTTGGCTTTTGGAGAGAAAAAGGCACGACCATTGCCGCCACACTCAACCAATAGTTGACGCTCAATGACCTCAAACTTACTTTTTAGCTCAGCTATTGATAATGTCATCGGTTTCTTTACTAAGCCATCTATTGTCAATGACCATGCTTTTGGATCGACAGCCGTCGGCGGGATACCGTTATTTCGGATAAAATGACGAGATGTAGGTGTTACGTTATCATTGAGTAAGTGAGGTGGTGTTTCGGCGTTCATTGGTCGATCATTAAGCACCGTTAGACCATCTTTACCCGTTATAGAGACATCGTCTAATCCCTCTGCAAATGCGGCAGGTATCATGCCTGCCGGCATATTGCGATGAAATGGTATCGCGCCACCGAGAATCGCAGCCATGGTCGTCAAACCAGCTCCCTTTAAAAAACCACGTCGATCTGAATAACTTTTACGACCAAAAATGGTATCGTCCGCTTGATCAGGGTTGTTTTGATAAAATTCAAAAATACCACGTTGTTTCTTAGAGTCGTCACCTTTCATGATGTATCCTTGGATGGAAGTTGAATATTGCCTGAAGTAATGAGTAGGATAAGCTTAGTCAAGGATATCAAATGCTTCAAATAACCAAACACTCCAGGTAAGTGAATAGAAATAAAGTCGAAACTGAACAAACATTTGTAAAAGGGTACTGTGACTTTAGTAATTGGAGAGTCATGGAAAATAGCGTCGTTATCCTAAGGTTCAATGGATATCGAGACTTTTTAAGAGATTAGACAACGTAGAAGTACATGGCTTTACAGATACTACGGGCGCATGGATGCGCAGGAGCAGCGACGGCGATACCTTTCTAGAAACGACTCAACGTCATCCTGGAATCGCAGAGCGATGTCCGGGACCTCCTTGAGCGCGCAGAGGCTTAGAAAAATTTAATCTACACAAAGCAAAAAACCCGTCACAGGGACGGGTTTCTTTTAATTGGAAGCCTGGCGATGACCTACTCTCACATGGGAACTCCCACACTACCATCGGCGCTACTTCGTTTCACTTCTGAGTTCGGCATGGGTTCAGGTGGTTCCAAAGTGCTATTGTCGCCAGACAAAAAACTTTTATACATGGAGGTATTTATGTCGCGATGCCATGGATGGCTTGGAGCGACGTCTCCACGTAATTAATAATCTGGAAAGCGATATTTACTCAATTCTTAATCATGCGTGATGATTATCAGACCATACACCAGAGAAAACCTCTTGGGTGTTGTATGGTTAAGCCTCACGGGCAATTAGTATCAGTTAGCTCAACGTCTCACAACGCTTACACACCTGACCTATCAACGTCGTAGTCTCCGACGACCCTTTAGGGGACTCAAAGTCCCAGTGAGAACTCATCTCAAAGCCTGCTTCCCGCTTAGATGCTTTCAGCGGTTATCAGTTCCGAACATAGCTACCCGGCAATGCCACTGGCGTGACAACCGGAACACCAGAGGTTCGTCCACTCCGGTCCTCTCGTACTAGGAGCAGCCCTCTTCAATTCTCAAACGCCCACGGCAGATAGGGACCGAACTGTCTCACGACGTTCTAAACCCAGCTCGCGTACCACTTTAAATGGCGAACAGCCATACCCTTGGGACCGACTTCAGCCCCAGGATGTGATGAGCCGACATCGAGGTGCCAAACACCGCCGTCGATATGAACTCTTGGGCGGTATCAGCCTGTTATCCCCGGAGTACCTTTTATCCGTTGAGCGATGGCCCTTCCATACAGAACCACCGGATCACTATGACCTACTTTCGTACCTGCTCGACGTGTCTGTCTCGCAGTTAAGCTGGCTTATGCCATTGCACTAACCGTACGATGTCCGACCGTACTTAGCCAACCTTCGTGCTCCTCCGTTACACTTTGGGAGGAGACCGCCCCAGTCAAACTACCCACCAGACAGTGTCCCCATCCCAGATTATGGGACCAGGTTAGAACATCACGCATACAAGGGTGGTATTTCAAGGATGGCTCCACGAATACTGGCGTACTCGCTTCAAAGCCTCCCACCTATCCTACACATGTAGGAGCAATGTTCACTGTCAAGCTATAGTAAAGGTTCACGGGGTCTTTCCGTCTAGCCGCGGGTATACGGCATCTTAACCGCAAATTCAATTTCACTGAGTCTCGGGTGGAGACAGTGTGGCCATGATTACGCCATTCGTGCAGGTCGGAACTTACCCGACAAGGAATTTCGCTACCTTAGGACCGTTATAGTTACGGCCGCCGTTTACCGGGGCTTCGATCATGAGCTTCGCTTGCGCTAACCCAATCAATTAACCTTCCGGCACCGGGCAGGCGTCACACCGTATACGTCATCTTACGATTTAGCACAGTGCTGTGTTTTTAATAAACAGTTCCAGCCACCTGGTTACTTCGACTGGCCTCAGCTTAGGGAGCAAGTCCCATCACCAGAGCCAGCGTACCTTCTCCCGAAGTTACGGTACTATTTTGCCTAGTTCCTTCACCCGAGTTCTCTCAAGCGCCTTAGTATTCTCTACCTAACCACCTGTGTCGGTTTGGGGTACGGTTCCTTATAATCTGATGCTTAGAAGCTTTTCCTGGAAGTATGGCATCAACAACTTCAACTCCGTAGAGTCTCGTCTCGTATCTCAGCCTTGAGGAAATCCGGATTTACCTAAATCTCCAGCCTACATACTTTCACATGGACAACCAACGCCATGCTTGCCTAGCCTGCTCCGTCCCTCCTTCGCAATTATAAGAAGTACAGAAATATTAATCTGTTTCCCATCGACTACACCTTTCGGTCTCGCCTTAGGGGCCGACTTACCCTGCCCTGATTAACATGGGACAGGAAACCTTGGTCTTTCGGCGTGGGGGTTTTTCACCCCCATTATCGTTACTCATGTCAGCATTCGCACTTCTGATACCTCCAGCATGCTTTACAACACACCTTCAACGGCTTACAGAACGCTCCCCTACCACTTAATCCTAAGATTAAATCCGCAGCTTCGGTGCTATGTTTAGCCCCGTTACATCTTCCGCGCAGACCGACTCGACTAGTGAGCTATTACGCTTTCTTTAAAGGATGGCTGCTTCTAAGCCAACCTCCTAGCTGTCTGGGCCTTTCCACATCGTTTCCCACTTAACATAGACTTTGGGACCTTAGCTGGCGGTCTGGGTTGTTTCCCTTTCCACGACGGACGTTAGCACCCGCCGTGTGTCTCCCGGATATCACTCACTGGTATTCGGAGTTTGCAAAGGGTTGGTAAGTCGGGATGACCCCCTAGCCTTAACAGTGCTCTACCCCCAGTGGTGTTCGTCCGAGGCTCTACCTAAATAGATTTCGGGGAGAACCAGCTATCTCCCGGCTTGATTAGCCTTTCACTCCGACCCACAAGTCATCACCGCATTTTTCAACATACGTGTGTTCGGTCCTCCAGTTGATGTTACTCAACCTTCAACCTGCCCATGGGTAGATCGCCGGGTTTCGGGTCTATGCCCTGCAACTAAACGCGCAGTTAACACTCGCTTTCGCTACGGCTCCCCTAATCGGTTAACCTTGCTACAGAACATAAGTCGCTGACCCATTATACAAAAGGTACGCAGTCACCCGAAGGCTTCCACTGCTTGTACGTATGCGGTTTCAGGTTCTATTTCACTCCCCTCACAGGGGTTCTTTTCGCCTTTCCCTCACGGTACTGGTTCACTATCGGTCAGTTAGGAGTATTTAGCCTTGGAGGATGGTCCCCCCATATTCAGACAGAATTTCACGTGTTCCGTCCTACTCGATTTCACGGTAAGGTCATTTTCGTGTACGGGACTATCACCCTGTATCGTCAAGCTTTCCAGCTTATTCCACTAATTCACAAACCGCTTAAGGGCTAATTCCCGTTCGCTCGCCGCTACTAAGGAAATCTCGGTTGATTTCTTTTCCTCGGGGTACTTAGATGTTTCAGTTCTCCCGGTTCGCCTCGTTAAGCTATGTATTCACTTAACGATACCCGCCTTATGACGGGTGGGTTTCCCCATTCGGAAATCTGTGCCTATAACGCCTTTTATCGGCTTAACACAGCTTATCGCAGATTAACACGTCCTTCATCGCCTCTAACTGCCAAGGCATCCACCACATACGCTTAGTCACTTAACCATACAACCCCAAAAAGTTTCAAAAACTAATTTAGTGTCTTGGTGACAAAACCAAGACCAAATGTATGTCTGACATTTTCACGCATTCATTAAGAATGTCTTGAGTAAGTAATAACCTTTCGATTATTACCAAATGAAAACACAAGGAATATGTTTTCAAGTTTTGGTATTTATATCTTATGCAACACCGTGCGACACGTTGTTGCCAATACAAACACCGGGTTTAATATCAGCTTTCCAAATTGTTAAAGAGCAGTGAGTCAAAAAACTCAAAGGTAAGCATCACTTTGCTTAACTTTAAGTTCTCGTAAGAAGTAAAATGGTAGGTCTGAGTAGACTTGAACTACCGACCTCACCCTTATCAGGGGTGCGCTCTAACCAGCTGAGCTACAGACCTACTACGTAGGTATTACTACCAAGTTCAGTAGATGGTGGAGCTAAGCAGGATCGAACTGCTGACCTCCTGCGTGCAAGGCAGGCGCTCTCCCAGCTGAGCTATAGCCCCACTACTGAGTACTTCTTTCACGTTCGTTATCGATGCAATTTGTGTGAACACTCAAAAGACAGTGTTTTACTTAAGGTAAGGAGGTGATCCAACCCCAGGTTCCCCTAGGGTTACCTTGTTACGACTTCACCCCAGTCATGAATCACAAAGTGGTAACCGTCCTCCCGAAGGTTAAACTAGCTACTTCTTTTGCAACCCACTCCCATGGTGTGACGGGCGGTGTGTACAAGGCCCGGGAACGTATTCACCGCGGCATTCTGATCCACGATTACTAGCGATTCCGACTTCATGGAGTCGAGTTGCAGACTCCAATCCGGACTACGACGGACTTTATGGGATTCGCTCCACCTCGCGGTCTCGCTGCCCTTTGTATCCGCCATTGTAGCACGTGTGTAGCCCATCCCGTAAGGGCCATGATGACTTGACGTCGTCCCCACCTTCCTCCGGTTTATCACCGGCAGTCTCCTTAGAGTTCCCGCCCAAAGCGCTGGCAAATAAGGATAGGGGTTGCGCTCGTTGCGGGACTTAACCCAACATTTCACAACACGAGCTGACGACAGCCATGCAGCACCTGTCTCAGAGTTCCCGAAGGCACCAAACTATCTCTAGTAAGTTCTCTGGATGTCAAGGGATGGTAAGGTTCTTCGCGTTGCATCGAATTAAACCACATGCTCCACCGCTTGTGCGGGCCCCCGTCAATTCATTTGAGTTTTAACCTTGCGGCCGTACTCCCCAGGCGGTCAACTTAGCGCGTTAGCTACGCTACCCACGAATCAAGTTCACAGACAGCTAGTTGACATCGTTTACGGCGTGGACTACCAGGGTATCTAATCCTGTTTGCTCCCCACGCTTTCGTGTCTCAGCGTCAGTATTTGTCCAGGTGGCCGCCTTCGCCACTGATGTTCCTTCCAATCTCTACGCATTTCACCGCTACACTGGAAATTCCACCACCCTCTACAATACTCTAGACAGCCAGTTCGAAATGCAGTTCCAAGGTTGAGCCCTGGGCTTTCACATCTCGCTTAACAATCCGCCTACACACGCTTTACGCCCAGTAATTCCGATTAACGCTCGCACCCTCCGTATTACCGCGGCTGCTGGCACGGAGTTAGCCGGTGCTTCTTCTGCGAGTAACGTCACAGCTAGCAGGTATTAACTACTAACCTTTCCTCCTCGCTGAAAGTGCTTTACAACCCGAAGGCCTTCTTCACACACGCGGCATGGCTGCATCAGGGTTTCCCCCATTGTGCAATATTCCCCACTGCTGCCTCCCGTAGGAGTCTGGGCCGTGTCTCAGTCCCAGTGTGGCTGATCATCCTCTCAAACCAGCTAGAGATCGTCGCCATGGTAGGCCATTACCCCACCATCTAGCTAATCTCACTTGGGCTAATCTAAAGGCGAAAGGTCCGAAGAGCCCCTCCTTTGGTCCGTAGACATTATGCGGTATTAGCAGTCGTTTCCAACTGTTGTCCCCCACCTTAAGGCATATTCCCAAGCATTACTCACCCGTCCGCCGCTCGACGCCTTCTAGTAAACTAGAATCGTTTCCGCTCGACTTGCATGTGTTAAGCCTGCCGCCAGCGTTCAATCTGATCCATGATCAAACTCTTCAATTAAAAATTTAATCTACTCAATGAATTCTGTTGCATTTGACATATGTCGTTTGCATGAACCTCATTAAGATTTTGAATAGTGGTAAAACTACATATCTTATGAATGCTCACACAAATTGCATGATAACTATTTGTTAAAGAACCGATTCTTAATGAATCGAAGCCAATCAATCGCACTCGTTGTTGGCGTTGCTTTTCGTTGAAAGCGGATGCGCATTTTACGCATCTGAGTTTTGATGTCAACCCATTTTCGAAAAAATTTAATTTTTTTTCGACGCTGTTTATACAGCTTTGTTGACCGTTTAATTTAGCATTTACTTAATTAAACTTATCAAAACACTTCGTTGGCCTGTGCCGTTGAAGTGGATGCGCATTTTAGGGATTTTTGCGCTGTCGTCAACAGTTTTTTTTGAAAATTACAAAATCACCGACTATTCGTTCAAATATTGTACAAGCACCATGTTTGTTCGCGTTTGAGCGTGCTAGTCGGTTTAACAAAGCTGTTACTATCGTGATATTGCGATGAGTATCGCGTACACTGTTTTATCTATTATAGTGTAGTACATTTACGCTCAGCTTAGGCATTTTGTTTGTAACTATTCAGCATTTGGACAACTGTTTGCTCATATTAGAGGGTTTTTATGATTAATGGGATTAGAAAGTATGGCGATAAGCAGCCTAACTTAGGACAAAAGGTATATATCGATTCTTCGAGTGTAGTAATCGGTGACGTGACCTTGGCAGATAACGTTAGCATTTGGCCATTAGTGGTGATTAGAGGGGATGTTAATCATATACAAATTGGTAAAGACACCAATATTCAAGACGGAAGCGTACTCCATGTGACGCGCCGAACAGAAAAGAACCCAGTCGGTTACCCCTTGATTATCGGTGAGCAAGTAACGGTTGGTCACAAAGTGATGTTACACGGCTGTACCTTAGGCAATCGCATATTGGTTGGTATGGGGGCTATTGTCATGGATGGTGCCATCGTTGAAGACGACGTGATGATTGGTGCCGGCTCGTTAGTAGCGCCGAATAAAGTACTAAACAGTGGATATTTGTATGTTGGCAACCCTGCTCAACAAAAACGCCCTCTTACTAGTGAGGAACTCTCTTTCCTCAAAAAGACAAATCAAAACTACGTCAAATTAAAAGATGAGTATTTAGCGCAACAAGACGGATAAGTTAAGCGTTCAGCCAGATGTTATTATGCTCATCTGGCTCCTCTTCCTCTAAGTACTCTTCGACTAATGCCTCAAAATCCAGTATGAGTTGTTTCGTCAATATTGTTTTTGGCGCATTAATGTAAACCGTGATGCGAGCACCACTAAGGATGCCGGTAAAGCACCAACACTGATGTTCTGCCAAGTAGTGAATATCGTCATTAAACAAAATTGCTTGATTCATGCTTCACCTTGAAACTCTCGTCGTAATTTATTGATAACCGGTGTGCTGTTAGGTTTAACACCGCGCCAAATACAAAAACTCTCGGCAGCTTGACCAACAAGCATACCTAAGCCATCGATGGTTTGCTTTGCTCCATTCTGTGTGCACCAGCTTAGAAAGGCCGTTGGTTCAGCACCGTAAACCATATCATAACAAATGCTGTCGTTAACAACGGCACAAGGTATTGCTGGTAAGCTTGATGTCAAGCTAGCTGATGTCGCATTGATAATCAGATCAAATTGATATTGTCTTGTTGTATTATAATCAATGGCCATCAGTTTCTCATTGGCAAAATGTTCAACGAGCTGTTGCGCCTTGCTCAACGTTCTATTTGCTATTACTAAGCACTCAGGCTGATGAGCCAATAACGGTAAAATCACACCTCGGCAGGCACCTCCAGCTCCCAATACCAGTATGCGTGCACCGGACAGAGTGACGTTATGGTTTAGTAAGTCACTAACTAGGCCGCGTCCATCGGTATTGTCACCATATATCTTACCGTCCACAAATGACAATGTGTTTACCGCGCCAGCCGCTTTTGCATCCGCGGATACATCATCACATATTGCCAAAGCTTGCTGTTTAAACGGGGCAGTAATGTTGGCCCCTTTACCACCTGAGGTAATAAATGTTCTGATATCGCGTTCAAATGTATCGCTATTACTTAACAAACGTTGGTAACAAATTTGTTGGTTAACTTGGTCGGCAAACAATGAATGAATTGTCGGCGATTTAGATTGGGCAATCGGGTTACCAATAACTAAGTATCTGTCCATTGTATGGTGAGGGGTGATGGTAGAGAGACGTCCCTCTAGAGTAATCAATTGGCGTGATAAAATAAAGCGGCGACAGTACGATACTGTAACCGCTTTATCTGACTGTAATATACGAACGGCTAATTAAAATTTATAACCTAGCATAATTGAGTAAACCATCGGATCGATATCGACGTCGGCAGAGCCAGTGATCTCATCACCTATCATAAAGTTTGCTTCGGTATTAATATCAATATAACGCGCCGATGCATTGATATGCCAATTATTACCTAACTGATAGTCCGCACCAACTTGCAAAGCGATACCCCATGAGCCATCTAGATCTAAGTCATTAAAGCCAAGTGATTGCGGTGCTGATTCAAATTCTTCGTCAAAAAAGACAGTGTAGTTAATACCTGCACCAACGTACGGCATAAAGTTTGTACCAGTATTAAAGTAATAAAGCGCACTTAACGTTGGTGGTAAGTGAGTCACTTCAGCCAATGTAGCGCCATTAACATCTAAACCTTCAATTTCAAACACACCCGCGGCAATACCTTGAGGGTCGTGAAGAATGATGTCGTGTTTAAACGGTGTTGCAGCCAAGAGTTCGACCGCCCAATTACTTGAATAGAAGTAGACAAAGTTCAAACCTAATTGAGTATTGTCCTCAACGGAAACTGATAACGGTGTATCTCCACCAAGTGCTGGTACGTTGACTGTTTCGTTATTATTGTCAGGGTCAACTATGGTTGCACCTCCACGAACCACAAAGTCACCTGCTTGATATGAGGCTGCTGTTGCCGCAGTGCTTGCCAGTAGAGACGCGATCGCTAAACCTAGTAGTTTCATTTTCATGATCTTCACCTTTATATTCTGTAATAAACTGTGGCAAAGTGTATCCCTGTTGCCTTTTCGTTTATTTGATTTAAAACAAACTTTAACAACTCACTGTTGATAATTCGTTTTAAATGAAGTTTTTATTGCTAACGCACAGCTAACTGCGCGTGTACTACAACATAAGTGAGCCCTCGTAAGGATACCTCAACGACTGAGTTAAAACGGATAACGCCCAACGAAAGCTAGGTTAAGTATAGTAACAACAGGCTGCATGCGTTATTTTTAAACGCTTTAGGGGGAGAAACATCAAGCAAAGATGTGCGCTAATTTCGCTTGAGATAAAAGATTAAGCATTATCGCTTAAGTAGTTACGATTAACTGAGAACCATTCAAAAAACATGTAAATAAGCGGCGGTGATAGTTGATATGACATGTATCACCGCCCTTGATGCTAGCGGTTCAACCAGTTTTGTGGTGTTAAATAGTGTTGATAAAGTTGTGCTTCTTTACTATCGGGCTGAGGCTGGAAATTGTACTCCCAGCGAGCCAACGGTGGCATCGACATTAAAATCGACTCGGTGCGACCTCCCGACTGCAAACCAAATAAGGTACCGCGGTCAAAGACTAAGTTAAACTCGACATAGCGGCCTCGGCGATACAATTGAAATTGACGTTCGCGCTCACCGTATGCGGTGTCTTTGCGCTTGTCGATGATAGGTAAATACGCATCTAAATAGCCTTCACCTACCGCCTTTATATAATTAAAGCAGGTATCAAAGTCCCAGCAGTTTAAATCGTCAAAGAACAAACCGCCAACACCTCTGGTTTCGTTGCGGTGTTTGAGAAAGAAATACTCATCGCACCACTTTTTGTGTTGATCATAAACCGAATCGCCAAATGGCGCACACAAGTCGGCAGCAGTCTGATGCCAATGAATAACATCGTCTTTAAATGGATAAAACGGGGTCAAGTCAAATCCGCCGCCAAACCACCATACAGGGTCTTCCCCTTCTTTCTCAGCAATAAAGAAGCGAACATTGGCGTGTGATGTAGGAACAAATGGGTTTTTGGGATGAATAACCAACGACACGCCACAAGCCTGCCAACGACGACCCGCTAATTCAGGACGATGAGCCGTAGCCGACGGAGGTAATTGATTACCACTGACAAGGGAAAAATTCACTCCGCCTTGCTCAATCATCGCTCCGTTGGTTAGCACGCGCGTTCGACCGCCACCGCCTTCTTCTCTTTGCCAACTATCTTCAACAAACTTCGCCGTACCATCGGCCTGCTCTAACGCATCACAAATGCGATCTTGCAACGACTTTAAATAATTAATAACGGTGTCGATGTTTACTTGATTCATGATCTTAATACTTCTCCGCTGAGCGCTTCTATAATAGTTGATGGCTTGTGAAAGCCCATGGTTTTGCCCTTGATTATAAAGTCTATTTTATCACCGAGGCATTGCTCTGCTTGTTGCCAGGTTTGCGCTGGCTCTTGTCCTGAGACGTTACAACTGGTAGACACAATAGGCTTTCCCGTTGCATTGCACAAAGCAACAACATCGGGTTGGCTGGTTACGCGAACAGCGATGGTCTCAAACTGTCCAGATAAATGCTTACTGATTTGGCTATTCGCTGGCATAACTTGCGTTACGCCGTCAGGCCAACGCGACAATACCGCAAAGCGTTTATCTTGCGGTATCTTATTGTCGTCAACATAAGGTAACAACTGCGAATAGTTCGCGGCGAGTAAAATAAGCCCTTTTTCGATAGGTCTTTGCTTTATTGCCAGCAACCGCTCTATTGCCTCAGTGTTGTCAGGATCACACCCTAAACCAAAAACGGCTTCGGTAGGATACGCGATAATTCCACCTTGCTCAAATGCTTGTACCGCTGTGCTAAAAGCCATAACGTGTTTGTTCATGAGGTTATTAATCAGCTCTGTAAATGCGCATATTATAACGGCTTTAGGTAAGCATCGCATTAGTCATAAAACAGTGTTTTATCTGCGTCTAGCGGATAAGTGTAAAAAAAGTAGTCAATATTTGGGTATTTGTGTAAACGAGGGTATAATGCGCCCTTTATTTTTCAGCCCTTAACGACAAAAACATAAGGTGTAATACGATGACTGTTGGAATCATCATGGGGTCAAAATCTGATTGGCCAACAATGCAACATGCAGCAGAAATGCTGGACCTACTAAAAGTACCATATGAAACCAAAGTAGTTTCTGCTCATAGAACACCACACTTGCTGGCTGAATACGCAGAATCAGCAAAAGATCGCGGTCTTAAAGTGATTATCGCGGGTGCTGGTGGCGCTGCGCACCTACCAGGCATGGCTGCCGCATTTACCAGTTTGCCAGTACTTGGCGTGCCTGTGCAGTCGAAAGCCTTAAGCGGTCAAGATTCGTTGCTGTCAATTGTACAAATGCCAAAAGGTATCGCTGTTGGAACGTTGGCAATTGGCACCGCTGGTGCTGCTAATGCCGGCTTGTTAGCAGCACAAATCTTAGCGACACACGATCAGAGTATCATGGCCAATGTTGAAGCGTTTCGCGCAGAACAAACACAAACGATTTTAGACAATCCAAATCCAGCAGAATAAGTTACGATGAAAAATGTATTGGTACTAGGCGCCGGCCAACTCGCACGCATGATGGACTTAGCTGGCACGCCACTAAATTTAAACATCAAAGCGTTTGATGTGCGCACCGATCAAGTGGTACACCCCTTAGCGAACGAGCATTCTTATGGCGACTTGCAAACTGGTATAGACGCTTGTGATGTGATCACCGCTGAATTTGAACACATTAGCCACGATGTATTGGCCAAGTGTGAAGCATCAGGTAAGTTATTACCGAGCAGTGAAGCGATCAAAATTGGTGGTGACCGTCGCTTAGAGAAAGCTCTACTCGAATCATGCAAAGTTGCTAATGCAAAACACGTTATTATTGAAAGTCGCGATGACTTTGATAATGCGCTTAACACCTTAGCGCTACCAATCATTTTTAAGAGCGCACTTGAAGGCTATGACGGCAAAGGTCAATGGCGACTAAAAGACATCGCTCAAGCTGATGCTATTTGGCAAGACATGCAGCAGTTTGTTGAACAGGCGAACACCTCGGTAAAACAAGGTATTGTTGCTGAGCAGATGGTACCTTTTGACCGAGAAATATCGATCGTCGGCGCCCGCAGCCGAACCGGTGAAATAGCGGTTTACCCGATCACCGAAAATCATCACACCAATGGCGTATTAAGTGTATCTATTGCCGTAAACGTCGATCCGTCTTTGCAGCAACAAGCGTTAGAGGTGTTCACCAAGCTGACGGAAAAACTTGATTACGTCGGTGTTTTAGCGATCGAATTTTTCCAAGTTGGACAGCAGCTATTGGTCAATGAGATTGCACCGCGAGTGCACAATTCAGGACATTGGACTCAACAGGGAACTGACTGCTGTCAATTTGAAAACCACCTTCGCGCAATCGTTGGTTTACCTCTGGGTAATACTGAACTAATCAGACCAACCGCAATGGTAAATATTTTGGGTGAAGATAGCGTCCCTGAACAAGTTCTTGCCATTCCTGGTGTCGCTATGCATTGGTATAACAAGCAAAAGCGCGCTGGTCGTAAGATGGGTCATATTAATATCTGTGCAGCAAGCGAACGCCAACTGGCAGAAAAGCTACAGCAGATTGCGGGCTTACTCGACCAACAAGCATACCCTGATTTGCAACAGTTTGCCGACAAACTCGAGCATCGTTTGGCGTAATTAGCGCCACGATTAAAACCGAGGCGCAAGTCGCTAATGCGATTATTGCGTCATCGGTCAGGGCGATTATTACTGAGTTTGAAAATGAGCGCATTTTTTATCTGCGCACTGTACCCTCTCGCCAGCTGCCATCTGTCGTTTTACCAGCAAAGCATAACCACACTTTTCACATTTTCCCGCCACGGGCTCATGGTTAACAGCAAATTTGCACTTTGGATACGTATCACAAGCATAGAATGTTTTACCAAACCGGCTGTGCCTTTCAACTAAGTGACCGCGCTTACATGCCGGACAACTAATATCGTGCAGTTGCTCGGACTGTTGTTGTTCGATGTGATGACATTGAGGAAAATTAGTACAACCGATAAACAAACCAAAGCGCCCCTGCTTGACCGCTAATTCACTTTTGCATTGCGGGCATTGGGTGCCGGGCAGCACTTGTTGTTCAAATTTTTCTTGCTCGACCAATGGTCGCGTGTAGTGACAGGAGGGGTAACTCACGCAACCGATAAATGCGCCGGCTTTCGAGTTTTTGATCTGCAATTCACTACCGCATTGCGGGCACACCTCAAACTCCTTTTCCAAGGCGTGTTCATGTTTATTAAATAACGGCTTATTTTCTTTGCTCATAACAACGCACCAACTGCATATTGCTGCCAATTATCGCAAAGCATAGTGGAAAATTTAAGGCCTTTCACTCTCTCGAGTGAATTTAGTGTAGTGGCCCTTCACATTCGTCAAAAATTAAGTCTTCCATTTGCGAATAGGCGCTTTCCTTGCCTGGAACATTAAACAACACCATCAGTACAACCCACTTCAAGTCGTCGATGTTGAAGTCTTTCGTATCGAGCTCCATGACTCTGTCGATGACCATTTCTCGGGTGCTGAAGTCGAGGACATTGATCTGCTCAAGAAACATCAAAAAGCCACGGCTTTGGACATCGAGAATGCGGGTTTCTTCAGCAGTGTAGACCCGAACAGACGCACCGCTGCGACGAGTCAAGTAAGGATAGAGATCGGTGTTTTGTAACGCCGCCAGTTTTTCTAACCACGACAAGGCTTTGTATATCTCATCTTGATGAAAGCCTGCGCGAGTCAACTCATCGGTGAGCACATCATGATCAACCATGACTTCAGCTTCACTGTGGATATAGTTCTCAAAAAGATACATTAAAATATCAAACATAACTATTCCCCTTATCAACGGTGTTATCAATGCGAGCCAGATTGTTGGCTTGATAACCGGATGTAGCCTCCTGGTACCGCAGCTACCAGACCTCTTAGCTCTAATGTCATCAGTCGAGTTAATACTTTCTCTGTGGAAAGTTTACTTCGAGAAACTATCGTATCTACGGTTGTAACAGCTTCATAATCCACAGTACTTAACAATGGGTCGTTAGACAAGTCTTTGTCGTCGTTTTTTGATAACTTTTTTGACAGAGGTAAAAGATCATCACAGCAACTAGATATTATACGTTCAGGCGCTAGTTTAAGATTTAAAACATCGATAATGTCGTCGGCGCAATCAACTAACTGAGCGCCTTGTTTAATCAAATAATGACACCCTTGAGTTTGCGGGTTGCTGATGGCACCGGGCATCGCAAATACCTCGCGATTTTGCTCTAGGGCTAAGTGTGCAGAGATCAATGAGCCACTTTTGAGTTGAGCTTCGACAACAAATACCCCGTCACTCAAACCGGTTATGATTCGATTGCGCTTGGGAAAAGCACCGGGATGCGGTCTACTTCCTGGCAAAGCTTCACTGACAATTGCACCATTATTGGCCAGTATTCGTTGCGCTAGGGCTGTGTGCCGAGCGGGGTAAACGCGATCAAGCCCTGTTGCGACAACAGCAATGGTATGCCCTCGCCCCTCCAAGGCGCCTATGTGCGCCGATGCATCAATGCCGATAGCTAAACCCGATGTAATAACACAATATTGACACAGAGTTGATGCAAATTGTTGGCAATGCTTCGTCGCGCTTAACGTCGCATTACGAGCGCCTACGATCGCCAATTGCTGTTGACTGAGCAGATTATCGTTGCCCTGTACAAATAACACTAGCGGAGCACCTTCAATGTGCTTCAGCTGCTGTGGATAGCGCTTATCAGCATATCCGATTACCGTCATTTGATGCTGTTGTACGGATTTCAATATGGCTTCGATAGCCTGCTCATCGGGCTTCAAAAATGCCTGACGTTGCTGGTAATTTAACCCTATCGCACTAAGTTGACTTGCAGTGAGCTCTCTCAGTGAGGATAGACCGTACTGTTGCAGTAATTTGAGTTTAACGCGATGTGCCAACCTCGGTACTAAACGCAGGCGTAGGTAGGTGTGTAATTGCTGTTCTTGCTGACTCATAAGCTATCCTTGCTAATGGGAATATTTGCCTTGTTTATTTGGCAAAAAAGGCGCTGTTCAGCGCCTTTTTAAGTGTAGATGAGTCTTGTGTTTTTGCTACCTGTTAGGGCGCGCCGACCGTATCGTCAATGTGCACCGATTTGTGGGTTGCCAAAACGATGGCATAACTGGTTTTTTCCAACACTTTAAATACCATTAGGTGACCGATTTGCTCTTTTGGCATACTGATGCGACGATCACTGGCATTAGGACGTGTTAACCTGTACCAACTTGATGCGTCTTCTTCGTATATTGGACCGTCATCCGTCTCAATGACGTCGGGGCTCTGACGGTAAATACCGTACACTTCACCCATGCGAATCTCATCGCGTTCGCCCTTGTTCAGAAGCACCACTTCAAACTTGCCAAACTCGCGCACTAAATTTCGAGATGAAATCATTCGAGCTTCAATATCTTTGCCTTTAATCGCTTGCATCGCATAAACCGCCGGGTAAAGTTGACCTTCATTAACCGGTAGTACAATAGAGCCCGCTCTAATTTCTTGATTTGACGAATCAAGATATAAAGATGACGGCTTCTTATCTGTCAAGTTACCTTTGCGCACCCCTTGAGCGGTACCTATCAGTTTAGCGTGATATCCCAAAGACTCCTGTGTTTGTGGATCAATAACTGGCTCACCTTTTTCATAAATTGCGTAATGCTGTTGGCTGTTGAGCTCGCCCTTAACGTACAGTAACGCCCCTTCCATATTCGACTTGTATTTTTCATCACCACCCAAAACGTATGGCGCTTGCGCGAACTCTTTACCCGTTAGCACGCGAGCGTAGTCTAAATAAGGAGCGACAACGTCAAATGGTAAATAACTAATAGGATTCTGATCTTTTAAGGTTTTGCGTATTTGTGGCGACCATTTTAAGCTCGGCTTACCTTTGACTAACATCGGTTCGCCCTGAACATTAAAAACTAATCTAAGTGTATCGCCAGGATAAATGAGATGAGGGTTATTTACCTCGGGGTTAATACGCCACAATTGTGGCCACAGCCAAGGTTCGTTGAGGTACATTGCAGAAATGTCCCAGAGGGTATCCCCTTTTTGTACGACATAGGTTTTAGGCGCATTTTCTTTCACTTGCAATACATCGGCTAAAGCGATCAGCGAAGTAAACAGACAAACAATGGTTATCAGTATTTTTTTTATCATGCTGTCAGATCCATTTCGAACAACGTTGGTTGATGTTATTGTGCGTTATACTAGCGATAGTAACGATAAAGCCCTATTATTCACAAGTAATAATGGCTAAAATTATTACCAACATACCACTGTATCGAAATTATCGCTAATTTTTTAAAAAATATGACTATTTTAAATGTATTACGCTTCCCAGATGAGCGTTTAAGAACCGTAGCTAAACCGGTTACCGAGGTGACCGAACAAACTCGCGCTATCATCGACGACATGTTCGAAACCATGTACGCAGAAAATGGTGTCGGTTTAGCGGCCACGCAAGTTGATATTCACCAACGCATTGTCGTTATCGATGTGAGTGAAGATAAGTCGCAGCCTCTTGTATTGATCAACCCTGAAATTGTCGAGCACAGTGGCGATATCATGATCAATGAAGAAGGTTGTCTATCGGTCCCCGGTAATTACGCCAAAGTAGAGCGACACACAGAAGTAAAAGTTAAGGCATTGAACAAAGACGGTGAGCCATACGAACTAGAAGCTTCAGAGTTGCTGGCTATTTGTATTCAACATGAATTAGATCACTTAAAAGGTGTGCTATTTATTGATTATTTGTCGCCGTTAAAGCGCAAACGTATCCAATCCAAACTTGAAAAAGTCGCTCGCCTTGAGAAAAGAGCTTAATTCAAACCGCAATAGGAGCAAGACTTGTCTACCTCATTAAATATTGTTTTCGCTGGTACCCCGGACTTTGCCGCCAAACACTTACAAGCTCTGATCGACTCTCCACACAATGTCGTCGCAGTCTATTGTCCGGCTGATAAGCCAGCCGGTCGAGGTAAAAAGCTTACCGCGTGTGCAGTAAAACAACTTGCCGAACAACACGCCATTCCCGTTGAACAACCCGCTAACTTTAAACAGCTAGAAGACAAACAGACTCTGGCCAGTTATCAACCAGATGTCATGGTGGTTGTTGCCTACGGCTTACTATTACCCAAGGACGTACTCGATATCCCAAGGCTTGGCTGTGTCAATGTCCACGGTTCGCTGTTACCGCGTTGGCGAGGCGCCGCCCCGATTCAGCGCGCCTTAGAAGCTGGCGATCAACAAACAGGGGTTACCATCATGCAAATGGATGTTGGTTTAGACACGGGGGCAATGTTGCTCAAAGCCAGTTGCCCTATCACCGATAGCGATACGAGTGCCAGCTTATATGACAAGCTCGCCGATCTTGGACCAAAAGCCCTTCTCGATACCATGCAGCAAATGGCCGAAGGTACACACCGAGCAGAACCACAAGACAATGCCCTAGCGAACTATGCTGAAAAGCTAACTAAAGAAGAAGCTATGGTTGATTGGTCGTTACCTGCCGACGTACTTGATCGCAAAATTCGCGCCTATCAACCGTGGCCCTTCGCGCAATTTATTTACCGCCAAAATAACAAAGAACACCGAGTAAAAATTTGGCAAGCAACGCCTATCAGCAGTAGTAGCTCAGCGTCACCTGGCACTATTTTACAGGCCGATAAACACGGTATCGTCGTGGCAACAGGTAACGGGGCGTTACAACTGGAAAGCTTGCAGTTACCGGGTAAAAAGGCGATGTCTGCGGCTGATCTTTTAAATGGTCGAGCAGACTGGTTTGTGGTTGGCAAGGATATAACGGGAAACGCCAATGTCTAAAAACGTGCGCGCACTAGCGGCAAAGTGCAGCTTCGCCGTTATCGATAAAGGGCGTAGCTTAAGCGATGAGTTACCCGCTCTGCAGGCGCAGATCGAATCAACCAAAGACAAAGGTTTGTTACAAGAGTTGTGCTATGGCGTGTTGCGCTACTTGCCCGAACTCGAATTCCACGTCAGGCGATTTGTCGATAAGCCACTCAAAGGAAAGCAACGCGTTGGCCACTTTTTATTGTTAGTAGGTCTTTATCAGATTAAGTACACGCGCATTCCTGACCACGCCGCAGTCGCCGAAACGGTTGCAGCGACTGCCGCGCTAAAGTGTCGCCACTTAAAAGGCATGATTAACGCTGTACTTCGCTCCTATCAGCGTCAGCCGGACGACAACACGGCGTTACCTGACGCAGTGCGATACAACCACCCTTCTTGGCTTATACAAAAGCTCAAAGACGGCTATCCGCAGCAGTGGCAAGATATTATCGCTGCCAATATGCAACGTCCGGATATGTGGATTCGCATCAACAAGCAAAAAACATCGGTTGACGCCTATCTTAAACTGCTCGAGTTAGCCCAGATAGACATAAGCTATCGAGACAGTGACAGCGATGCGCTGTGTTTAGCACACCCCGTTGATGTCACTAAGCTGCCTCATTTTGCCGACGGCTGGGTATCGGTACAAGATGGCGCCGCACAAATGGCAGCGACCTTACTCGCGGCACAAGCCAACGACCGAGTGCTCGATTGTTGTGCGGCACCCGGCGGCAAAACTTGTCATATCCTCGAGCTCGCTCCCTCGGCACACGTCACCGCCATCGATATTGAGGCCACTCGGCTGCATCGCGTTGAGGAAAACTTAGCACGTTTGGATTTAACGGCTCGCGTTATCTGTGCCGATGCGGCAAAACCGACTGCCTGGCATGACGGTGAGCTGTATGACAAAATACTGCTCGATGCCCCGTGCTCCGGCACCGGCGTTATTCGTAAAAATCCAGATATTAAATGGTTAAGACGAGCCAGTGATATCGATACATTAGTTGAGTTACAGCAACAAATTCTTGCTGCTATGTGGTCAATTCTAAAGCCTGGCGGCACCCTGCTATACGCCACCTGCTCAATTTTACCTGAAGAAAATAGTAAACAAATACAGCGATTTGTAGATAATAACCAAGATGCTATTTGGTTAGACATAAGCCGTTCAACCGACACCACACTAGCTGATGACTGGCAAATTTTACCCGGTGAACAATCAATGGATGGCTTTTATTATGCGAAACTACAAAAAAGTGCTAACGTTTAGCAAGCAGTATCGATAACAAAAAATTTAATTACTGATGAAAATTATCATTTTAGGCGCTGGGCAAGTCGGCGGAACCCTCGCAGAAAACTTAGTAGGCGAGAATAACGATATCACCTTGGTAGATGTCGAAACCGACAAGTTGCGCGAGCTACAAGACAAAATGGATTTGCAGGTTGTTACTGGCCATGGCAGTCACCCTGACGTGCTCGCCAAAGCCGGCGCTGAGGACGCTGATATGGTAATTGCGGTTACCAGTGACGATGCAACCAATATGCTGGCATGCCAAATAGCATTCTCAATATTTAGTACCCCTGTTAAAATCGCTCGCATCCGTTCCGAGCAAATCCTTAAACACAAAAAGCGATTGTTTCACAATCAAGATATTCCTGTTGACCATATTATCGCGCCCGAACAACTGGTTACTCGAGATATCGCTCGGTTAATTGAATATCCAGGTGCGTTACAGGTTCGGGAGTTTGCCTCTGGAAAGGTTTCTCTGGTGGGCGTAAAAGCTTATTACGGCGGCTTGCTGGTTGGTCATGCGCTATCAACCATTCGCGATCACATTCCCAATATTGATACTCGGGTGGCAGCGATTTATCGCAAAGGTAATCCGATTCGTCCGCTTGGGACCACGGTAATTGAAGCCGATGATGAAGTATTTTTTATTGCCGCAACCCGACACATTCGCGCGGTGATGAATGAGCTGCAAAAACTCGAAACTGCATACAAGCGAGTAATGATTGCCGGCGGTGGTCACATCGGTGCAGGGCTTGCGCGTAAACTTGAGAAAAACCATCACGTCAAGCTGATTGAGCGCAACAATGAGCGCGCAGAATTTTTATCCAATGAGCTAGACAGTACTCTGGTCTTTGTCGGTGATTCTTCTGATCGAGAATTGTTAATTGAAGAGCACATCGATCAGGTTGACGTGTTTATTGCGGTCACCAATGACGATGAAGCAAATATTATGTCATCCATGGTTGCCAAAGGATGTGGTGCTCGCAAAACTATCGCGCTAATACAGCGCAACGCCTATCACGACATCATTCACGACAATATTCTCGATATCGATATTGCGGTATCCCCCCAACAAGCAACCATATCAGCACTACTCACCCACGTTCGCAAAGGCGGTGTAGTTAACGCCTACAGCTTGCGCCGAGGGGCCGCTGAAGCTATTGAGATCATCGCCCATGGCGACGAACAATCGTCTAAAGTTATCGGTCGCGAAATACAAGATATCAAACTGCCGCCAGGGGCTAGTATCGGAGCGATTGTGCGCGGCGATGAGGTATTAATTGCCCACTCAACCAGCGTCATCCAAGCTGATGATCACGTTATTCTATTTCTGGTCGATAAAAAATATATCAGCCAAATCGAAAAGTTGTTTTCAGTATCGGCTATTTTCTTCTAACAAAAAGCGGTGTAGATACACCGCTTTTTTCATGTCTACCTACTACCTACCGCATTAATCGCGCCAAAACGACGGTAAAAACAACACCAGTAAGGTAAATATTTCAAGCCGGCCGAACAGCATGGCAATTATTAGTACCCACTTGCTAAAATCGTTAATACTAGCAAAGTTTGCGGCTACCTCACCTAGCCCCGGACCAAGGTTATTAAGACAGGCTGCGACGGCGGTAAATGCGGTGATGTCGTCGATACCGGACGCCATCAATAGCACCATGCATATAATGAAAATAGCAGCATAGGCCGAGAAAAAGCCCCATATGGCATCAACGACTTTGTCAGGCAGCGCTTTGCGGCCCAGTTTTATAGTGATAATCGCTTTCGGGTGAATCAAGCGACTCAGTTCGCGAATGCCTTGAAAATATAGCAAGATAACCCGCATAACTTTCATACCCCCACCTGTCGAACCGGCGCAGCCGCCAATAAAACTGGAGAAAATGAGCAAGATTGGCAACATTGCCGGCCACGCCGAAAAATCAGTCGTAGCAAAACCTGCCGTCGTGCTAATTGACACCGCTTGGAACAACGCCTGATCAAAGGCTTGCTCAAAATTATCGGTCACCCCATAAGCGATTAAACTGAAAAAGCACACTAAAGTTAACGCAAATTGTATTGATACGAACGCCTTAAATTCAGGGTCGTAAAAATAGGTGCGAATTGAACGACTATTCCAGGCGGTAAAATGCAAAGCAAAGTTAATACCGGCGATGATCAAAAACACCACACAGATAACATTAATTAACGGGCTGTCAAAGTATCCCATTGATGCATCATGGGTTGAAAAGCCGCCAATGGCAATCGTCGAAAACGAGTGCGAAATAGCATCAAACGGCGTCATCCCCGCAGCCCAATAACTGAGTGCACAGGCAATGGTGAGAGACAAGTAGATATACCAAAGGTGTTTTGCAGTGTCGGCAATTCTCGGGGTCATTTTAGAATCTTTCACCGGTCCGGGTGTTTCGGCTCGATAAAGTTGCATGCCACCAACACCAAGCATCGGTAATACAGCAACAGCCAAAACAATGATCCCCATACCTCCCAACCACTGCAGTTGTTGTCGATACCACAATACCGCATGAGGCAAGCCATCTATTTGGGTTAATATGGTTGCACCGGTAGTCGTCAATCCGGAAAACGATTCAAAAAAGGCATCGGTTACCGATAGGTAAGGTTGCTCTGTGAGCATCAAAGGCACTGCCGAAAAGCTGGCCAGAACAGACCAAAACAAGACCACAATTAAAAAGCCCTCGCGAGCTCTTAAGTCGCCTTTTTCATTGCGATTGGGGTACCAAGCAAAGAAACCAGCGGTAACACACAATAAAAAGGAAGAAATGAAAGCGACACCACCACCGTCACCATAAATTAATGAGATCAGTGCTGGCGGCAGCATGGTAAAACTGAGGATCATAACAAGCATGCCGATGATCCGGACAATATTGCGATATTGCATGGCTAGGTTGCTAGTGGTCGTTGTTATTCTAGTTATAGCATACCCAATTGTGACGCCAATATATATTGATTTTTTAATTGGACGTTTACAACCCAATGAGAGCTAGGGGTGTTGACCTTTGTTGCAACTTTCTTCAATCAGATATTTCTTGCAATAGCAAAACAGAATAAACGATGTTACATCTTGTCTCAGTTGCATGATTAACCAAAGATCAAATCGCCCTAGGGCTTTATAGGGTCAATGCGGCCAGAGCTGGCTTCAAAGATACGTTGGCAAAACTGGTCTATTTGATTTGATGCGATGTTCACCGACATAAACACATCTTGATTAAACTGTTGCTCGACAATTTCCCCTTGAAACTGCGCGATCACGTGCTCAACGGTATTTAATTGGTCGTAAGCACAACGCATTTCGAGTGGGGTTACAGGTACTTTAAGGCGCGTTGTTAGCGAATCGAGCGCTTGGCGTACACTGGCTCCATAGGCGCGTTGTAGTCCACCAGTACCCAACTTAACTCCGCCAAAATAGCGAGTCACGACTGCGCATATTTCACCGATTTGACTGCCTTGAAGTACCGCTAGCATAGGACGCCCTGCGGTACCGCTTGGCTCACCATCGTCACTAAAACCATAACTCGTACTGTGTTCCGGTCGGCTGTAGATAAACGCATAACAGTGATGCGAGGCATCGGGGTATCGCTCGGTAATTTGAGCAATAAACGCCTTTGCCTCGGCTGGACTCTGACACTGACTTATCGCACAGATAAAGCGGCTTTTGTTGACGTCAATTTCGACCTCAACACCAGCCGCTGGAACTCGAAAGGGAGTCAATAGAGCCGAATCCATCGACGGTTAAGCCAAGCCTAAATCGCGAGTCATATTCTCGATGCCGTGATCGAACACAATAATGTTGTCTTCGATGCGAATACCACCAAATGGTTTTAGCTCGCTAATCTTGTCCCAATTGATGTGCTGACTGTGTTTTGACTCGGCTAAGCCGGTTAAGAACTCATCAATAAAATACAAGCCTGGCTCTATAGTAAATACTTGCTTACTCTCTATACCACGCGTCGTTCTTAAGAATGGGTGTTGGTCTGGTGATGCGATCACTTGGCCTTGCTCATTCGCCATAAAGCCACCCATATCGTGAACTTGTAAGCCCAAATGATGGCCTAAACCATGCGGGAAAAATGCGCGTGTTATGCCCTGCTCTACCATATCCTGAGGATCCATGCGTACGATATCAAACTGCTTTAATATCTCAGCCAACTGGTAGTGAGTAGTAACGTGTAAATCGACATAACTGGCACCAGGCTTAAGCCCCGTAACAAGGCGCTGTTGCATCGCGTCGACAGCGCCTATCAATGCACTAAACTCATTATCCGACTTGGCATACGTACGGGTAATATCCGCAGCATAACCATTGAAACTCGCTCCTGCATCAATCAAAAATGAGCGGTGCTGTTGCGGTACTTGCTTTTCTAGATCGGTGTAATGCAAAATTGCACAGTTTTCATTTAGTGCAACGATATTGTCATACGGCATTTCGTTTTCACTTTGACCCGCAGCTGCTAAGTACGCCAGTTGAATATCAAACTCACTACCACCGGCCAAAAAGGTGTTTTTAGCCGCTGTGTGACCAGCGACAGCAAGCTTATTTGCTTGGCGTAAGCAATCGAGCTCGTAGTCTGTCTTGTAAACTCGATGATAGTGAAAGAAGTCGATAATTGACTTCGGATTAATATGACTAAAACCTAAGTCGCGAGCCAACTCTTGATGTGCACCGATATAAGCAATATTGTCTTTGATGCTTGGTAACACAGAGGTTACCTCGTCAGGTTTGGCAATTATTTTTATGTCAAAGAATGGTGTCCAATAGCTATCTTCTAATTGAGTCACCTTATGCCAAAAATCGGTTGGCTGATAAAACACAAGAACTGGCTTATCTTTACCATTGACCATTAACCAGCAATTTTGAGTTTCTGTTACCGGTAGCCACGCTTTAAAGTGTGGATTGGTTTTAAACGGATAATACATATCGTCCAGAAAGACACTAAGCGCTTTACCAGCGTGAATACACAGTAGATCGATATCTACGACTCGTTCCAATATGGTGTGGGTGCGATTTTGCAATTCAGCAATATGCGCAGCGAAGTTTTGTTGCAATTCTGTCATATCCAATATCTTGTTGTTAAATGTGTCGCTCATGATAACACACTCATCTACTGCTCGTGAATTTGTCGTCCAATAATGTCACTAAATGCCGACTGCTTCTGACCGAGTTTATGCATATATATCTCTGTAAAAGCGAGCACACTTTTAACGTAGTTACGAGTTTCTTTGTAGGGTATGGTTTCTATCCATTTTTCCATAGTCATCGATGGAGACTCTTTTAGCCACCGCGTTACTTTATGCGGCCCGGCATTGTATGCTGCTGTGGCTAAAACAATATTGTTGTCAAACTTCTGCAATAAATACTTTAAATACCTAAAGCCGATATCAACGTTGTTTTTGGCGTTTAGTAGGTGGCCTTTGCTGACACTTTTATCGCCGGTTATATAACGCGCGGTACTCGGTAGTATTTGCATCAAACCAAGCGCTCCTGCCGATGAAATAGCATCACTCATAAAAATACTTTCTTTGCGAGTGATCGCGTATGCCCAGGCTGGATTTACATCGTATTGCGCTGCGTTATCCGCATATACCTGTTTTAATGGCATCGGAAAGCGGACGTCTAAATCATTGTTCTCACGACTCTTGGTCAACGCCAAAATCGCCCTGTCATACCAGCCATGATTAAACGCTAGCTTAGCCGCTTTAATCCGCTGCTCTGACGGAAGTTGGCTGAGCCAAAAGTGCCACTCTTTGCGGGCTTGGTGGTAACGCTCTAACTCAAATAACTCAAGTGCGCGTTTACCCGCCTGTGGATGAGCGAATTGATCAATGTTAATTTCTGACACGGCCAATGGCTGGTGGTTTAACGCACTCTCATTGCCGGCGTGAGCCGCTGCTAAAAAGCCATAAAAACTTCGCGCTTGTGCTAGCGTTTGGTAAATCTCATCAGCTTGCTGCTGTTTACCCACCAACTGATAAATGCGCGCTTGCCAGTATTGCCATTGCCTGTCTTGTTTTTGCTCTTCGGTTAAGCGCTCTAATTCCTGCAAAGCAGCGTGATAATCTTGGTGTTGAATGTGACTTGCCAGTTTGTATTGCAATGCGCTTTCACTGATAAGTTCGGGGTGCTGGCGTTGATACCACGCAATCGCTTGAGCATCGGTTGACCCTGCAACCGCTGGTAGTAACCTTGCCAGTACTGACTTTTGCTGTTGCTCTGTTAATCTGTTTTGCTCTACTGCTTGTTGGTAAACATTGAGCGTCAACACTTCATCGGCAAACGCCAAGCGTCTAAGAGCGTACGTGATCAACATACCCTCTTGCCTATTGCCACGCTTAAACGCAGTTAAATCGACTACCGCACTAGGTTGCTTGCGCAGTGTTTGCCAAAGTGACCACAAGTATTGCTCGCTTGCAGGAAGTTGACGCCCCAAATAACGCATCAATGAGTAACTGCGTTGTTGGTGCGATAATAAAATTCGCTGCCAAAGTAATGTGTTGGTTAAATGTCCTTGTTGACGCCACTTTGACAGCACGGGGTCACAACTTTTCGGTAGCGACTTCCCTGTTAACCACAAGCGTTCGATGTCCTTGTGCCATTGTTCAGTGTGTTGCTTATTACCCAATTGATAATTGTGATACTGACAAACAAGGTATTTATTTCTCGTCGGTCGGTAATATGTTAAAAAGCGCTGCGCTTGGTTTTCGCTGATTAAATAGCGTAGCCATGGGCCTCGCAAGGGCCAATCTAATGGCGTATCTTGATGCTGCTCTATAAACGAAGCAATTTGCGGCTCATAGTCAAGGTGAATGTAACGCTGTAGTTGTTCAAGCTGGAAATATGGTTTAAGTGGATACGTTTTAAGTTCATCCAGTTTTTGCAGATAAGCTTGGCTATCAAGATCCCAGTCTTGTTTAGAGGCGTGAATGTAGCTTTCACGCAGTTCAGTTATAGGGGGATTTTGCTCGGCTTGCACAGATGGCAGCAAGGCGGCAAAAGCGACAACAATAATGGGCTTGAACAACAACATAAATACGCAGGCTCCACAATATACGATGTTTTGTAAACAACGATTTTCAATTTAACGCCAATCGATTAAAATAACGGTTTTATTACTCTACGAAATCTTTGGTTATGTCTGATTCTTTATTTTCTCAAGCCGACCATACGTTAGATGCACTGGGTCTCAGATGTCCCGAGCCGGTGATGATGGTGCGTATGAACATTCGCAAAATCGCTGTCGGCGAAACGCTATTAGTACTAGCCGACGACCCATCAACAACCCGTGACATCCCAAGCTTCTGTGAGTTTATGGAACACGACCTAGTAGCCAAAGAAGTCGATAACAAGACGTATCGCTATTTAATCCGAAAGCGTTAACCGCTATCGACCCCATCATCGTTGCTCTTGCGCGCGCAGTCAAGTACAAAGACGCCTTTTAAGTATTTAGGCTACGGTAAACCACCAACCGTTCAATTCGCGCTGATCACGCGACAATCGGATACTATCCCTCGCCTCTGGTTGAGCAATTCAATTTAACTCGATGATTATCAGTCGACGCTATTTGTCAGCGGTTGTGTAACTCGGTGGGAATAAAAAAAGGAAGGTGTTAAGCACCTTCCTTTTCTAATTTATGACTCTTTACTAACCGTTATTGCAATACTGATATATCGGCAATATTGAAGAAACTTTCGCGAATTTGGCTTAATAACGTTAAACGATTAACTTTAACTTTTTCATCGTCTGCCATTACCATGACATTATCAAAGAACTCATCAATAACGGTACGTAAGCTTGCTAGCTGAGTTAACGCTTGCTTGTAGTCCTTATTAGCAAATAAAGGTTCAAGCTCTCCCGATAACGCGGTAAACGCCGTCGCTAAAGCAACCTCTTGTGGCTCTGTTGCTAAGCTATTATCAAAGTGAGTTAATAACTCACCATCAAACTTCGCTAATATATTGCCAACGCGCTTATTCGCGGCCGCTAGAGCTTGTGCTTGTTCTAACTCTCGGAAATAACTTACCGCTTTTACTCTTTGATCAAAATCTAACGGTGCGGTTGGTGTTTTCGCTAACACCGCTTGAATCACATCGACCTTAATACCCTGCTCTTGATAATAAGCACGGAAGCGGCCCATTACAAAATCAATCACATCTTGTGCGGTATTGGCATTGGTTAGCTTGTCACCGTAACTTGCAATGCTGACATCGATAAGATCAGCAATGTCTAGAGGTAGCTGTTTTTCAATGATAATACGAATCAAACCAATCGCGGCACGACGCAAGGCAAATGGATCTTTATCACCTTTTGGCGGCTGGTTAATGCCAAAGATGCCCACTAGGCTATCCACTTTGTCAGCAATGGCGACAGCGGCACCAATATTGCCTTCTGGTAGTTCATCTCCAGCAAAGCGAGGGCGATACTGATCTTCTAGGGCTTGCGCGACATCAGTAGCTTCACCATCGTGTTGGGCGTAATACTTACCCATGGTACCCTGTACCTGAGGGAACTCTAATACCATTTCCGTCATCAAGTCGGTCTTACTTAATAATCCAGCGCGGTAGGCATTATCGGCGTTTTCAGACAAGCACAGAGCAACGTGTTTGGCCATCGCAGCAATGCGTTCAGACTTGTCTTTTAAGGTACCAAGTTGCTTTTGGAATAAAACACTTTCTAAGCTTGCTAAACGCGACTCTAAAGAGTGTTTTTTATCTGTTTTAAAGAAGAACTCTGCATCCGCTAAACGAGGACGGATAACCTTCTCGTTCCCCTTAATAACTTCTTCAGGTTGTTTTGACTCAATGTTGGTAACAAAAATAAATTTATTTAATAGCTCACCGTTTGCCCCTTCCACAGGGAAGTATTTTTGGTGATCTTTCATCGAGTAAATCAGCGGTTCAGCAGGAACTTGCAAAAACTCTTGATCAAAGCTACCAACCAAGACAGATGGCCACTCATTGATTGATACAACTTCATCAAGCAGTTCGTCATCGAGCAAGGCTTTGCCACCTAATTGCTCTGCTGCTGCATTAACGTCAGCAACGATTTGCGCGCGACGGGTATCGTAATCAGCAACGACATAGGCTTGCTTAAGGGCATCTTCATAGTTATCGGCGTGAGTTAAGGTCACATCACCTTGGTGATGGAAACGATGGCCTTTAAGCACATTGCTCGACGCCACACCTAAAATGTCGCCGCCGATAACATCGGCACCGTACATCATAGTAATGGTATGTACCGGACGGATAAATTGAATGCGGCTGCTTCCCCAACGCATCGGCTTCGGTACAGGTAGCTTATTTACCGCCGTTGCCACCATATTAGGTAACAACTCAGTGATAGATTGACCTTTTTCAGTCGCTTTATGCAGTAACCACTCACCCTTATCGGTCACTAAACGCTCAGCTAGCTCTACCGTAATACCGTTTGAACGAGCCCAGCCTTCAGCCGCTTTAGTCGGCTTACCATCGCTATCAAAAGCAACATTAACCGCTGGACCGCGCTTTTCTACAATCTTGTCTTCTTGTACCGCAACCAAGTCGTCTAGTTTAACGGCTAAGCGACGTGGTGATGCAAACCACTTACCTTGGCTATAAGCCAAACCTGCCGCATCAATTTGTTCGACAATAGACTGGAAGAAAGCCTTAGCTAAACCTTTCAACGCCTTTGGTGGTAGTTCTTCTGTTCCTAATTCAACTAATAGAGTTTCTGTAGTCATTTATTTCTCCTCGCCCTGCTGTGTTTTACAAAGCGGGAATCCCAATTCTTCACGAGCGGCATAGTATGCTTGTGCACAAGCTTTTGCCAGAGTTCTAACGCGCAAAATATAACGCTGGCGTTCTGTCACAGAAATAGCGTGGCGAGCATCAAGCAAGTTAAACGCATGTGATGCTTTCATCACTTGCTCGTAAGCTGGTAACGGTAAACCAAGTTCGATCAGTTTTTGACTCTCTTGCTCACAAACGTCAAATTGATTAAATAGCGCGTCAACATTAGCGTGTTCAAAATTATAAGCAGATTGCTCAACTTCATTCTGATGAAATACATCGCGATAGTAAATTTTACCCATCGGGCCATCTGTCCAAACCAAGTCATAAATACTATCTACGTTTTGAATATACATCGCTAGACGTTCAAGGCCGTAGGTGATTTCACCGGTCACTGGAGCGCACTCTAAGCCACCAACTTGCTGGAAGTAGGTAAACTGAGTTATTTCCATGCCATTAAGCCAGATTTCCCAGCCTAGCCCCCATGCACCTAACGTTGGCGATTCCCAGTTATCTTCGACAAAACGAATATCGTGAACAAGGGTATCAATGCCTAATTGACGCAGAGACTCTAAGTACAAGTCTTGAATGTTTTTTGGTGATGGCTTTAACACAACTTGGAATTGATAGTAATGCTGTAAGCGATTTGGATTTTCACCGTAGCGACCATCAGTAGGTCGACGACACGGCTGAACATAAGCACTACTCATTGGCTCTGGACCAATTGAGCGCAAGAATGTCATTGGATGGAATGTACCTGCCCCAACTTCTAAATCAAGTGGTTGGACAATAACACAGCCCTGTTTGGCCCAGTAATCCTGCAGCTGTAGGATCAGGCCTTGAAATGTTTTGATATCGTATGTGCTCATGAATACCAGTTTTATTAATTGACAGAAATGCCGGTAATTATAGCGATTGTTGCTCAAATCGACTAGCGCTAATTACAATTAAGTAAAGGATTTACTTCGTGATTTTTTACCGCTCATAATCAGTATAGTGAAGATATTTCAACAGCGACAAAACTCTTTTGTCTATAAGGCAACACAACGTCAGCAGCGCGATTTAAATGTTACCGTTGGCAACAATGTAGATAACAAAAAGCCCAGCTATTGCTGGGCTTTTAATTAAACACTTCGGTTTTGTATTGAATCTATACGTCTAAGTTTTCTACGTTTAGCGCATTGTTCTCAATAAACTCACGACGAGGTTCAACGTGATCGCCCATCAGAGTATTAAACAATTGGTCAGCTGCCACAGCATCTTCGATTGTAACTTGTAGCATGCGTCGCGTTTCTGGGTCCATCGTGGTTTCCCATAGCTGCTCAGGGTTCATCTCACCCAGACCTTTATAACGCTGAAGATATTGACCGCGCTCAGACTCTTTAAGCAACCATGCACGAGCTTGTTCGAAGCTTGATACTGGTTGAACTTTCTCTCCGCGCTTAACGTAAGCGCCCTCTTCCATCAAGCCATTAATCGACTCGTTTAAAGCCATAATCTTTTTAAACTCAGACGAGTTAATAAAGTCATAACCTAAGTTGTAGGTACTGTCGATACCATGCATTCTAACGGTAATCGCAGGATAGTAAATATTGCGCTCTTGGTCGTGTTCGACCGTTGCTGAATAGTGAGAACTGTTATCACCCGCGTCAGCTAAACGGTTGATAAAATTCGTGCTCCACGCTTCGACAGCAGATTTTTCAGCAAAGCTCTGTGAGGTGATGGCGTCAACTTGCAACAACTGCATCAAGATCTCTTCAGGATAGTTGCGCGATACACGTTTAATGATCGCCATGGTATCTCGGTACTGGTTAAACAAGTTTTCTAACGCGACACCTGATAGCGCTGGAGCGTTCTCATTGACGTGAATCGATGCATTTTCTAACGCCAGTGTTGTGAAATACTGTTCTTTTTGCTCATCGTCTTTGAGGTAGCGTTCTTGCTTACCTTTTTTAACTTTGTACAAAGGAGGCTGAGCAATGTACACATAACCACGCTCAATGATTTCTGGCATTTGGCGATAGAAAAACGTCAGTAGTAGCGTTCGAATGTGAGAACCATCGACGTCGGCATCGGTCATGATAACGATTGAGTGGTAACGGGTTTTATCCGGATCGTATTCATCACGACCAATACCACATCCAAGCGCGGTAATTAAGGTACCAACTTCGGCAGATGAAATCATCTTGTCAAAACGCGCTTTTTCAACGTTAAGAATTTTACCTTTAAGCGGTAGGATTGCTTGGTTTTTACGATTGCGTCCCTGCTTGGCTGAACCACCCGCAGAGTCACCCTCCACTATATACAGTTCTGAAAGAGCTGGGTCTTTTTCCTGACAATCTGCTAACTTCCCTGGCAAACCTGCAATATCAAGAGCACCTTTACGGCGGGTCATTTCACGCGCTTTGCGCGCCGCTTCACGAGCGCGAGCCGCATCAATGATCTTCATAATGATGGTTTTAGCGGTACCTGGGTTTTCCAATAAGTAGTCGCCTAGCTTTTCACCCATGGCCTGCTCTACAGCGGTTTTCACCTCACTGGAAACCAATTTATCTTTGGTTTGCGATGAAAACTTAGGATCGGGAACTTTCACCGAAATAACCGCGGTTAAGCCTTCGCGAGCATCGTCACCCGTAGCGTTGGTTTCACCACCTCCTTTGGCTTTTTTATTGAGCCCCTCTTTAGTCATATAACTGTTTAGAGTGCGCGTTAATGCCGTTCTAAAACCACTTAGATGCGTACCGCCATCTTTTTGCGGGATGTTGTTGGTGAAACAGTATATGTTTTCTTGGAAGCCATCGTTCCACTGCATAGCCACTTCAACGACGATGCCATCTTCACGCTCTAGGTCAAAATAGAATATCTCGTCATTTACAGGGTTCTTGTTGGTATTTAAGTAGTCAACGAATGCCTGAATACCGCCTTCGTAAAAGAAGTGGTCTTCGCGACCATCGCGCTCGTCAAGCAACTTAATTGATACACCTGAATTAAGAAATGATAATTCACGAATGCGTTTTGCTAAGATATCGTAATGAAAGACAACGTTGGTAAAGGTTTCTTCACTCGGCCAGAAGCGCACGGTTGTACCGGTTTTATCGGTTTCACCCACCTCTTTTAACGGCGCCTGTGGTTCACCCATCGCGTATGTTTGCTCGTGAACCTTGCCCGCGCGGCGTATTGTTAGCTCAAGCTTTTCACTCAACGCATTTACAACAGAAACACCAACACCGTGCAAACCACCAGACACTTTATAGCCCGAGTCTTCACCACCAAATTTACCACCTGCGTGCAATACCGTTAAAATAACTTCGGCAGCAGAAACCCCTTCTTCAGGGTGAATATCGGTAGGAATTCCACGACCATCATCCTTAACTGACACAGAACCATCTGCGTGAATGGTTACAATGATATCTTTACAGTGGCCGGCTAAGGCTTCATCGATTGAGTTATCAAGCACCTCAAAAACCATATGGTGTAAGCCGGTACCGTCATCGGTATCACCGATGTACATACCAGGTCTTTTACGAACAGCATCTAAGCCTTTTAAGACTTTAATACTGGACGAGTCATAATCTTTTTCATCACTCATGTTTTTTCGCCTTGCGTTATTTCCGTTACTACGCCATGTTTCACGTGAAACATCTTATAATTATGTTGCTGTGGAAGCATAGCATCCAAAGCATCTTGTTCTATTGCGGTAATAAAAAGCTGACAATGTAATTGTGCTATAGCTTCAGCTAATACCGTCCGAGAATGCTTATCTAATTCGGCACCAATATCGTCAATAAGAATGATTGGTGCAATTTTTTGGCTTTGATAAATCAAGTTCGCTTGCGCGATAGTCAAAGCCATTAAAAATAATTTTTGCTGACCGCGCGATAATATTTGTTCCACCGGTTGCTTGTTATAACTAAACTGCAAATCAAATTTATGTGCGCCAAACAAGCTGTAGCCATATTTTAGTTCGCGTTCATAGTTATCATTGAGTAAGTCCGATAAGCTTCGAGAGCTACTCCAACCTCGCTGATAATGTAGCGAGATATTATCAGCCAGTACCGGCATAATGATCTCGAGCCACTTATTTAGCTCTTCAGCCAGTTGTTCAACGTAATGTTGACGCGCTTTTGCTATCGTCTCTGACTGTTGGCAAAACAACTGATTGTAATAACTTAACTGTTGTCCACCTATGCGTTGCTTTAAACACGCATTGCGCTGAACTAGAATTTTTTTAAATTCACGCCAAAGATTCACATATGAATGTTCCACGTGAAACAACCCCAAATCGACAAACTTTCGTCGTTCTTTAGGGCCGCCAAAAAACAATCGAAATGTTTCTGGCGTGATAACCTGTACTGCTACGTGCTTGGCTAAATCCGACAACCGATATTTACTATCACCATTGATTCGGATTTGAATGTCGCCCTGTCGCCCCCGCTTAACACCTAGCTGATGATTGAGATCATCTTTGGCGCTAACAACAAAATTCGCTTGCTCCGTTTGAATCAATTGCTCAATTTTAGCGGTGCGAAACGACTTACCGTGGCCGAGAAAAAAAATACTTTCGAGTAAGCTACTTTTGCCAGAGCCATTATCGCCAATAATAACGTTTAACGATGGTGAAAAATTCAGATTACTATTAGCTAAATTGCGAAACTGGTTTAGCGTTAAACTCTGTATGCTCATTACCCACTACAAGCGCATCGGCATGATCACATACAGTGCTTCGCCCGTTTCGCTACCCTCAACGACGACACTAGAATTAGCATCTGACAGTGTAAATTTAACCTGGTCTTCTTTTATCGCGTTTAAAACATCCAAAATATAACTCACGTTAAAACCAATCTCTAAAGGCTCATACGGAAAGTCTATTTCCAGATACTCTTCAGCCATTTCCTGTTCAGGGTTATTCGCTGTGATTTTCAATTCGTTACTCGAAAAGTTTAACCGCACGCCTTTGAACTTTTCATTAGACAATATCGACGCTCGCGATAGGACTTGTTTCAACCCTTCTTTTTCAGTAACCAGTATTTTATCACCGTTACGCGGTAACACGCGACGATAATCAGGGAAGCGCCCATCAACGAGTTTACTGGTAAAGGAAAAATCGGTATCTAAAATGCGAATGTGATTACTGCCAAGCAATACCTTCACATCTTCATCGACAGGGTCGAGCAAGCGGATGATTTCTAAAATCCCCTTGCGCGGAACAATAACTTGACGCGCCGGTAATGATAATTGGTCGTTGACAATTTTACATATCGCCAAGCGATGCCCATCGGTTGCCACTGAGCGAATTTCATTATTTTCAGTTTCAATCGACATACCATTGAGGTAATAACGAACATCTTGGTTGGCCATTGAAAAATGCGTACTTTCAATCAAGCGCAACAATTGCGACTTGTGAAGCGAAAACTCTACGTCGCCCTGCCAAGACTCAATATTGGGAAAATCACTGGCTGGCAACGTGGCAAGCGAATAGCGGGAACGTCCACAAACAATGTGGATGGTATCACCGTCTAAACTAAATTCTATTTGCGCACTGTCAGGCATACTCTTACAAATATCCAGTAACTTACGCGCTGGTACGGTCACTTTACCATCTGGACCTTGGTTATTAACCTCGGTACTAGATACCATCTCAAGCTCTAAATCAGTAGCTATCATAGTAAGTGACTGCCCACTAACATCCAGTAGGATATTACCAAGGATAGGTAATGTGCTCTTACGTTCAACCGCACCAGAAACCAATAATAAAGGTTTTAACAGTACGTCTCTAGCTAACGAAAATTTCATTATTAATATCCCCTGTTACGATGATAGTGTTCTTATAAGGTTGGCGTAATCTTCTTTTATGTCGTGTGTTTCTTCGCGCAGTTCTTTCACTTTTCGACACGCGTGTAATACCGTAGTGTGATCTCGTCCGCCAAACGCGTCGCCAATTTCCGGTAAACTGTGATTGGTTAATTCTTTTGCTAACGCCATAGCGATTTGTCGCGGACGAGCCACCGATCTATTTCGACGTTTCGATAAAATATCCGCCACTTTAATTTTGTAATACTCCGCTACCGTGCGTTGAATATTATCAATGGTTACTAATTTATCCTGTAGCGCGAGCAAGTCACGTAACGCTTCGCGGACAAAATCAATGGTAATCGGTCGACCAGTAAAGTTGGCATTGGCAATCACTCGGTTTAACGCGCCTTCGAGCTCTCGTACATTTGAGCGCAATCTTTTGGCGATAAAAAACGCGACTTCATCGGCAAGATTAATGTTACTTTCTTGCGCTTTGCGCTTCAATATGGCGACACGAGTTTCTAATTCAGGCGGTTCAATCGCCAAGGTAAGTCCCCAGCCAAAGCGCGATTTTAATCTATCTTCAACGCCGCTGATTTCTTTCGGGTATCGGTCACTGGTTAAAATAATTTGCTGATTGCCTTCTAACAAGGCATTAAAGGTGTGAAAGAATTCTTCTTGCGTTCGCTCTTTATTGGCAAAAAATTGAATATCGTCAATCAAAAGAGCATCAACACTGCGATAGTATTGCTTGAACTTTTCAATTTCATTATTTTGCAACGCTTTGACCATATCCTGAACAAAGCGTTCAGAGTGCATATAGGCAATCTTGGCTTTTGGATTATTAAGTAAGATACCATTGCCAACTGCGTGCAATAAGTGCGTTTTACCTAAACCGGTGCCACCGTAGATAAACAGAGGGTTATATGCTTGTCCTGGGTTGTCGGCAACTTGTGATGCAGCGGCACGCGCCAACTGATTTGATTTACCTTCGACAAAATTATCAAACGTGTACTTATCTCTTACGTTAGTCGTTTTGGGAATGTTTGGCTCAACTGCGTCATGGTTACTTTTTACTGGCGCTTGGCTGCTGGCAGCAAAATTTTGCGCCACTTCGCTTGCCGCAGATGTGGTTTGCACTGGTTTACTGCCGACGTCAAAGCGAACTTCTGGCGGATTAGCATCTGCCATACTGATCAATTGTGTGATCCGAGCCAGGTATTTTTCTCTCACCCAATCAAGGACAAAGCGATTCGGTGCGTATAAGGTCATCGTGTTATTTTCAACCACACATTGAAGCGGACGAATCCACATACTAAATTGCTGTGCGGGTAGCTCTTCTTCGAGAACTGATAAACAACTTTGCCAGAGTGAATGTTCCACTCAAAAACTCCTGTAAGTGATCACTGTTTCTGCTCTTAAAAAGGAAACGTGCTGGTATAGAGACTCGATCGATTTTATCAACGCACGGAGTGCCACAGACAGGGCCCACATGTTGTGCCGATCGAATGGTATACGAGAAGGCTAGAAACGATCTTTTTAGTTATTGTGTTTTGCCAATTAGGCCATTATCACCCGAGTTATCCACAAGTGCAATACGGCAAAAATATTTATTTTATCTTTCTCCAAAAAAAGCTCTTATTACATTGATATATATGACTTTTTAAAAAGTCAGTTTTTGACTAAACAAATGCTTTTAACGCGCCTGTAGATAATTGCCAACAGCGGATGCGGCAAAAGTTATCAACTCACACCACCTGCGTTGTTATAAAACTGTGGACGAAGTGCACATCGCGGGCTCGATAAAATCACTGCACAGCCCACTGTTGGCAATGATCCGCTAGCGGTTGCAAGGGATCGATAGGATCACATTTATAACGATCAGACGATCCTCACTAATAAATTGCGGATATTTTCTACAGTTTTTTCTATATTAATCGTTGACTTTAGGTGTCTTTATATTTAGAATTCGCCCTCAATTTTTACCACTGTGCTCCGAAAACGTTTGTTTTCGAGAAGCAAACAAACCAAACGGACAAACAGGAAAAAGTATCATGAAAAGAACTTTTCAACCATCAGTACTAAAGCGTAAGCGTACTCACGGTTTCCGTGCTCGCATGGCAACTAAGAACGGTCGCGCTGTAATTGCACGTCGCCGTGCAAAAGGCCGTGCTAAGCTTAGCGCGTAATCCTTATATACCTTATATAAGGAAGTAACCCTCATGGGTCGCTATGAATTTAATCGGGAGTCACGTCTAGTGACTCCTGGTCATTTCAAACAAGTATTTGACAATCCTTCTCGTTTTGGCTCAAAACACTTTACTGTCCTCATTACTACCAACACTTCAGATAAACCTCGATTAGGTATGGCTATTGCCAAAAAGCGGGTAAAACTTGCCGTTGGCCGCAATAGAATAAAACGCATCGTTCGCGAAAGTTTTCGCCAAAATCAGCATAATTTACCTGCCGTTGATCTCGTTGTTATGGTAAAGTCAGGTATTGATCAGCTTGATAATGCTTTGATAAATCAGCAATTGGAAAATATATGGCGGAAAATCAAACAACGGCACAAAAGCTCGTAATTGCCCCCATAAAAGCCTACCAGCGATGGTTAAGTCCATGTTTAGGTAAAAATTGCCGATTTAACCCAACGTGTTCCACCTATGCCATACAAGCAATTAAGCGTTTTGGCGTAGTAAAAGGCTGTTGGTTAGCAATGAAACGTATATTAAAATGTCATCCGTTACATGCGGGTGGCGATGATCCCGTTCCAAAATCGAAATAAGAGAATTAACACACTATGGAATCACAACGCGGTTTACTTTTTGTCGGTTTGTTGGTGGTCAGTTTTTTACTGTTCCAACAGTGGCAGGTTGATAATGCCCCTGTTCAACAACCAACAGAAACAACTCAACAAATTCCTCAGGTAGATAGCGCTAATAACAGCAATGCTGAGTTTGTGCCGTCATCAACAGATACCACAGAGGAAATTAACCAAGTAGCGACAGCCGGTGGTATCGTTACCCTGACCAGTGATGTACTGGAACTTAAAATAGACACCCAAGGCGGCGACATCGTTGCAGCCAATTTACTGGCTTATGAAACCGAGCAAGGCAGTGGTATTGCCATGCCTATTTTAACCAAGCAAGGTTTTACCTATGTTGCTCAAAGTGGCTTAATTGGTGCGCAAGGTCCCGATGCCAGTGCAAACGGTCGACCAACCTATGTGGCGAGCTCTGAGCAAGCTAGCTTAGTTGAAGGTGAAGACAGCGTAACGTTAGAGTTAACCTTTAACCAAGGCGACATCCGCTACATCAAGCAGTTTGTTTTAGCGCGAGGTGCTTATGACATCGCGATTAACCACAAAGTGGTAAACAACACCGATACAGCGGCTTCTGTTCAATTATACGGTCAATTAAAACAGTCGGCGTATATCGACAGCGAATCATCAATGATGATGCCAACTTACCGCGGTGCAGCCTACTCTACGTCGGAAACGCGCTACGAAAAATACGACTTCGACGACATTGAAGATGCCAACTTAAACGAAACCACTCGCGGTGGCTGGGTTGGTATGTTGCAGCATTACTTTGTTTCAGCATGGGTTCCAAATCAACAACAAACCAACCAACTTTACACGCGCTTTCTCAGTAATAATGGCGAAGCCGTGATCGGTTTTAAAGCTCCGGTAGAAACGATTGCCGCTAACGCTGAAAAGACGATTGAAGCGAAGTTCTACGTCGGTCCTAAGGATCAAAGTAAACTTGAACAACTCGCTGAAGGTTTGGACCTTACCGTCGACTACGGCTTCCTTTGGATGATTTCTCAACCGCTGTTCTGGCTACTGTTGAAAATTCAATCACTGGTGGTTAACTGGGGTGTGGCGATTATCGTCATTACTATCATCGTTAAAATGTTGTTGTACCCGTTAACCAAAGCACAGTACACATCGATGGCGAAAATGCGCAAGATTCAGCCTAAAATGGCTGCATTGAAAGAGCGCTACGGTAACGATCGTCAAAAAATGTCACAAGCAATGATGGAACTTTACCGCAAGGAAAAAGTAAACCCTGCCGGTGGTTGTTTACCATTGCTTATTCAAATGCCTATTTTCTTAGCTTTATACTGGGTGTTTATTGAATCAGTAGAATTGCGCCATGCCGAATTTGGTCTGTGGATTAATGACTTATCAAGTAAAGATCCGTACTTTATTCTACCGTTGTTGATGGGTGCGTCGATGTGGTTGATGCAAAAACTTCAACCGGCAATGACCACAGATCCCATGCAACAAAAAATGATGCAGTGGATGCCTGTATTCTTTACCGTATTCTTCTTATGGTTCCCATCAGGTCTGGTACTTTACTGGCTTGTATCAAACGTAATCACCATTATTCAAATGCTGGTTATCTTTAAGTCGATTGAAAAAGAAGACGCAAAAGCTAAGGCGTAATCGCCATCGCTACACAGAAAAAGGCCTGCATCCGCAGGTCTTTTTTTATGCCAATATGGTTCAGCTAGTTATTAATCGTTTATAATCCAAGACATGTATCACGATAGACCCTGACTATGTCTGAACAAATAAACAGTAATACCGAAACCATAGCAGCCCAAGCGACCGCACCAGGACGAGGTGGTGTGGGGATAATCCGCGTATCTGGGCCATTAGCAACCACGGCTGCCGAACGCGTTTTAAAATGCGTACCAAAAGTACGACAAGCACAGTACTTGCCATTTTACGATCAGCAAGGCCAAGTCATAGACCAAGGTATCGCCTTGTTCTTTAAAGGTCCAAACTCGTTTACCGGTGAAGATGTACTCGAGCTACAAGGTCACGGTGGCCCTGTCATTCTCGACATGTTGTTAAACCACGTCGTCTCTATCGACCGAATTCGCATGGCCAAGCCCGGTGAATTTTCAGAACAGGCGTTCA